>NZ_JBIURH010000018.1:0-143791 GCF_044740765.1 Kitasatospora sp. NPDC088346
CAGTTGCACACGTGTCACGAAGTACGGTCTACCGGATCGGCCTTCATTGTGAGGACGAATCCCGCGGATTGATCACGACCCGATACCCGGCCTAGGCGCGGGCAGGGGCTCGGTGGCGTCCTTCCGCGTGTCTGCGGCGGCGCAGCGCACGGGACCACTGGCCAACGCGGTGGGCTCGCTGGCCGGCCGGGGTGCCGAGCTGGTGCCAGCGCTGGACCGCAGCGGGCCGTTGCCGGAGGGCAGCGAGGCACCAGCGGCAGGCCGACAGGGGCAGGTCCGTACCGTCCAGCTCGCCCCCGCCGAGTGGTGTCACGTCCCGCTCGGCGAGGCAGCCCCAGCACCGTCCCGGCGACCGGAGCAGCCCCGGGGGGATCTGTGGCAGCGTGCTGGGCTCCATTACGGTGCCGATCATGGCGGCCCCTCGCGGTACCCGGGGACGTGTCGCACGGTGATGCGGAGTCGGCGTCTTCGGTGCCATCGTTCTGCCATGGCAGCGCCGTACGGCACGCCGAGTAGCAGCAGCGGCAGCGCGACCCCGAACCACAACGCCTGTCGAACCCCTGTGGGCGCGGGGTTGATCACCAGGACAGCCCCGGATGCGACACCGACGGCCACCAGGACGACTCCGATCGTGGCGGCAGCCTCGGTCCGCCTCGGCAGGCTCACAGCGGTTCCACCGTCGGGACCATGACCATGGCCGCGTCGGCAACCAGGCGGAAGGACCGGTGGTCGTCGTGGTTCCACTCGTGCTTCCGCGCCCATTCCCGCATCTCGTCGGTGGTGGGTGCCGGGCCTGACTCGGCACCGCACACGGTGCCGTTCTCGGACTCGGACTTGCCCACCAGCACGTAGACAGCCGGGTCTACGTCGGGCCCGTCGTCCGGGCAGAGCCGCCAGTCACCGTAGCGGGTGGTCGTCTTGCTCTCGCCGATCCGCCGGGGTTGATAGTCCGAGTGCGCCGGGGTCCACAGTGCTGACCGTTCGGGCGCTTCGGGGGTCTCGCTCATCATCCAACTCTCTGACGCTGGTCGCCTCGGCGGGCGCCATGTCGAACCGAACTCGCTCGTTGACGGACGGCACCCGGACATGTCTCGGATCGGCCGACCATTCGTTCCCGCCAGCGAGCGGAGCGAGCTTCCACCTCCCGTGGCGTTCCCCCTGGTACGTGCCGACGCTGCCCGACTCGGTGTCCACCACCGGGTCACCGACCTTTGGGGTCACCAGGTGCAACACCGCACCCTCGGGCCTGCGCGCCTCGGCGGCGAGGGCATCGACACCGGCCCGGATGATCTCGGCGAGCTTGAAAGCCGTCACCGGCTCGACCATCCCGAGATCCACCCGTGCCACACCGGTTTGGGGGTCCGCCGGCTCGACTACAAGATCCGGGAGCGGGCACCCGGCTTCCTCGGTCGCCGCACGAAGGTCAGTGCGCGCGTCTTCCGCCTGTCTCTCTTGCTCCCGGGCGATGCGGGAGAGATGCGAGTCACCCACGGTGGTGGCCTCTCACGTTCCGGTTGACCTGTCTGGCTCTACGCAACCGCACCAACACGGAGAGCGGTAGGCTCGCGACGCTGGGGGGATATCAAACCCATCAAAGCCACAGCACGGGGAGATGGGGCAATGCCCGAGCGGCACCCGAACACTTCACTGGCAAGGCTGTTGAAAGAGGCTCAGTACACGCAGGGGGCCTTTGCACGGGCCGTCAACCTGGTGGGTACCGAGAGCGGAGCGCCGACCGGCTACCAGCAGCCGGCAGTGTCCAACTGGCTCGCCGGTACCGAGCCTCGGCCCGAGACACAGGCGGCCATCCTCGAAGCCTTGACCCGCCGCCTCCGTCGCCTGGTGACGCACTCCGAGGCCGGTTTCCCACCACCACTCGATCAGCCGACCGGTCCGACAGGTACGGTCGAAGCCCTGATCGAGTTGGGGAGGCAGGATATGGACCCCTCGCGGCGGAGCGTGCTCGGCGGCTCGCTGTTCGCGGTCGCGCTGACCATCCCGGGGTGGCAGGACGTTCTAGCCCGCGCCGAGTCGATCCAGCGCGGCCGGACCATCCGGATAGGGATGACCGAAGTCGCGAACGTCATTGCCATGACTGAGGAGTTGAGCAGCATTGACGACAGACACGGCGGTCGGGCTGCCCGCCCCATGGCGGCAAGCTACCTGGTCAACACCGTGGGTCCGTACCTCCGGGCTGAAGCGCCCGAGGCCGTTCGGCAGGCGATGATGTCGGCCGCCAGCGATCTGTGCTACCTCACTGGCTACATGGCAGTGGACGAAGGGCTGCACGGCCTCGCACAGCGCTACTACGTCAAGGCACTCGAACTCGCCGGGATCGCAGAAGATCATCTGACCTACTGCACCACCCTGCGGGGCATGAGCGTCCAAGCCGTCGACCTCGGGCACGGGAAGCGAGCTATGCAGCTTGCCGACGCTGCCGCGGCAGCCTCGCCCGCCGCAGGGCCTCGGATGAGAGCCTTCCTCGCAGGCCAGCAAGCCCACGCCGCCGCGCAGACCGGGAACGTTGCTGGCGCGCACCGGTTGATCAGCGAGGCGGAAAGGGCGATGGATCAGGCCGAGTCCGAGAGCAAGGCTTTCGGGTCGTACGACCCTTCGTCGCTCCACTACCACATCAGTCAAGTTCGTTATGAGCTAGGGGACTTGACGGGGGCCGTAGAGTCCCTGGAGCTGTCCGACAAGCTTCGCCACGGCGTCTACCGCCGGACCCGCGTTCGGTACGGATCGCTGCTGGCCGAGTGGCAACTACAGGCGGGAATGTTCGAACGCGCGTGGTCCACATGGCACGGGGTGCTTGATGACTACCCCCTTGTACAGTCGGGCCGCGCAGACGCCAAGATCCGGAACATGATGGGCCTGTTGACCAGCCACCCCACCAATTCCGACGCTCGCGATCTCTACGAACGCGCCCGCAGCCTGGCCCCTTCCCGGCTCGCCGCGTAGCCTCCCCGAAGCCCCGCCACCCTGCCGAGGGGGTGACGGGGCTTCGCCGCATCTACGCCGCGAGGGCGACCAACTCGGCAGCCAGGGCACGGGTGTGCCGAACCGTGGTCACCAAGGCGAGCCCGGCCGGGGTCGGCTGGTCCGCCATGCGGTCGACCAGATAGACGCCCCACCCGGGAGGTAGGTGCCGCTGAGAGGGGATCCGGCGGACGGACTTGCCGTAGCGCTCGGTGATTCCGGCTCTCACCAGGACGGACGCGAGTCGGAACATGATCCCGTACGCGTCGTCCTCGGTGTCCTCAGACACCATGAAGTGCCGGTGCGCGGTCATGCGGCCGTCCTCGTTGAGTCCCGCCGTGATGACGGAGACGGTCCTACCCTCCAGCAGCTCCCGAACGATGCGCTCGATGACCGCCACGGCGTCCGGATCGGGAACCAGCGTCCAGCCGAGCCCGCCGTGTTCCGCGGGCATCGGGGCGGGCATGTAGCCGCACGGCGGGCGGGAGCCGCGCCAGCGAAGCGGCATCCTGCGAATGCCATGGCGCCGGTCACGCGGTCCCTGATCGACTGCGCCTCGACCTGCGCGGCGAACGCCAGCATGAGCATTTACGGCTCTGCCATGGGGTCGATCGGGTTGCGGAAGTCGAAGACCAGACGGCCGCCGCCGATGCCCTCGGCGAGAACCAACATGCTTCGGTGCTCGCGAGCCCACCTGGCGAGATCGTGCATGTCCGCCATGGACCGGATGATCCGGTCGAACCGCCAGCAGACGACAGCGTCGAAGTTGTCCGGGTCCGTGAGCCACGTCCGAAGGGCGGGACGGTCGAACTGGGCGACCTTGGACGCGCTCACATCCAGGTCGACGGCCTTGCCCAGGGTATCGCCCTCGCCGAAGTCGATCCCAAGCGAGCCGGCCACCATGTCGCAGGCGTCGCGCTGCCGCTCGGGGCTGGTGGTCTCGTCCGTCAGGACGGACAGTCGAACTACTCGGACCCCTCGCAGCGGCTGGCTGAACACGGTGCCCTCTGTGCCGGGCAGGCTGTTGGGTTCCATCCCGTCGGTGGGGCGGGAGGGATTCCGGGTTTCGAGGGACAGGGTGGCGGTCGACACCGTGGACTACTCCAGAACAGGTGGTGCGGAGTGTTCGGGTCGGTCATGACCGTCCACGGCACGTCACCCTGTCCCACGTCGGCGAGCGTCGCACCGAGATCCTTCAGCCGCGCGACCAGCTCCGCCTGGTGGGCGGGCGAGGTGGTGGCCAGATCGAGGTGCACCCGGTGATCGGCTCATCCGTGGCACCGACGCGCTGCTGCCGTCGCTGCGCCGCTCCCGGTCGCCCCGGATCGTCACCGTGTCCAGCAGCGTCGGCTCGCTCACCCGTCAGGCCGGGCCCGGGGGTGGGTTCTTCGAGGACGCCTGCGACGTCCGCCGGTGACGCGGGCCGGTGACGCCCTGCGGGGTGCGCTGCCGGTGCGCTGCCGGTGCGGGATCGACCGCCGGCCCGCCCCGGGGCCGCCCCTGGTTCCATGCCCGAACGGACGGCCTCCTACTATCGTTGCGCATTCTCCGACGGACGCCGATGCCCACGCGGCCGGGTGCCCGCCGTCCAGTGCCCCACACGACACAACGGCTCCACCGCACGGTGATCGAGTCGTGCATCGAGGAGGAACGTTCATGCACGCCCGGAAGATCGGCGCGGCCGCCGCAACAGCGGTGGCGCTCCTGGCCGCCCGCGACCTCCTCCAGAAGAGGCACGCGCTGCTCCGCAACTTCCCGGTGGTCGGGCACGCCCGGTACCTGCTGGAGACGATCGGGCCGGAGCTGCGGCAGTACATCGTGACCTCCAACGACGAGGAACGCCCGTTCAGCCGTGACCAGCGCACGTGGATCTACTCGTCGGCGAAGGAGGAGAACAGCTACTTCGGGTTCGGCACCGACGTCGACGTCGAGCACGTGCAGGGGCACGCCTACCTGAAGCAGCGCACCTTCGCCGGTGCGCTGCCCGACGCCCACGACCCGCAGGCCCCCCTTCCCTCGGCCAAGGTGCTGGGCGGGCCGCGCGGGCGCGCCAAGGCCTTCCGGCCGGCGAGCGTGGTCAACATCTCCGCGATGAGCTTCGGATCGCTCTCCGGTGCGGCCATCACCGCGCTCAACAAGGGCGCGGCGCTCGCCGGCACGATGCACAACACCGGCGAGGGCGGACTGTCGCCGTACCACCGCAACGGCGGCGACCTCGTCCTCCAGCTCGGGACGGCGTACTTCGGATGCCGCAACGAGGACGGCAGTTTCAGCCTCGACAGGCTCAAGGACGTGGTCGCCGGCGCCCCGGTCAAGGCGATCGAGATCAAGCTCTCCCAGGGCGCCAAGCCGGGGCTGGGCGGGATGCTGCCGGGTGCGAAGGTGACGCCGGAGATCGCCGCGATCCGCGGCATCCCGGTGGGCAAGGACTGCGCCTCCCCGTCGCGGCACTCCGCGTTCGGCGACGTCGACTCGATGCTGGACTTCGTCGAGCTGCTCGCCACCGAGACCGGTGTGCCGGTCGGGATCAAGAGCGCGGTGGGCGAGATGGGCTTCTGGCAGGAGCTGGCCACCCAGATGGCGCGCGGCGACCGCGGTGTCGACTTCGTGACCGTCGACGGCGGCGAAGGCGGCACCGGGGCAGCGCCGCTGATCTTCACCGACTCGGTGTCACTGCCGTTCCGGATGGGCTTCTCCCGGGTCTACGGCACCTTCGCCGAGCTGGGGCTGACCGACGACCTGACCTTCATCGGCTCCGGCAAGCTCGGCCTGCCGGAGAACGCCGCGGTCGCCTTCGCCCTGGGCGCGGACATGGTCAACGTGGCGCGTGAGGCGATGCTGTCCATCGGGTGCATCCAGGCGCAGAAGTGCCACACCGACAAGTGCCCCACCGGCATCGCCACCCAGAACCCGTGGCTGGCCCGCGGCGTCGACCCGGCGTCCAAGTCCACCCGGGCGGCCGTCTACCTGCGGGCCCTGCGCAAGGAGCTGATCAAGGTCTCCGGTGCCCTCGGCGTGGCCCACCCGGCGCTCATCACGCCCGACGACATCGAGATCATGAACGGCGACTACGAGGCCCGCACCCTGGGCGGCGTCTACGGCTACAAGGACGGCTGGGGCCGACTCGGCCCGCACCTCGCCGACCGGATCACCGCGCTGCTCACCTCCGCACCGGACGGCACCGGGACGCCCGCCCTCTGACGCGGTGGCGGCGACGGGCCCCGGTACGCCCGTCGCCGCGGCGGGAACCGATCCCTACTGACCGGTAGTCATCTCCCCCGGTACACCGGCGCATCCGACGGCAGGGAGAACACCTTGACACCGCAGACAGACGCGCAGCGCGCACCGGGCGGCCGGCACCGGGGCCCCGGGTCCGGCCTCGCCGCCTGGCTGACCGCCGCCACCGTCCTGGGAGGTTCGCTGGTGCTGCTCGTCGCGCTGCTCGGGACGGACGGCGGCGACATCGGGACCACGTCCTACCGCGCGGGCTACCAGGCGGGCAAGCAGTCCGGGATGCAGGTCAGGAACACCGCCGAGGACGTCATGGCGGTGGGGCGAGCCTGCTCGAACCTGGCCGGAGAGTCCTTGCCGCAGGGGTGGTACGACGGCTGCTCGGATGCACTGGCCGGAAGTCCCGCCCAGAGGTGACACTGCCGCTCCCACGGCACGGGGCCCGCGCGACCGGATGCCCGCGCACACGACGGGCGCGCCCGGAGGTTCGAGACCCCGAACGCAGGAGTGATCCACGTGGCCCTGTTCACGGCTCTGGGCAGCGTTCAGGGCTTCGGGCAGCACCCGTGCAGGCGAGGGAATCGAGCGTGGAGGCCCACGCGGCCACTGCTCGTTGAGGGCACGCCGGTCGGCGGCCGGGCGGATGGCTCGGGTCAGGTGATCTGCTTCTGCGGGTGCAACTCGACTGTGATGTGCGGGGCGAGCGCGTGCAGGAAGTCGGAGGCGTCGAAGATCTCCCCGGCGGAGACGACGCCGACGGTCCTCGTGCGGCCGGTCAGGACGCGGTCGAGGGCCTCGGCGACGAGGGGCGCGGTGACGGCGTAGATGTCCTGGCCGCCGGCCGTGGCCCGGCGCTCGGTTCCGCCGGAGCGGACCACGACGTCGACGAGGAAGGTCTGGTTCGAGCGCCCGCTCTCGTCGGCGGCGGTCGGGACCGGTGTGTGAGGGGCAGCGACGTCTCGGGCCGCCTCGGCGCTCATGTAGGTGGTCACATCGGGGATGGAGAGATGCTGGGGGACGGTCACGACGTCCGCCATCGTGAACTCCCCGATCACCAGCCGGGGTCCCATCGGTTCCGGGAAGGTCCACTCCAGGGTGGGCGCGGCGTCGGTGCGGCGCTCCCACTGTCCGCCGCGGTAGCGCAGGCGGTGGTCGCCGCGTCGCTCGCGGGAGACCGCGCCGGAGCGCCGGGTGCCGGCCGTGGGGTGCCAGTTGCTGAGCGCGTAGGCGATGTGTGCCTCGTCGGCCTCGGTCCAGTCGCCCATCGCCGCGGTGGCCAGCAGGTCGCCGAGGCCGCCGAAGAAGGCCATGGCCGGGACGATCACCGCTCCCGCGTCCCGGGCCCGCTCGCCGTAGTGGGCGAATGTGTCGAGGTTGGCCTCGAGCTCGGCGGCCACGTCCAGGTAGGGGATCCTCGCGCGGAGCGCGGCCTCGATGACGGGGCCGGTGGTTGACGCGAAGGGGCCGGCGCAGTTGATGACCGCCGCCGTGCCCGCCAGGGCCCGGTCCAGCGAAGCCGGGTCCTCGACCGACGCCGCCCGGGCCTCCAGCCCGTGTTCGTGGGCCATCTCCTCCAAGGTCCGTGCGTTGCGCCCGGACAGCACCGGGACGAACCCGCGCGCGGCCAGCTCCGCGACCACGAACCGCCCGGTGTGACCGTAGGCGCCGAACACCGTCACCAGCTGGCCTGACCCCATGAGACTCTCCCGCTCTACTCGAACGCCCGCTGCGAGGTCGATCCGCTGCGGCCCGACACCCACATCCTGTCCCTCCGGCAGCACCCCGTACGAGCGTCGGAAACGACATGACGCGTACAGTTTCGGACATGGCTGCTGTTGCACTGGCCGTCACCGACGGCATGCTCCACTACGAACTGTCCGTGGCCGTCGAGGTCTTCGGAGCCGATCTGACCCACATCGTGGATCCCTGGTACGACTTCGCCCTCTGCGGGAGCGGGCCGGTGCACGTCGGCCGCTTCCGCCTGGACCCCGACCACGGGCTCGACCACCTCGTACACGCAGACACGGTGATCGTTCCCGGCTGGGCCGACACCGACCGCGACCCGCCCGCCGAGCTGGTCGAGGCGGTGCGTGCGGCCCACGCGGCCGGTGCCCGCGTGGCCTCCCTGTGCACGGGCGCCTTCATCCTGGGCGCGGCAGGACTGCTCGACGGGAGGCGCGCCACCACGCACTGGGCCCACACGCGGGAACTGGCCCGGCGCCACCCGGCGGCCACCGTCGATCCGGACGTCCTCTACGTCGACAACGGCGACGTCCTCACCTCCGCGGGCAAAGCCGCCGCCATGGACCTGTGCCTGCACCTGATCCGCCTCGACCACGGCTCCGCCAACGCCAACAAGATCGCCCGACGCCTGGTCGTCCCACCCCATCGCGACGGCGGCCAGGCCCAGTTCATCGCCACCCCCCTCCCCGCCCCGGGTAACCATCCCTTGGGCGAGCTCTTCCCCTGGGCGCTGGAGCGGCTGGACCAGCCGCTCACCGTCGAGGACCTGGCCCGCCAGGCCCGCATGAGCTCACGTCACCTCGGCCGCCACTTCAAGCACCTCACCGGCACCACGCCACTGCAATGGCTCCACACCCAGCGCATTCGCCACGCCCAGGAACTGCTGGAGACCACCGACGCCACCGTGGACACCATCGCCGCAGCCGCCGGCATGGGCACCGCCACCACCCTGCGCCGCCACTTCCACCGCAGCGTCGGCGTCCCACCCGACACCTACCGCCGCACCTTCCGTCCCTAGACGAGCGCCAAGCCCGCTCCCGCCGCAGCCGGAGTCCCACCAGCCAGCTTCCGCCCGCCAGTTCGAGCGCCGCACCGGCCGACATCCCGGCCGCGACCAGGGCGGCGGCGAGGGCGATGACGACGACGATCACGATCGCTTCGGCGCGTCCTGGCAGCCAGGACGGGGCCGGGCGCGGCCCGTCGGCGCCGGCGGCGGCGCAGCGCGCCGTGTTGGCGCATGGGCCCGCCCGGACGGCAGAGACCGCCCGGCCGCGAGGTTCGAGCGGTCTCTCTGCGTTCGGGTATCGGGGCGCCGGGCGCCCGGGCCGCCGTGTCAGCCGCCGTCGGCCGTCGCCGGAGCGTCCGCTGTTCCGTCCACCGCGCGGCGCCGGCGCAGTGCCAGTACCCCGCCCACCGTCGCGGCGGCGAGCAGCGCCGACGTGCCCAGCGCCCAGGGCAGTACGGGACTGCCGTGTGCGGCCGGCGTGGCGGCCAGCGGCACGGCGGTCGGCCCGTCCGGCGCCGTGGGTGCCACGCTCGGGGTGGCGTTCGCGCTCGGTGCCGGCGCCTCGGGCGCAGGGGACGACGGTGCCTCGGACGGTACGGGCGCCGGCGGGTCGGCAGCCGGTTGTGGCACCGGAGTGCCGGTCTGCGTCGTGCGCGGTACGGGTGTCGTGGGCGCCGTCGTCCGTGGCTCCGGCTTACGCGTCGTGGCGCCGCCGGGTGCCGGGGTCGGGGCCTGGGCGGGGCTGCCGCCGGTGAACTCGAAGCTCACGCCGCCCATCTTGGTGCCCGTCACCATCGAGCAGGGCCCCTCCGGGTAGAGGTACGCGCCGAGTTCGTACACCCCGTCCGGGCTGCCGGCGGGCATCGAGAGGGTCTCGTGCAGCACGTGGTCACCGCGGGTCAGTCCGCCGAACTCGACGCGGTTGGAGTTCCAGGTGCCGAGGTTGCCGGGCTGGAGGGCCGGCTTCCAGGTGAACGAGAAGCGGTGCGCGGGGCCACCGTCCACGCTCAGCTGCACCGAGGGCGCGGGCCCCGGTGTGTAGCCGCCCTGCTGCCGGGTGGGGACGACCGCCACCTCGAACGCCGTGGCACTCTGGTCGGGAGCGTCGAGGTGCAGGGTGTTGTCGGTCTCGCGGGAGCCGCCCATGCGGACCTTGGGGACCGCGCCGTACACCCCGTCGATCCGGTAGGTCCCGGACGTCATCGTCGTACAGACGTCCGCGTGGGCCACGCCGGCGCCGGTCACCTGGGACAGGGGTATCGCAAGGGCCAGGATCAGGCCGCGTCTCGTCATGGCCCCGCATCCTAGGGGTGCCGGGTCGGGCCGCAGCACACGGGTGTCCGGCAGACCGACCCGGCGGACCGGGCACAGGCCCTCACCACCGACGGCGGGCCCGCCGACGGCGTCTGGTCACGGGTGCGCCGGGCCGTCTCCCCCGCCGTTCCGCGGTACACCGTGGACTTCCTGGAGGCCCGTTCCCCGACGTCGAGAACCTGCACCCCGAGATCGCCGGGCTGGTCGGCCCGAAGGCGGCGCCGAGCCTCTGCTGTCCGCCGACCTGCCGGACCTCGGGGACGACGGCGACACACCCGGCCCCGAGCCACCCGTCGGCGATCGACCGTTCAGCAGGGGGTGTTCGGGCGCCGCCCGGTGCGGTTGTGGTCGATCCTGGTACGGGCGACCGGGCCAGGTCGCCCCCGCCGACGCAGGAGCGAGAAGGATGACCGGAAACCGCCCCGAGGCCTCGGACCCGCTGCCCGCGACGGAACGGGTACGCCTGGCCGTGTACCGCGGATTCGCACGGACCGGCCGCGCCCCGGGTGTGCCGGAACTCGCCGCGCTCAATGCCCTCACCCCGGACGGGGTACGCCGGGAGCTCCGCGCGCTGCACAGCAGCCATGACCTGGTGCTGGACCCGCGGGACGGCGATCGGATCGTGATGGCGCATCCGTTCGCGTCCGTGCCGCTCGGCTTCTCCGTCATGGGGGCCCGCACGCTGTGGTGGGGCGGCTGCGCCTGGGACTCGTTCGCCATGCCCCACCTCCTGCGGGACGAGACCGACGTCCTGGTCGCCACCCGCTGTCCGGCCTGCGACACCCCGCACGCCTGGGTGGTCGGCCGGCAGGCGCCTCCGCCCGGCGACCAGGTGGCGCACTTCCTCGTCCCCATGCACCGGGTCTGGGACGACGTGGTCCGCACCTGCGGCAACCAGCGCCTGTTCTGCTCCACCGACTGCGTCGGCGGCTGGCTGCGCCGCACCGGCCAGGAGCGCGGCTACGTGATGGACCTGGCCACCCTGTGGCACTTCGCCGCCGACTGGTACACCGGCCGCCTGGACGCGGGCTACACCCGCCGTGACCCCGCCGCGGCAGGCGCCTACTTCGCGCAGATCGGCCTGCACGGATCCTTCTGGGGGCTGCCCGACCGAGGGACCGGCACCGGCCGCCTCCCGTAGGGCGGCCCACCGAGCCGGGATCGGAGGCCTGCGGAACCCCGCCCCCGCGGGCCGGACCGCCGTGGGCAGCGGCCGGGCCGGTGCGGCGGAGAGGGCAGGATTCGAACCTGCGCGGGCCCTCGCGGACCCTGCTCGGCCGTTGCCGGCCAGGCACCCGATGAACCGCTCCGGGCACCTCTCCCAGTCCGGGAGCCCGCCTCCGGCGCTCCCTTGATGTGCCCTCAGCCTGCCGTACCGGCCTGACCGGACGCTGACCCGATCCTGACCCGGCCGCCTCGGCTCCCGCGGGCCCTCGGGGTCGAAGAGTCGGCCGCCCGCATCGATGACGGCCGTCGCGCCACGGCCTACCTTCTGTGCGGGCTCCTGCGGGAGCCGCCCGTCTCCGGTGGTCGGGCGGCGGCCGGCTCCCGGCAACGGTGCGGCACCGGGCCGCCGACACCGCCTCAGGAGGATGTGCATGGCCGTCACGGCGCGTGGGAAGGCCACCCGGCTCCGCTGCCGGCCGGGGGTCTGCGTCGTGGCCGTCGGCCTGTCGGGTGTCGGGGCGGTGCCCGCGCAGAGCACCGGGATCACCGGTTCCGCTGCGCTCTCCGTACCGGCCGGTGCCGCATCCGCAGCTCAGGACATCCAACTGGATTCCTGGATGGAGCAGTCGCAGGGAACGATCGGGGACCGGCCGCTCGACCGGGTCGCCATGCCAGGGCAGCCACGACGCCGGGACCGCGGGGATCACGGTGGGCAGCGGTGTCTGCGAGCCGGGCGACACCGCGAGCACGGCCAGGATCAACTGTTCGACTGAAGCACGGTCCACCGGCGCGTCGCCCGACCTGCGGGCGGCCCCCGCCTGCGGCGTCAGGAGGCCGGGGCCGCGCCTGTCGCGCCCGTGCGCCGGGTACGGCGGTACGCACCGGGGCTGACGCCCTGCCACCGGACGAAAGCGTGCCCCAGCGCCGCCGCCCCGCTCAGCCCCACCGCGCGGGCGACCCGGTCGGTGGTCAGGTCCGTGGTCTCCAGGAGGAGCCTGGCCCGGGTGTGCCGGGCCTCGTCCAGCAGCACCCGCCAGGAGGTGCCGTGTTCGCGCAGCACCCGCCGCAGCGCCCGCCCGCCCATCCGCGAGGTGGCCTGGGCGTCGGCGAACCCCACCCCCTCCAGCGGCACGCCGGCCAGCCACCGGCGCAGCCGCTGCGGGACGGCGTCCGGCCCGGTCAGGTCCGCCAGCAGCCGGTCCGCGTAGGCGCGTTGCAGCGACGCCAGGCCCTGGTCCACCACCGCCCGGCGCAGTTCCAGCTCGGCCGTCGACACGGTCAGCGCGTTGTCCGCCGCCCCGAACGCCACGGGACAGCCCAGCACACGCTCGTAGCCCAGCCGCTCGCTCCCGCACGGATGGGTGAAGGTGACCCCGGCGGGCGTCCAGGCCGGCCCGGCCAGCCAGCGCGCGGCGCTCACCATCCCCACCACCACGGCCTCCACCTGCTGCGGGCGCATGGCGCCGGGCGCGACGGTGGGTCGGTACACCACCCGCGACAGGGTCCTGCCGCGCACCAGCTCGATCTCGCCGGCCTCGCTCACCAGCCGGTGGTAGCGGACCGCGGCCTCGGCGGCCTCACCCAGCGTGGCGCAGCCGAGCACGACATGGCCCAGGACGTCCAGGGCCGCCGGTCGCAGGTCCGCCCCCACCCGCAGCCCGGCCGCGGGATCCCCCGACGCGCCGATCACCCGGTCCCACAGAGCGCGGACCTCCTCGAACGGCAGGCGTCGGTCCCCCGCTGCCAACAGGTCGGGGCCTGCGCCTCCCGCACCCGCGACCGCCGAGGCGTAGCCCAGCGAGACCGAGACGCCGGGGGCGGGAACGACGCCGGGGCCGGAGGTGGGGATGTCCATGACCGCCAGTCAAGACAGCCACCGCCACGCCGTCAACGCCTGCGAGCCGTGATCGCGAGCACCTGCGGTCAACAACCGGGCCGCGCGGATCAACGACACCGTGCCCGGGTGCCCAGTACGGTCGGTGCCACCCCTGCCCGCGGCCGGGCCGCCGCACCACCCGGACCTGGGCGGATCCCGTACCGGGAGTCCCGCCCGCGGTCCGCCGCAGGCCGCGCGCCCGCCGCGCCGTACCCCGGAGAACCCCTGTGATCCTCTTCCTGCTGCCCGAGGCCGACTACGATCCCACCGAGGCCGCGCTCCCCTGGGCGGCGCTGCACGACGCGGGGTTCGACGTCCGCTTCGCGACCCCCGACGGCCGTCCGGCGCACGCCGACCGGCGGCTCACCGAGCAGGGGTTCTCCTGGCTCTCGCCGTGGCTCATGACCCGCGGCGGTCCGCTGGCCGCCTACCGCCGGATGACCCGCGACCCGCACTTCGGCGCACCGCTGTCCTACGGCGACGTGGACCCCCGGGCGCTCACCGCCCTGTTCGTCCCGGGTGGCCACGCGCCCCGCGTCCGCAGTCTCCTCGACAGCCGCCCCGCCCAGCGGATCGCCGCCGACGCGATGAGCCGGGCGATCCCGGTCGGCGCGGTCTGCCACGGCGTCCTGCTGCTGGCCCGCGCCGTCGACCCGGGCACCGGCCGTTCCGTCCTGCACGGCCGGCGCACCACCGCGCTGACCTCACGGATGGAGCTGACGGCCTGGCAGCTGACCCGGCTGCGCCTCGGCAGCTACTACCGCACCTACCCCACCACCGTGCAGCGGGAGGTCACCGCGGCGCTCGCCGACCCCGCCGACTTCGCACCCGGGCCGGTCCTGCCGCTGCGCGACGGCCCCGGGCGGCTGCGCCGTGGCTTCACGGTGCAGGACGGCGCCTACCTCTCCGCCCGCTGGCCGGGCGACTGCCACCGCCTGGCCCAGCAGTACCTCGCCCTGGTCGCGGCCACCACGGGAGGCCCCGGGGCCGCCGGGCAGGACCGCTGAACCCG
This sequence comes from Kitasatospora sp. NPDC088346, assembly GCF_044740765.1. NCBI lineage: Bacteria > Bacillati > Actinomycetota > Actinomycetes > Kitasatosporales > Streptomycetaceae > Kitasatospora > Kitasatospora sp. NPDC088346. Next base: position 14,329 of record NZ_JBIURH010000018.1, read on the forward strand.
CAGCCGGCACGCCCCCATCGCACGTAGCCCGCAGAGGATCCGATGACCGACCATGCCCGCCGGGCCCTCGAACACCTCAGGGACCCGTCCAGGTTCCAGTGGTACGTCATACCGGTGCTCCTCCTGATCCTGTACGTGTACGCCGCCGAGGTCCAGCGGCGGGACTGGAGCTCCGTCCTGGCCGGGCTCGCACTGTGGGGCATGGCCCTGGTGGCGTGCCGGCTGCCCGCTGCTCATCTGGCTGCTCGGATACCTCCCGTTCCTCCTGGTCTGCTTCCGCGTTCACGACCTGCCCCGGCTGCGCACCAAGGCCGTCACCATCGCGGCCCTCCTCGCCCTCGACGCCACCGCACTGGCCGTGGGATGGTGCCGTGCTGCAGGACCATGGGCGGCTGGGCAGTGTAGTTCTCCAGGTACCAGCCGTTGCGCGGCACCACGCTGGGGATGCCGCGCTCGTGCAAGTACTCCTCGGTGACGCTATGGGTGACGGCGAGGATCGTGGTCGCCGTGTCGGCCTGCACCTTGCTCGTGTACGCCACCAGCGACACACCTACAGCCCTGGCGGCGCCCATGACACGCCGGTGGTTGGCGAAGCGCTCGTCCACGGGGATCGAGGCCGAGATCGGCAGCAGCCTGTCAGCTCCCGCAAGGGCGGCTGTCAGGCTGTCAGCGTCGGCGAAGTCGGCTCGGCGCGTGACGATACCGCGGTCGGCCAGGGCCGTGATCCCGGCGATGTCCCGACCGGTCGCGATGATGTCGTCAGCGGGTGTGCCTGCGTCGAGCAGGCTTTCCACGACAAGCCGCCCGAGCCGTCCAGTCGCTCCGGTGACGAGAATTGACATGTCCTATGACCCCATTTTCAGTGGCATGGCCGTTCCAAAGGACCCAGCCGTTGCCCCGGGAGTCCCGCGTTGCGGGCCTGCGAGCCACGCTAGAACCTGACACTGGTGTCAGGGGCAAGTCGGGCGACAAGGTTCACGTGGACGGGACGATGCCACCCCAGCAGCACGATCTTGGACTGTTGCCCTGTGTCGACTCGCCGAGTCTCGAATACTCCCAGGCTGCGGTGGAGCGGATGGCTCAGGAACGCGAGAAGCTCTCGTCCCACATCACAGACCTCATCAACACTCGCGACGCGCTGGACGCGGCCATGGCCCGCGCCCTGGCCGGACGGCCGTAGGAACAGCGACTCAGAGATCGCTGATCTCGGCCAGTTCGCGCCGCAGTTCCGCGTCCCGCTGGAGGTCCACTTCGCCGGCGCCGACGGCACCTGCTGATACCGCGACGACCGCAGCCGGCGCTACCGGCTCTACCGGCGCACCACCCTCATCCGAGCGGCCGAACCCCTGCCGGGCCGGCGCCCGGCCGGGCCGGGGCGGGTTGGCGACGTCGCGATGAGCCCGGCGATCCGGGCGCTCGACGTGCCGCCCTCGCACTTCACGTGCCCGGGGCTGACACCCAGGCGCAGTCCGCCCTACGCCATGACGCAGGGGCATCGAAGAGTCGGATGGGTGACTCCGGCTGGAACTGTGGGGCGAGCTGGCCGGTTTCGGCTCTTCACTCTCCCGGCGTTAGATGTGAACATGACAATGGCACATGCCCTTCGAAAGGAGATCGATATGAGCAAGGTTCTCGGCGGACGCTGGGCGGTTCGTGGGATTGGCGTCATCAGCGCCGTTCTCCTGGCCGCGACCGGGGTGGCGGCCACCCCCGCTACAGCCGTGCCCGCCGGCCCGGCCCTGAGCGGCGGAATCAACCCGCACGACGTCTCCGCGACTGACATCTTCATCCTGCAGATGGACGGAACCTCCGTCGAGTTCCTGCGCGAGGTCAGCGGGCTGGATCCCGCGGACCACCGGGTGACGCTGGTGCGTACCGAATTCCACAGCCCTGCGGTCGACCGGTGGATCGACGACGCGATGGCGGGACGCGAGGGGCGCCTCAAGAACATCACCGTCGGAGTTCCCGACTCCTCCGGCCACATCATCAAGCGGTACAACTTCGGAGGCGCATTCGTGGAGCGAATCGACCTGCACCCCGGCTCGCAGGCGGACACGCTCACCGTCAGGTACTTCACGCTGAACGTCGGCTGACCTCCGCGTTTCGGTTCGCGTCGGCTGATCCGGGACGGCCCCTGTCACGGAGGTTGCGGGGCCGTCGTCAGGCGGTGGGCGTGCCGAGGACCCGGCGCGGCCGGGTGTCCCCGGACCCTCGGGGCGTGGAGATCAGGGGCGGATTCGCCTGTCAGGTTGCCGGTCCGGGCAGTGCCGCCAGGCGGCTGAACGCCACGGTCGGTTCGTGGCGCCAGGGCCGGCTTCTTCAGCACGGGGATGAACTGCGGGCCGCCGGCGGCCTGCCCCTCGGTCAGGACGGCCGCCAGCGGGCGGCCTTGCGCTCGCCGGCGACGTGGACACGCTGGTCTGCCCGCCCCTGGAGCGCCCGGGCAGGGGGCCTTCAGACGGAGCTTGCGTCGATGTCGGACCCCTCGCCGCTCGTCCCGTTCCGGGTCCTCTGCGGTGTCCTGCCCGTCTTGCTCCTCCGGGCCTTCCCCGCCCCCTCGGCCGCCTTCTCCGGGTCGGCGAGCGGATGTCGTGCCGCCCTGGGCCCGCGCCGCGGGCGAGGCTTCCGCCTCGCAGACAACAGGGGGGATGCCGTTCAGGTGCAGGACGCGGGCCAGTGCGAGTCCGCCGAGCCCGGCGCCGATGACGGCCACGGGGTGCATCGCGCCTCCTTCGTGAGCGGGGGCGGCGTGCTCGGCCGACACATTTGGCGCACCGCTCCAAAGTAGAACCATAGACCCAGATGGCGCAATGCTCCAATTTGGTCGGGCAATCCAATTTGGTTCATCGCTCCAAGTGTGTCACCTTTGGGGCATGCCAACACGAGCACGCCAGACTCAACGGCGTAACCAGGTGCTGTCCCGGGAGCAGATCATCGCCACCGCGATCGACCTGCTCGACACCGGTGGCGAGGGCGCCCTGACCGTCCGGGCGATGACCGATCGCCTGGCCACCGGGTCAGGGGCGATCTACTACCACGTCGGCAACCGGGACGAGCTTCTGGACACGGCGACGGAAACCGTCATCACCGCCGCCCTGGCCGCCCGGCCCGGCGGGGCCGAGGCGACACCCGAGGACGAGATCCGCGCGGTCGCCCTGGCCCTGTTCGACGCCATCGCCGAGCACCACTGGCTCGCCACACGGCTGACCCTCCAGATCATCCGCAACCCCGTCGGCCCGGTGACGGTGGGAATCTTCGAAAGGCTCGGCCAGCAGGTGGGCGCCCTGGGCGTCCCGCAGGCCCGCTGGTTCTCCGCGGCCTCGACGCTCGTCCACTACATCCTCGGCGCGGTCAGCCAGAACGCCCGCATCGAGGGCGACGCCTCGGGCGTCGACCCCGGGGCGGACCGCGAGGAGTTCCTCGAAGCGACCTCGCAGGCGTGGCAGGACCTCGATGCCGAGACCTACCCGTTCCTGTACGCCATCGTCGGCCAGATCAGGGAGCACGACGACCGCGAGCAGTTCCTCACCGGCATCGCCGTCGTCCTCGACGGCCTCACCCACCTGCGTTGACCCTCCGTATCCGGCCGGGTCCGCCGATCGATCATTCCTTGAAGGGAAACCTCTCATGCATGACGTCATAGTCGCGGGCGGCGGCCCGGTCGGCCTGTTCCTGGCCGGTGAACTGGCCCTGGCCGGCTGCTCGGTCCTGGTCCTTGAGCGGGACCAGGGACTCTCCTCGCCCCTGAATGCGCTCCCGCTCGGGATGCGGGGTCTGAACGCCGGCTCGGCCGAGACGTTCCACCGCCGCGGCCTGTTGGACGCGATGCTGGACGCCTCCGGCGCCGACGCGAAGGAGGTCGGCGCGCACCCCGACGCAGTCGAGGCACCCGTTCCCCGCGACGTGTCCCACTTCGCGGGCATGGGTCTGGACGCGGGCGGCATCGACGCGTCCGCACTGCCGTTCAGGCTGCCCAGCCCGGCGATGGAAGGGTTCATGACGAGCCTGGAAGCCGTCTCCACGGTGCTGGCCGAACGGGCCGCCGCACTCGGAGTGGAAGTCATCCGGGGCGTTCCGGTCACCGCCGTGGCGCAGGACGACGACGGCGTCACCACCACCGCCGGCGGGCAGGAGTACCGGGGACGCTGGCTGGTGGGCTGCGACGGCGGGCGCAGCGCCGTGCGTGAACTCGTCGGCTTCGACTTCGTCGGCACCGACCCGCAGTTCACCGGGTACGTCGCCAAGGTCACCTTCGCCGACCCCGAGCAGCTGTCGTTCGGCTTCAACCTGACGCCGAACGGGATGTACCTGCGTACGCCCTGGGGGTACCTGGGCATGAACGACTTCGACGGCGGCGCCTTCGACCGTTCCCAGCCACTGACCCGCGAGCACCTTCAGGCGGTCCTGCGCCGCATCTCCGACACCGACGTGACGCTGACCGGCGTCGAGCTGGCCTCCAGCTTCACCGACCGCGCGATGCAGGTCAGCAGCTACCGGATGGGCCGCGTCCTGCTCGCCGGTGACGCCGCGCACATCCACTCGCCCCTCGGCGGCCCGGGTCTCAACCTCGGCATCGGCGACGCCGTCAACCTCGGCTGGAAGCTCGCCGCCACCGTCCACGGCACCGCACCCGCGGGCCTGCTCGACACCTACACCGACGAGCGCCACCCCGTCGGGGCCGCCGTCCTCGACTGGTCCCGCGCCCAGGTCGCCACCATGAAGCCGGGCCCCAACGCCCCCGCCCTGCGCAAGCTCATCCTCGACCTGGTGAGCACCCCCGACGGCGTCACCCACGTGTACCGGCAGACCTCGGGGTTGTTCAACCGCTACGACCTGGGCAGCGAACAGCCGATCGTCGGCCGCAGCGCCCCCGACTTCCGCTTCACCGGCGGCACGCGCCTCGGCGAACTGCTGCGCCGAGGCCAGGGCGTGCTCCTCGACTTCACCCTCGACCGCGCGCTCCAGACCGCGGCCGAGGGCTGGCACGGCCGGGTCCACTACGCGGCCGGACCGGTACACAACGACCTCGGACTCGCCGCCGTGTTCATCCGACCGGACGGCACCGTGGCGTGGGCCGATCACCACGCCGACCCCGAAGCATTCCAGCGAGCCGCGACCCGCTGGCTCGGCGACCCGCGCAGCTAGGTCCTGAGGCGCCGGCACGGGGCGGACTCCTTCCGTGGTGACCGGGGTGGTCGACGCGACCGTGCGACCGCCGTTCGTCGAGGGTCGCGCGCTCGTCGGGGGCCGAGCCGGGGAAGAAGCGATTCCCGCCCCAACCGCCTCCCGCACCGTCTCGTCGCCCTGGGAGAGCTCGGTGACGTCCCGTCGGCGGTCGGCCGGGACGCGAGAACGTCCGTTGGCGACGACCCCGAATGATCGATGTTCACCGTCCATTGGCTACCAGCGCACGATCTGTCGATCGCGGCGCAGAGGTGCACATGTCCAAGCTGAAGATCATCGTGGGGACCACACGCCCGACCAGGGCGGCCGACCGGGTGGCACCATGGGTGGCATCCGTCGCCGCCGCCCACGAACGCTTCGAGGTCGAGGTGCTGGACCTGCGGGACTGGCCGCTGCCGTTCTTCTCCGAGCACTTCGGCACCATCGGCGACATCCACGACCCGACGTACTCCGAGCCGGTCGTGAAGGCGTGGAACGCGAAGATCAAGGACGCGGATGCCTGCGTCGTCGTGACGGGCGAGTACAACCACAGCGTCCCGGGCGTCCTGAAGAACGCCATCGACTCGGTCTGGGTATCCAACGCGTTCCGCAACAAGCCGGTCGCCGTCGTCGGCTACAGCGCCGGCATCGGCGGCGGTATCCGGGCGATCGAGCACCTCGCCCAGATCATGGTGGAGGCGGAGGCCGTGCCGCTTCGCAACACGGTCGTGATCCCGTTCGTCGACGACGCGTTCGATGACGCGGGCCGACCCACCAGCCCGGTGATGAGCGCGGGACTCGCTGTCGCACTCGACGACCTGGCCTGGTGGTCGGCCGCACTGGAGCAGGCCCGTGCGGCCGGTGAGCTGCCGCCGGGCCGGGCCCGGCTGCGTGCCGCGGTGCTCGACGCGGAATCCCGCAGGCGTTGAGTCGTCGCGAAGCGCGGTGCCGGTGTAACCCCGGACGTGTAGAAGGCTCTGGGGGCCTGGCCCGAGCCGTGTGCGGAAGGCGCACCACCGTGATCGGGGTGACCGGTCCGGCCGGCAAGACCGGTACGAAGTACCGTGCTGGCGCGGGTACTTGCCACACGGACGGGGACCGTCGCGATACCAGGGTCGACCTTCACCGGCGGCGGCCACCTGACCGGCGCTGACCAGCCTCGACGGGGGATCTCCGGAGCAGTGGTCGGAGCGTCCCGGAGGACCGGGCGGCCATTCCCTCCGAGTCATCAAGAGCAACACCCGATCAGCCACATCCGGTCCTCCCGGACCGTCCCACACACACAAGGACACACCATGCACGACACCCCCCGGCAAGCCCACGAGACCGACGTCCTCGTCATCGGCGGCGGACCGGTCGGACTCGTCAGCTCCCTGCTGCTGTCCGACCTCGGCATCGCCCACGTCGTCGTGGAACGCCGCGACGGCACCTCGCGCCTGCCCAAGGCCCACTACCTCAACTCGCGCAGCATGGAGATCCTCGACTCCGTCGGCATGGCCGAGGAGATCTACGAAGCCGGAGCCAGCCAGGCCGGCGGCCTCGCCTGGTACACGACCCTCGCCCCCGAGGGGGAAATGGTGATGCGCCAGGACGGCTTCGGCAGCGGCGCGCTGTCGCACGCATACGCCCGCGACAGCGCACACATCAGCGGAAACCTGCCGCAAAAGCATCTTGAACCGCGGCTACGCCGGGCCGCGGAGAAGAAGAACCCCGGGAACGTACGCTTCCAGCACGAGGTCATCTCCCTCACCCACGACACGGACGGCGTCACCGCCGCCGTCCGCTCCGCCGAGGGCGAGAGCGAGATCCGCGCCCGCTACGCGCTCGCGGCCGACGGCGGCCGCACGGTAGCAGCAGCGGCCGGCATCACCATGTCCGGACTTCCCCCACTCGGACGCGCGGTCGCCCTCCACTTCGCCGCCGACCTGTCGCACGCGCTGCGCAAGGACGACGACTCATGGATCCGCCTGATCAATCGCGTCACCGACGACGGGACAATGCTGGAGGTCGCGCTGGTCGCGATGGGGCCGACCAACTGGGACCGGCACTGCGAGGAGTGGGTACTCAACGTCATCGGCCCGGCCGACGACGCGTCGACGGCCGCCGACATCGACCACGCCACCGCGATCACAACGATCCGCGAGGTCCTGGGCCTTCCCGAACTCGACGTGGAGATGCTCGGATCCGGTGGATGGACGATCGAGAGCGTTCTGGCCGACCGATACCGCACCGGACCGGTGTTCCTGGTCGGCGATGCGGCTCACCGCTTTCCCCCGACCGGCGGGCTCGGGCTGAACACCGGCATCGCCGACGCCCACAACCTCGCCTGGAAGCTCACCGCCGTGCTCCAGGACGCTGCCGCCGACGCTCTGCTGGACAGCTACGAGCGCGAACGACGCCCCGTGGCCGTCCGCAACATCGAATGGGCCATGTTGAGCGCCCTCAACCACCTGACGACCACCCAGGCCGCCTGGGGCATCGTCGCCGGCGCCCCGCCCGCGCAGAACCTCGCCACGTTCCAGGCGGTGATGGCCGACGGACCGGACGGCGCGACGCGCCGCGCCCGGCTGCGGGAACTTCTGTACACCCTGCGCCCCGAGTGGCAGCACCATGACATCGAACTCGGCCACAGCTACGAAGACGGCGCAACCCTTGCGGACGGCACACCCGCGAAGGAGCGCGACCCACTGGGCCTGGGCCATGCACCCGGCGCACGACCCGGCGATCGCGCCCCGCACGCGTGGTTCGAGCACAACGGAACACGGACCACCACACACCGCCTGATCGAACCAGGCCGGTTCCTCCTCCTCACCGGCCGGAACGGCACGGCCTGGCCCACGGCAGCGCGCCGCGCCAAGCTCGGGATAGCCGCCCACGTCGTCGGATCCGACCTGGTCTGCGACCGCGACTGGCACGCCCTGTGCGAGATCAGCGACACCGGAGCGATCCTCATCCGCCCCGACGGGCACGTCGCCATGCGCGCCGTCGACGACACCGAAGCCGAAGCGCTGTTGGACGGCGCCATCGCCGCAGCCCATGGCCACGCCATCTGAGAGCGAGGATGTGACGCGGCTCCTCCGGGTAGGTCTGACCCGTTACCGACCTCGGCTCGTCGGGGTGATGTTTCGCGAAGTCCCTGATGGGTTCGGAGCGGTGGCTGTATGTCATGGCGTGTAGGAGGCGCCGCAGACAGGTGCCCTCGACGGCGACCCCAGGATCTTGGAGTGCTCAGGGCAGAACCGGGAGATGCCGTCCTCGAACACCATCTCCCCGTCCTCCTTCACCAGTTCCTTCGTCACCAGCCACCGCGCCGACGACATCCCCCTCCATCTCCTGCGTGGTAGCCGGGCGGCGACGCCGGCTACATCGAGTACCCGAGCCAACCAGTACTGAGGGCGGAACCGGCCTGCCTATCCCTCATCGACCTCCTGGTCGATGGCTTCGTTGGCACGGTCGATCTCGGCCATGTGCTCCTCCGCCCAGGTCCGCAGCCCCGCAAGCGCGGCTTCCAGGGACAGCCCGAGTGCGGTGAGTCGGTAGAAGACCCGCGGCGGCACGGTCGGTTCGACCCGACGCGACACCAGCCCGTCGCGGGTCAGGCTTCGCAGCGTCACGGACAGCATCTTCTGCGAGACGCCGGGCATCCGGCGTCTCAGCTCTGCGAAGCGCACCTCGTCCGGTGCGGCATCGGCGAGCGTCTTGACGGCCATGGACGTCCACTTCGTACCGATGCGGTCCAGCAACTGCCGCGTCGGGCAGTGGGGATCGAACAGATCGCCGCGTACCCCACGACCGGCGGCCCGGGCTCCGAAGGTGGTCACCTGTGGCTCACCACCTTCCCTGAAAGTGCCGTCTAGCAAGCGGTCGGACAGTTACCTATCGTTCTGTGGTCACCAATGGTAACCAGTCGGAGGAGCTGTCATGCCCGTCACCACCGCACACCAACTGCGCCGCATCGCGACGAATGGCGTCCAACTCAACGTCGCGATCGCCGGGGACGGACCCGCGGTTCTCCTGCTGCACGGCTTCCCGCACACCTGGCAACTCTGGAGCGGCATCATGGGTCGACTGGCCGGACGGTACCGGGTCATCGCCCCGGACCTGCGAGGCTTCGGTGCCAGTGCACGTGCCGTCGAGGGCTACGACGCAGGCACCCTAGCCGCCGACGCCGAAGGGCTGCTCGACGCACTCGGCGAGCCCTCGGCAGCGGTGGTCGGCATCGACGCGGGCACTGCCCCCGCCGTCCTGCTCGCGCTGCGCCGTCCCGGCCTCGTCCGGCGCCTGGTCGTGATGGAGGCACTGCTCGGCCGCCTGTCCGGAGCCGAACACGTCGTCGCGGGCGGCGCCCCGTGGTGGTTCGGCTTCCACGCCGTCCCCGGCCTCGCCGAGACCGTCCTGGCCGGCAACGAGGCCCCGTACATCGACTGGTTCCTCGACTCGGGGACGCTCGGGCGAGGAGTACCCGACGACATCCGTGCGGCCTTCGTTCACGCGTACACCGGGAGCGAGGCCCTTCGCTGCGCGTTCTCCTACTACCGGGCCCTGCCCACCAGCGCGCAGCAGATCCAGGACGCCGTCGCGACGGCCCGGCTGACCATGCCCACCATGGCCGTCGGCTCCCACCCCGTCGGCACCGGACTCGAACGCCAACTCCGTCCCATCGCCGATGACCTGGTCGGACACCATCTCCAGGACTGCGGCCACATCATCCCCCTCGACCGCCCCGACGCATTGTTCGCGCTCCTGGCTCCCTTCCTATCCGCCGATCTGCCGAAGTGACCGGAGCGGGGCCGAAGGATCACGGTCGGCGGTTCGGGCGTTCGTCCCAGCGGTGAGATGTCCAGGACCGCCGGATCAGGCTGCGCACGGTGATGATGGTGTCGGCGAGGTCGAAGAAGGCATCAATGACGGTGACGCGGCGCTCGTAGCACCGGGCGAGACGGCAAAAGGCGTTCTGCCACGCGTGAGTGCGTTCGACGTGCCAACGCCGACTGGCCTGAATGGGCGCCTTCTCCCGCTTGTGCGCGATGCGTCCATGCAGACCGCGTTCGCCGAGCAGAGCGCGGGTGTATCCGAGTCGTAGCCGGCGTCCAGGTGCACGGTGATGGTGTCGGGCAACGGGCCGAGGCCCTCCAGACGGTCCAGAGTCGGGGCGAGAAGCGGAGAGCCGTGGCGGTTGGCACCCGGCCAGGACACGGCCCAGCGGAATGCCGTATCCATCCGTCATGCCCGAGCGCTTCAGTCCCTGCTTGCCGCGGTCGACCGGTGAGCGTCCGGCGGCCTCCCCGCCTCCAGGTGCCTTGCTGATCGCCCCGTCGACGGCGATCTGGTCGAGGACGAGGCCGACGATCCGGTCGTAGGACTCCAGTGCGAGCTGCTTGAGCCGGGCAAAAGCACCCCGTCGTATCCACTCGTCGCGTCGGCTGGGGATCGTGGTGGCCGAGCAGATCGTGTCGGCGATCGCCTCGTAAGAACAACCGAAGCGCAGCAGCTGCAGCATCTTGTCGAAGATGATCCGGTCGCCGATGCGCCGGCGGTGACATCCACGGGCTCCCGGCGTTCCAGGTCCACCAAGATCGTGGCGTACTGATGGCCCTTGAGCAGCGCGAAGTCGTCCCCGCCGAGCACCCGCACGTGGGTGACGGCCGCCTCGGGCAGAGCACGGGCCAGGCGGAGCAGGGTGTCCTTCGCTACGTCGATGCCCAGTGCGGCGGCCAGGCGGGCTCCGGGCCTGGCCGCCCGCCGACCGCGCGATCGACGTCAGCGCCCTCCACAGCGGCGGCGTGCGCCGGGCATGAGGCGTCGTCAGCCCGTCCACCTGCTCGACGAACGTGACAGCGGGGCAGGCCGGTTCTCACAGTGGAACCGACGCACCATCAACTCGATTACCGCCCGCACTCCGCCGATCGCGGCATCGGCCAGCCGCCGCACGTACCGGCCATGCACCCGGGACGACACCCAGCCGCACCGTGAACACACCGCCGCAGTGGCCTTCACACGAGCGTGGAACCTCACCCCGGCAGCCGTTCGCTCGACCAACTCGCCCGCCACAGCGGCCAGATGAGGAAGCTCTGGCGGTCGATCCGGGTTGGTCCGAAGCCCGGGACCTGGCCCGCCGGGTGCTCGTCGATGTGCAGGGTGAGTGGAGCCTGCCGATGCCGGGGGTCTGCATCGTTCGGTAGCTGTCCCCGGTTCCGCGGACCGGGCTGCGCGCGACGGCGGCGGGGCGATGGGCCCCTTCATCAGGACGTGGCTGAGCGCACTCTCACATGTACGCCGCCAGTTGGACCCGTGGGGGCCAGGTCGCTCCCTGCTCGCGCAGCTCGCCGCCGACTGGGGCAGAGCCGGGTCCTCGCCGGCAGGACCGTCGGGTTCGGGTCAGGTCCGAGGGGACGGGCCCGGGTTGGCGGCCTCGATGCCGGCCAGGATGAGGTCGATGCCGGCCAGGAACTGTTCCCGGTCGTCGTGCTCGGGGAGCTGCGCCGCCACCCGGTGCACGAACGGGTACCGAGCGGGATCGAGCTGGATCCACTGCTGGGCGATCTCGTTCAGGAAGGCCGTCCGGTCGGTCCTGTGCGCGAGCAGGCGGGCGTTGGCGGCGTTCTGTCCGGCGACGCCGAGGACATGGATCACGAGTGTGGACGTGGCGTCGAACTGCGCTCCCTCGGGTACGCCGAGTTCCTCCAGCCGGCTGCCGAAACCTTCGAAGATCTGCGGGATCGCGGCCAGCCACGGCGCGCGGGAGAGCTGGGTGCCGACCCAGGGGTGTGCGTCGATCGCGTCGAAGAGCCCGAGCGCGAGGGCCCGGATCGCCTGCTGCGGACGCGCGCCGGCGGCCAGGTCCGCCATGACCCGCGCGATCACGTCGTTGGTGGCCGCCGCCAGCAGGTCGTCCTTGTTGGCGACGTGCCAGTAGATCGCCCCGCTTCCGGTGGCCAGGTGGGCCGCGAGTGCGCGGAAGGTCAGCGCGGCCTCGCCGTCGGCGTCGAGGATCTCGATCGCGGCCTCCACGATCCGTTCCTTCGACAGGGCGTCCGTGCGCCGTGCAGCCCGCTGCTTCTTGATGGCCATGGACACAGTTTGACATGAATGGAGCGCTGTTCCAACATGGGAATGGAACGGCATTCCATCAGCTTCGGAGGGAACACACCATGACGACACCGGTCACGATCATCGGCGCGGGCCTGGGCGGCCTCACCCTCGCGCGCGTCCTGCACGTCCACGGCATCCCCGCCACCGTCCACGAGGCCGACCCCTCCGCCGAATCCCGCACCCAGGGCGGCCAGCTCGACATCCACGAGCAGGACGGACAGCGCGCCCTCGCGGACGCCGGCCTCACCGACGAGTTCCGCGCGATCATCCACGAGGGCGGCGACGCCGCCCGGATGCTCGACCAGCACGGTGCACTGCTGCTGGACATCCCCTCCGACGGCACCGCGGTGCGCCCCGAGGTGCTCCGCGGCGACCTGCGCCGGATCCTGCTCGACTCCCTGCCCGAAGGGACGGTGCGCTGGGGCAGCAAGGTCACCGACATCCGGCCGCTCGGCGACGGCCGGCACGAACTGACCTTCACCGACGGCTCGACCGAATCCAGCGACATCCTGGTCGGCGCGGACGGCGCCTGGTCCAGGGTCAGGCCGCTGCTCTCCGACGCCCGGCCCGTCTACACCGGCACGACGTTCGTCGAGACCTACCTGCACGACGTCGACGAGCGGCACCCCGCGACGGCCGCGCTGGTCGGCCGAGGCGCCATGTACGCACTAGCCCCCGGTAAGGGGATCGTCGCCCACCGTGAGGCGGGTGGCATCCTCCACACCTACGTCCAGCTGAACCGTTCGGCCGAGTGGATCGCCGCCACGGACTTCACCGACACCGCGGCCGCGAGCGCCCGGATCGCGGCCGAGTTCGACGGATGGGCGCCGCACCTCACCGCGCTGATCACCGACGGCGAGACCGCCCCGGTGGCACGCATGATCCACACCCTCCCGGACGGACACCGCTGGGACCGGGTGCCTGGCGTGACACTGCTCGGCGACGCCGCGCACCTGATGCCGCCGTCCGGCGACGGCGCCAACCTGGCGATGTTCGACGGTGCCGAACTCGGCAAGGCCATCGCCCGGCACCCCGACGACGTCGAAGCGGCGCTCGCCGCCTACGAGAAGGAGCTCTTCCCGCGCAACGAGGCCTTCTACGCGGACGCCCACGAGATACTCGACCTCTGCCTCGGCGAGCGCGCACCGCAGAGCCTGCTCGACTTCTTCAGCGGGCACCTGGAGCGACAGGACGAGGCGGTGGCCCCGTCCCGAAGGTGACCGCCGCGTTCGGACGGCCGGGGGTGGCGGGCCCGTCCTCACCCCGGCCCGCTGCCGCACGAGGCCTCGGGGTCGGGCCGAGAAGAATCTGCGAACTCGAACGCGGGCCGGCCGGCTCGACGGCGTCGCCCGCGTCTCCCATGGCCGGCTCCGGGTCGTTCGACCAGCGGTAGGAGCATCGACGCGACGCGGATCGGTCGCCGCCGAGCCGGACCGTGAGACCGCGCAGCTCCGCCGCGAGCGCGTCGGGTGCCTCCAGGGGCAGGAGGTGGCCGGCGCCGGGGACCGTGCTCGGCCGGGCGTGCGGGATGTGGGGCAGCAGGTGCTCTCGGAGCACGTGCGGCGGTTCCACCGCGTCGTCCTCGCCGACCAGGACCGTCACCGGGACGTCCGTGTCCGGACCGGAGTTCCATGGCGGGACGTCCCTGTCGAGTACGGACCGTGGAGCCGGGTCTACGATTTGTTCCGCCGGTGGCAGCGGAACCGCACCTGGCAGCGGATCCTCACCCGGCTCCAGTCCCTGGCCGACGCGAAGGGCGCGGTCGTTTGGGAGCTGAGCGTCGACTCCACGGTGTGCCGCGCCCACCAGCATGCGGCCAGGGCTCGCAAGCAGGGTGACCTGCAGAAGGAACCACCGGGTGGCGTGTTCGCCGAGCCTCGTGATCACGGGCGGGGACGGCGCGAGGCGGGTTCACCACCAAGCTGCACCTGGCAGTCGAGCAGGGACAGAAGCCCATGTCGATCGTGGTCACGGCAGGACAGCGCGGGGACTCGCCGCAGTTCGAACCCGTGCTGGCAAAGGTCGGCGTGCCCCGTTTCGGGCCGGGCCGGGCACGGCCTATGCCTCCCGCAGGAACCGCGCCTACCTGCGCCGCCGCGGGATCCGCTGCACCATCCCGGACAAGGCCGACCAGGCCGGCAACCGCAAGAAACGCGGCTCCCGCGGCGGCCGCCCGCCGAAGTTCGACCCGCAGGACCACAAGGCTCGGCATGCGGTTGAGTACGGCACCAACCGCCTCAGGAGACACCGGGCTGTCGCCACGCGCTACGACAAGCTCGCGGTCGCTACGAGGCGACTGTCCTCGTAGCTGCCATCAACGAGTGGCTCTGAGCAGCGCATTCGAACCGCCTCCAAGGGGGGAGGCGAAATCGGCTCGCCGCGCCAGCGAACCAGGTGGCAGGGTGCGGCGCATGACGCCCCAGCATCAGATTCGTGCCGACTACGACGCTCACACGATCGTGGTCTATCAGGCGTACTCGCCTGCCATCGCTGACGCGGCACTGCTGGCGGGCCGCTTCGTTGCGCCGTTCTCGTTCCACCGGATGACGTGGATCAAGCCGTCGTTCATGTGGCTGATGCACCGCAGCAACTGGGCCCGCAAACCGGGTCAGGAACGTGTTCTCGCAGTACGGATTACCCGGGAGGGCTGGGAGGAGGCCCTGTCCCAGGCCGTGCTGACGACCACCGACCCGGCGGCCGTCGCCCAGGCAGCCGTACATGTCCAGTGGGACCCGGAACGCTCGCCGCGCGGAGCGGCACTGAATCACTACAGCATCCAGGTCGGCATCGGCCGCCGCCTGATCCGCACGTTCACCGACGACTGGATCGTCAGTCTCACCGACCTCACCCCCCAAGTCCACAAAGCCTCGGAACTGATACAAACCGGGCACACCGCCAAAGCACAACGGCTGTTTCCTATGGAGCGCACCTACCCGATACCTCGGACACTGCAAGATGTCGTTTCCCCAGGTAGATGACCGGGAACTCGTGAGAGGCCTCCCACGGCCCACCGTGATACGAGCACTTTCGATGCACGGCCTGGTAGGCGGGGGTCACCGCTGCGGGCGGCTCCGGTGGTGCGGGCGCGACCAGCAGCACGCCCGCCAGCCCCGTGGGTCGGCGTGCCGCCAGGAGCTGACCCACCTTTCCGCCCATCGAGTGGCCGACCAGCACGAACGGCCCGGGGTCGAGGGCCTCGACCACGCACCGGAGGTCGTCGGCGAGTTGGCCCAGGTCGTAGCGGCCCGGCAGCGCTCGTGAAGTGCCCCGGCCGCGCTGGTCGAAGCGGACCGTGCGCCGGTCGGCCGGGAGCCGCCCGACGACCCCGTCCCAGTGGACGGCGCGGGGGCCCGTGGCCGGCCGCAGCGACCGGACTTCCACGTCCTCGCCCTGGTCGCCGCCGGGCGTATCCCCTGCGAGCGGGGAGCGTGGTGTGGATCCGGCCGGGCACGGTGCACCGCTGGAGCGACGTCGACGGGGTTGACGGCCCCCTGGTTCTCTTCCGGCCCGGCTTCCTGCCGTCCTGGGTCCGACGCCGGCCCGGGACCCTTCTGGGCCCGCCACCTGGTCCCGCGGGTGCGGCCCGTGGGGGCTCCCGCTCCAGCCGCCGGCGGGGGAGCCGGAGCGAGACGTCTCCGTCCGCTACCGGGCCGCGGTGGAGGAGCACTTCACGCGGTGGCACCAGGTCGCCGACTACACCCGGGTGACGGGCTGCGACCGGCGAACGCTGACCCGGGCCACCCGCGCCGCCCACCGGCGTCGGCGCCAAGGAGTTCCTGGACCAGCGCATCGTGCTGGAGGCCAAACCGGCTGCCGGCCCACACCGACCTGCCGGTGAGCGGGTGCGCGCGGCGCCTCGGATTCCGGGACGCCGCGAACTTCTCCACACCTGACCCCGCGTCACCACCACGGCCGACACCGCAGGCGGGTGAGGTGCCCGGATGTCCCGCGCCCGGGCGGGACTGCCGTGCGGCGGGTGGCGGATCCGGCGGGAAGCACCCCTGAACGGGATCGGTGGAGAGGACCCGGCTCCTGCCCGTCAGCCGTCGGCTCGAACCGGCAGGCGCAGATCGCTCGGTGTCGGCTGGTCGCGATGCTGCGTGGTGAGTCGTCCACGGCGGTGTCTAGTAGCCCGTCGTCTTGAGCCACCGCAGGAGTGCCACCAGCTCCGCGCCGAAGTCCTCGCAGAGTGCGACCAGGTCCCGACCTGCGGAGGTGTCGAGCAGGCCCTTGGCTGGCGGGAGGGCGTGGAGAGCGCCGTGGCAGGCGTGTTCGACGGTGAGGTTGCGGGAGGCGAGGTAGCCCAGGCCGTGGCTTCGGACGGGGTCGGCCAAGGCGGCGAGGTACCGGCGGTGGGCGTCCTCCGACGGGTGGGAGTGGAAGGAGTCCTCGACGAGCCGGTCGAGGTGGTCGGCCAGGCCCCGCGGGCAGTCGATGATGTACTCGTTCTTGTCCGGGCTCGGTCCCTCCAGCGATTCGCCGAAGGTCAGCAGTCCGGCGATGGTCTCCAGCTGAACGAGCTCGCGCACGTCCGGGCTGTCCACCTCGGAGGTGAAGAGCGGGGCGCGGGACAGCTCGACGATCGCCTGCCTGTACCGGCTTTCGACTGCTCGCTGGGGGCCGACGCTGCCGATCGGAACAGCGACTCCAGGACGGAGGGGTCGACGCCCCACTCCGTGTCCCACTCGAACGCGAACAGCGGGGCGTGCAACCGCCAGAGGGCCAGTGCGGCGGCATGGCGTTGTTGGAGGGGAGCCAGCGCGGCGGATCGCCCGGTCAGCGCCACGTCGTCGTGCCAGTCTCTCCGGTCCATTGCTCCCCGCCCCGTGCCTTCGCTGCAGGGATTCTAGATCCTGCGGGAGGAGCGTGATCGGCCGGACAGCTCCTGACCTTGGGGGCGGCATCCACGCCAGGCTTCACCGGATGTCGTGTTCGGCCTCGGTTGCGATGGCCGCACGGAGGGTGGGGGTCGGTGAACCGACGCCGAGCCTGGGTGTGGCGCACCCGGGCACGGCCCGGCCTGGATGACTTCGTCGTGCCCGCACAGGATTGCCGAGGTCCGCGACGTCGGGCCCCACCGGAGTACAGCGCACGCAGGGAGAGAACACACATGAGGCGGATGACCAAGGCCGTGGCGATCACAGGCGCGAGCAGCGGGATCGGCGAGGCGACCGCGCGCAGGCTCGCAGCGGACGGACACAGCGTGCTGCTCGGCGCGCGCCGCACCGACCGGCTCCGGCGGCTGGTCGAGGAGATCACGGATCAGGGAGGCACCGCGGCCTACCGGGCGCTGGACGTCACCGACGCGGCCGACGTGCGAGCGTTCGTCGACGCCGCGCGTTGCGAGTTCGGCCGGCTCGACGTCCTCGTGAACAACGCGGGAGTGATGCCTCTCTCACCGCTGGACGCGGGGCGGATCGACGAGTGGGACCGCATGATCGACGTCAACGTGCGAGGTGTCCTGCACGGAATCGCCGCGGCCCTGCCCGCGATGCGTGCCCAGGGCCACGGGCACATCGTGAACGTCGCATCCGTCGGCGCGTACGAGGTGTCCCCCACCGCCGCCGTCTACTGCGCCACCAAGTTCGCCGTCCGCGCCATCTCCGAGGGCCTGCGCCAGGAATCGGCCGGGGCCCTTCAAGTCACCTTGATCTCGCCCGGCGTGACGGAGTCCGAGCTCGCCGACGGCATCTCCGATCCCACGGCACGGGACGCCATGGCGACGTACCGCTCCGTCGCGCTCCCCGCATCCGCCATCGCCGAGGCCATCGCCTACGCGGTCGCCCAACCGTCCACGGTCGACGTGAACGAAGTGATCGTCCGACCCGCGGCGAGCGCCCAGTAGGCCCGTCTGCCCCGGGGTGACGGGGTGCGGGACGGCCGGGCCGTCCCCGCGGCCGCAGGGGTTCGGTCCCCAACCCGGCGGGGGGACACCGGGCGTACGACTGCCGGCGGCCCGCCGGCTGCAGGAGCCCGACGCCGGCCGGCGCCGGGACTAAGGATGGCGTCCACAGCGCACACCGGAACACATAAGCGTGTTCGGCGCACGCTTTTCCTGCTACAGCCATAGGCACGCTCAAGGCGCGCAACACCGACCGAACGCGACACGCCGACCGCAACCTCGGCAGCGCCCGCTGACCACCCATCAGACGATGCCGGCGATCGGGCCGGTGGCGGCCCTGCCGCGGGCGGGACGGCACCCCGGACGTGTCACCGGCGGTCGGGGAGGGGCCACAGCCCGGTCCAGGACGTACTGCCAGTGCGCGCGCTGCTGTTCGCGCTGTTCGGCGCTCGCCAGGTGCTCTTGGTGGAAGCGCAGCACCGTCCGGCCCCGTCGGTGGCAGGGCTAGGGCGATCTGAACCGTCGTCGTGCTTCCGCGAGTGACACGGGCCGCCCTCGACCAGACCCCCGGGGGCCGCCGGAACCGCCCCCGAGCAGCCCGGGCCGAAGACGCAGGGCCTGTGCGGTGTACGGGTGGCGCCGCGCGGCCGGGCGGGTGATGTGCCCGGGGTGTCGTCCGGGCAGCGGTGCCGAGGTGTGCGAACGCTGGAAGGACGGTGCCCCGGGGCGCCGGCCGCCCGATCGCCGACCCTCTCGGGGAGTGTGCACCGCCATGTCCGTCGCCCACCGGATCCTGCAGTCGCTCCTCGTCCTCGCCTGCGCCGCCGGTCTGTGGGCCGCCACCGCCGCGCCCGCCCAGGCCGCCCCGGGCCGGGCTGCCGGCGTCGCGGACCACGTCGCTGCCGGTGCACCGACCGGCAGCGCGGCGGCCGCCGGGCGAGGGATCGACTGGGAGAAGGTCGCGGCCTGCGAGAGCGGCCGCCGCTGGCACGCCAACACCGGCAACGGCTACTACGGCGGTCTGCAGTTCGACAGGGCGACCTGGCGCGCCAACGGCGGCACCGCGTATGCCGCCCGCCCGGACCTCGCCACCCGTGAACAGCAGATCGCCGTCGCCGAGCACCTCGCCGCCCGTCGCGGCCTCGCGCCCTGGCCGGTCTGCGGAGCCCTCAGCAGCCGCCCTGCCGGCCACCACACCATCCCGTCTCCGCGGCCCACCGCGCAGCAGCCCACTGCCTCGGCCGAGACCGAGACCGGGACAACGGCAGCTGCGGCTGACGGTCCCGGTTCCGGGGATCCCGCCACCGTCGTGGTCCAGGACGGCGACACCCTCGACACCATCGCCCGGACGCTGCAGGTCCCCGGTGGCTGGCCCGCCCTCTACCAGGCCAACCGCGACACCGTCGGCGACGACCCCGACCTCGTCCTGCCCGGACAGACCCTCCGGCTCCTCTGACGCCCAGCAGGGCTGACCCAAGGCCGAGATCACCGCGGTGGGGATGGCGAGCTCGGGAGCGTCAGGCCGGGTGTTCGGTGCAGAGGCAACCGACACCCTTCTCGATCCACTCCTGTCCGACCCATTCCGGGTGCCGTTCGATCAGCAGCGTCCGGACCTCGGCCACGATCTCGTTCTCGTCCATGGCGGAGTCGCGTCGCCGCCAGGTCTCGTCGCGCAGCTCGCGCAGGTAGTCGCGGACGTCTGCGAGCACCTGTGGGCCGCCGACGGCGCCATGACCGGGGACCACCGTCCGGTGCCCGTGGGCCGCCAGCCGCTCCGTCACTGCCAGCCAGCCGATGCCGGAGACGTCGGTGTCGTACGGCGGGAACCAGGGGAAGATCGCGAACTGTCCGGTCTCCGCCAGGTCGCCGGTGAACAACGTGCCTGCGTCGGGTACCTCGATCACCTGGTCGCCCTTGGTGTGGCCCTGACCGGTGGGTCGCAGCCGCACCGTACGGTCGCCGAGATCCAGGTCGTACCCGTGGTCGTAGACCACATCGGGGGCGGGCACGCGGACGTTGCCGTCGAGGCGGTCGGCGACCGACGCGCCGAGACCGCGGAACATCTCCAGGTAGCCCGGCCCCTTCGTCCTCAGGTCGTCGGCCTGGGCACGGTTGGCGAGGTAGGTGGCCCGGCCGTCGAACACGTGCGCGCCGAAGGCGTGCTCGGGGTGGAAGTGCGTCGTTGTCAGGTACAGTCGGCGCCCCTTGGCCACCTCGGACGCCAGGGCGAGGACCTGCTCGGCGTTGGCGGTGCCCATGCCCGTGTCGACGACGAGGACGGCCCGCGTGCCGCCGATGATGCCGATGTTGGGGACCAGCGGGGTCCCGCGGTTCGGGATCACCAGCAGGTCAGGGGCGATCTCCTGGGCGCCGGCGACATGCACGGCGGGGTCGGGAAGCAGCGTGTCGTTCATGCTTGGATTCCACCGTCCCGGCACCTCACCCGTCCAAGACCGATTCGGCGGATCCCGATACCGTACGGGTATTGTTGCAGCGTGGAGCTACGAACATTGCGCTACTTCGTCGCGGTCGCCGAGGAACTCCACTTCGGTCGGGCCGCCGCCCGGCTGCACATGAGTCAGCCCCCGCTGAGCCGGGCGATCAAGCAGTTGGAGACCGGCTTCGGCGCCACCCTGCTGCACCGCTCCGCCGCCGGTGTCACCCTCACCCCCGCCGGAGCGCTCCTGCTGGACGAGGCCCGCAGCCTGCTCGACCAGGCCGACCGGCTACGCGCACGAGTGGCCGCGGCGGCAGGCCCTGCGGCCATCACCATCGGCCTCCTCGGCGACGGCACCGACCTGGGCGCCGTCCGACTGGCCAACGCCTACCGCGAGCGGAACCCGGGCGTCGAGGTCCGCATCCGCGATGCCGACCTGACCGACCCGACCTGCGGGCTGCACGCAGGACTTGTCGACATCGCCCTCACCCGCGCACCGTTCGACGAGACCGGCCTGACCGTGCACCAGCTGCGCGCCGACCCGGTCGGTGCGGTGCTGCGCACCGACGACCCCCTTGCCGGCCGCGCGCACCTGGAGCTGGCCGATCTGTCGGGCCGGCGCTGGTTCCGGTTCCCGGACGGCACCGACCCGTTGTGGTGGTCGTACTGGAACGGCGGCGAGCTCCGCGAGGGGCCGGTGGTACGGGCCGTCCAGGAATGCCGTCAGGCCGTGCTCTGGAACGGCACGGTCGGCCTGACTCCCCTCGGACACGACATGCCCGAGGGTCTGACCGCGGTACCGCTGGTCGACATGGCGCCGAGCCGCGTGGTGGCGGTGTGGAACGAGAGGGACCCGAACCCGCTGATCCCCTCGTTCGTCCGCATCGCGACAGGCGCCTACCGCCGCTGAAGCCCCTCCCCGCCTTGCGCCGTGCAGTCGAGGGAACTCGGACGGTCCGCATCGTTCGGTTGGCGCGAGTCGAGGAAGCGCCCTCTCCACGTGCTCAGCTCCCGAGGAACGCGCAACCCTCGATGGGGTGCAGTCGCCCGGCCCACATCGAGTACGTCCGTCTGGCCACCGGGCCCGAGGTCGCTCACCCTGTTGCCCGCGATCGCGGAGTTCAGCCAGGTCACGGGCCGATCCGGGTGCCGCAGTCCCCGTTCGCCCGCGATGCGCGGCGCATGGCCGTATCCGAGCGGCTGGTCGCTTTCCCGGCGCCCGCTGTCGGTGAGCGAGTCGCGATGGTCATGCGTGCTCCTCACGGTCGGCGGCGCCGAACCAGCGGTCCGCGGTCTGCTCGAACTGCGTGTGGTCGGGGTCGTCGGCGGCTGCCCAGGCGACCGTGCCGTCGGGCCGGACCAGCACGGCACGCAGTCCGAGGTCGTTTCGCGCCGGCCCGGCCGCATACCGGATCCGGGTCCTTCGACGCGCGGCCGGACCGCGCAGGGAGCTGTCGGCGGTGAGATCGAGCACGACGCCCCGTCCGTCCTGCATCAGGCCCGCGAGGCGGGTCCCGTCCTCCAGTCACAGGTCAGGGGCGTCACGGCCGACCCGTGGGTGCTCGCTGCCGAGGTCGTAGCGGTTCGAGGTCCCCGAGGCCCTCGTGAACACGTAGGTCGTTCCGTCCCGCGTCCCGATCAGGTCACGGATCACCTGCTGGACCGCCTGGCCGTGCGCGTCCGGCTTCATGACCGCGGACTGTGCGCGCGTCCAGTCCAGCGCGCCCGCGCCGATCGGACGGCGCTCCGAGGTGTAGGTGTCGAGCAGCCCGTCCGGGGCGTGACCGTGCACGGTCGCCGCGAGCTTCCACCCCAGGTTCATGGCGTCGCCGATGCCGAGGTTGAGTCCCTGCGCTCCGAGCGGGGAGTGGATGTGCGCGGCGTCTCCCGCGAGCAGGATCCGTCCCTTCCGGTAGGTCGTCGTCTGCATCGCCCGGTCGGTGAAGGGCGAGACGCGCCGGACCTCGCTCAGCGTCACATCGGTGCCGGACACCCGGCGTAGAACCGTCTGGAGGTGTTCGCGGGTCGGCCGCCGTGAGCGGTCGAAGGCGCCGTCGTCGAAGTCCAGGACGCCGAGGTAGTCCTTCGCGGGCATCCGCAGGTACATGCCCGTCGGCGTCAGGTGGAATCCGGGGCGCAGTTTCTCGGGATCGGCGACGGTGGCGAGCATGACGTAGCCGGTGAACTGCGGCTCGCTGCCGACGAAGTCGAAGCCCGCGAGCCCGCACACCGCGTACTCGTGCCGGCCGGCCCGCGTGACCACCTTCTCGTCGTCCTGGGTGACGGCGGAGACCGTGACGCCTCGTCTGATCTCCACACCGACCTCGGCCGCCTGCTCGGACAGCACCGTCTCGACCGCTTCGAGGTTGGTCATCATGCCGTCGGACGCCGGGCCGGGCAGCCGGAAGGGCAGGGCGGTGACGTCGATGTCGGCCGGATCGAGCACGATGCCGGCGAAGTGGCCCGCACTTCGAGGGGGTTGTGGCTCGTCCGGGTGGGGGTCCGCGCCGGGGGCGTCGCCGACGCCCGAGGCCGTCAGCAGCGGGTGCAGCATGCCGCGGCGGTCGAACGCCGCGACCGACGCGGCGGACAGGCTCCGCATCCCGAGCGGGTCCGCCTTCCACGGGGAGCGGAGCGCCGGCTCCCGCTCCAGGACCAGGACGGAGCAGCCCGCCAGGCCGAGTTCGCAGGCGAGGAACACGCCGACCGGGCCGGCCCCCACGATCGCCACGTCGTACACGGGGGTCACCGGACCGGTCCGGTGATCATGTCGACCAGGCTCTGCGCCGTGTTGGCCTCGGAGTCGATCCCCTGGACCTCGGCGCCGTCGAACACGACGTCCGCGGTGGGGCGCGCGAACATGGCCTCCTCGTACGCGCCGAGCGCGGCCTCGGTGTCGTCAAGATGCGCGGCGAGGGCCCTGCCGAGTTCAGCGCCGTCGAACATGGCCAGGTTGGCGCCCTCGCCGTTCGGGGCCGTGAGGTGGGCGGCGTCGCCGAGCAGGGTCACGCCCGGCAGCCGGTCCCACCGGAGCCCGGTCGGCAGGGCGTAGTGGGGGCGCAGTACGGGTGCGGTGTCGGTGTCGGTGATCAGCGCGGTGAGTTCCGGCGCCCAGCCCTCGAACTCCTGCGCTATCCGCGCGGTGGCCGCAGCGGAATCGGTGAAGTCGATGGCGGCGAACCAGTCCCGTTCACGGGTGAGTTGCACGTAGGCGTGCAGGGTGGCGCCGCTCTCCCGGTGGGCGAAGATCTCCTTGCCCGGCGAGGGCGCGATCATCGACCCGCCGCCGACCGCCTTCGCGGCGGCGGCGTGCCGGGTGTCGGCCTCGAACAGGTAGGTCTCGACGAACGAGGTGCCGGCGTACTCCGGTACGGCGTCGCACAGCAGCGGGCGGACCCGTGACCACGCGCCGTCCGCGCCGACCAGCAGGCCCGTGACCACACTGCACCCGCAGGCGAACGTCACCTCGTGACCGCCCTTTCCGAGCGCACGGACGCCGCTGGCCCTGTGGTCCCACCGGACGGTGCCGGCCGGGAGGGAGTCGAGCAGCATCCGTCGCAGCTCCCCGCGCATCACCTCGGGGCGGCCGCCGCCGTCGTCGGCCTTGTCCATCAGGACGGTCCCGTCCGTGTCGAGGACCCGCATCGTCTGGCGGCCCTCGATGACGATGGCGTGGAACTCGTCCATCAGATCGGCCGCCCGGAGGGCGAGTTGCCCGTTGTGGTCGTGGATGTCGAGCATTCCGCCCTGCCTGCGCGCGGCCGGGGAGGGGTCGGCCTCGTAGACCCTGGACGGGATGCCGTTGACGTGCAGGACGCGGGCGAGGAGGAGCCCACCGAGTCCGGCGCCGATGATCGTGACAGGGCTGTTCATGATGCTTGCTCCTCAACGGATCGGACCGCCCGGCGAGTTGCGGGCGGTCACCTGCGCGAAGGCAGGCACTCGAACGGTGACGCGGGCCGCTCACACGGGGCTCACACGGCGCTGACACGCTCGCGCCGACGGCCGGAAGCCGGGCCGGCGCACCGATTTGGGGCCTTCGGCGCGTGTACGGGAGGATCGGCGCATGGACGGCGATACGCGGCTTCGCATCACGCTGCTCAGCGGGTTCCAGGCGGCTCGCGGTGACGCCGTCCTGCCCGTCGCGGGGGCGCGGCTGCAGGCTCTGGTCATACGGCTGGCCCTCGCCGGCGGTCGCCCGGTCTCACCGGGCGCGCTGGCCGACGCGATCTGGGCCGAGGAACCGCCGGCCGACCCCGCCCACGCCCTGCAGGCCCTCGTCTCACGGCTACGCCGGGCCCTGGGCTCGGCCGGTTGTGTCGCGCAGGCCACGGGTGGCTACCGGCTGGACGTGGCCGCGTCCGACGTGGACGCCCTGCGGTTCGAGCAGCTCGCCGCCGTCGGCCGGGACCGACTGCGCGCCGGCGACCGTCATGCCGCGGCGGCCGCGCTCGGCGAGGCCGTGGCCCTGTGGGGCGATCACCCGGGCACCGAGCCGACGGCCGTCGCCCCGGTGGTGCCCGCCGCCGCGACCGGGCTGGCCCACACCTCGGTGGAGGCCGTGGTCTCTCTCGCCGACGCCGAGATGTCCCTGGGCCGTGCCGATGCCGCCGCCGCCCGGCTGACCGCGCTCCTCGCCGACCACCCGGTCCACGAGCGCGCGGCCGCACTGCTGCTGGACGCGCTCGCGGCCCAGGGCCGCCGGGCCGAGGCACTGGCCCGGTACGAGCAGGTCCGCGCGACCCTCGCCGCCGAACTAGGCACCGACCCGGGGGCCGCCCTGCGCGACCGCCACGCGCGCCTGCTGCGCGCCGAGCAGCCGGCCCCGGTCGCCGGCCCCGCACGGACCGCGGCCGGCCACCTGCCCGCGCCGCTGACCAGCTTCGTCGGGCGCCGTGCCGAGCTCACCCGGATCGACGCGATGCTCGCCGCGGGCCGTCTGGTCACCGTGCTCGGTCCCGGTGGTGCCGGCAAGACCCGGCTCGCCGTCGAGGCCGCCCGCCGCCGGAGCCAGGCGTACCGCGATGGAGCCTGGATGGTCGACCTCGCCTCGGTCACCGAGCCTGCCAAGGTGGGCGTGGCCCTGCTCGCCGGGACCGGGCTGCGCAGCGGTGCGATCGAAGCCCGGACCCGGCGCGACGGCGACGAAGTGGACGTGCTCGTCAGCCGGATCGGTGGCCGGGAGAGCCTGCTGCTCATGGACAACTGCGAGCACCTGATCGACGCCGTGGCCCACCTGGTCACGACGCTGCTCTCGCGTTGCCCCGGGCTCAGCGTCCTGGCCACCAGCCGCGAGGCCCTCGCGGTCGACGGCGAGGCGCTGGTGCCGCTCGGCCCGCTCACGCTGCCCGGCCCCGGCGACGACGTCGAGCAGGCCCGGCGGGCCGCGGCCGTGCGCCTGTTCGCCGAGCGGGCCGCAGCCGTGCGCCCCGGCTTCGGGGTCGACGAGGCGACGCTGTCCGACATCCGGCAGGTGGTGCGCCGCCTGGACGGGATGCCGCTGGCTCTCGAACTGGCCGCGGCCCGGCTGCGGACGCTGTCGCTGCCCGAGCTGGCCGACGGGCTGTCCGACCGGTTCCGGTTGCTCACCACCG
The DNA here is from genome assembly GCF_044740765.1 of Kitasatospora sp. NPDC088346. Lineage (NCBI taxonomy): Bacteria > Bacillati > Actinomycetota > Actinomycetes > Kitasatosporales > Streptomycetaceae > Kitasatospora > Kitasatospora sp. NPDC088346. Next base: position 40,457 of record NZ_JBIURH010000018.1, read on the forward strand.
GCAGCCGGACCGCGCTGCCCCGCCATCGGACCCTCGGCGCGGTCATCGCCTGGAGCTGGGACCTGCTCGGCGAGCACGAACGCATCGTCGCCGATCACGTCTCGGTCCTGCCCGGCGGTGTCACGTCGGCCTCGGCCACCGCTGTCTGCGCCGGTACGGCGGTGCCGGCCTCGGACGTCCCCGAACTGCTCGCGGCCCTGGTCGACCGGTCGTTGCTGCAGCTCGCGCCCGAGCCGGGACGCTACCGGATGCTGGAGACACTGCGGGAGTACGGCACACAGCGGCTGGCCGGCACGGGCGACCTCGGCACCGTCCGTGACCTGGCCGCCGGGCACTTCGCCGGTCTGATGGCCCGTTACGACCCCCGCTGCGCGGGCCGGCCCAGTCGGCCGCGGTGCGGGTGATCGCCACCGAGTACGACAACACCCTCGCCGCCCTGCGCCGGCGATGCGACACCGACGACGCCCCCGGCGCCCTCTCGCTCGCCCTGGACCTGACCTGGTACTGGCAGATGCTGGGCCGGACCTCCGACGCGGCCCACTGGCTGGGCAAGGCACTGGCGGTGCCCGGCAGCGGGCCGACGGCCGAGCGCGACTGCGCGCACGCGATCTACCTGCTCAACCGGGGCGACGCCCGGCCGGTCCCGGCGACCGGGGAGACCGCGGACGCCCGGGCCGGCATCCTCGAACTCGCCGACCGGCTGCTCGCACATCCGGAGCTGCCCGGTCCGTACGGTGCACTCGCCGCGCTCCCGCTCGCCTTCCTACAGGCGGAACGGACACAGGGGCGGAGGACCACACCCGCGATCATCGAACGGCTCGCCGACGGCGACGACGTGTGGCTGGCCGGGCTGGCCCGTCTCTTCCGCGCCCAGTTCACCGAGAACGCGGGCGAACTCGACCGGACGCGCACCGATGTGGAGGCGGCCCTCGCCTGCTTCCGGCAGGTCGGCGACTTCTGGGGCCGGTCCGAGACCCTGCCGCTGCGTGCCCGGCTGCGGCAGTACGACGGCGACCTCGACGGTGCACTCGCCGACCTGCGCGAGGCCCGGTCGCTGGCAGCCGAGTTCGGCGCGCTCAGCCTCGCCGACACGGTCTTCGGTGACCTGCGCTGGATCGACCTGCACATACGACGCGGGGATACCGACCTGGTGATCGGGTTGATCGACTCGGCCCGGCAGCGGCTGCTCAACGCGCGAGCCCCGGCGATGCGGTTGCTGGTCGACGCGTGGGAGGCCGGCTTCCTGGTGCGGCTCGGCGAGCTGGACCGGGCACGTGAACTCCTCGACACCGCCGACAGGGATCTCCCCGACGACATCCCCTTCCCCGGGGACCACGCCCGGACGCTCCTCGGCACCGCACGCGCCGCGTTCCGCCTGCGGACGGGCGATCCGACCGGCGCGCAGAAGGCGCTGGTGACGGCCCACGCGGCGGCACTGCGCACCCGGGACCTGCCCGTCCTGGCCCTCGTGGCGGTCCACACGGCCGCCCTCGCCGACGCACTCGGACTGCACCACCACGCCGCGGTCCGGCTCGGCGCGGCCTCTCGCCTGCGCGGCACGCACGACCGCACCGACCCGCAGGTGCACGACCTCACCCAGAGCGCGCGGGCCGCGCTGGGCGCGGACTCCTTCGCCGCGGCGTACGCCGAAGGCTGGGAGCTGGACCACGCGACGGCCGCGGCCGAGGCCCGCCCCGCCCGGCTGTCCCGGGACCGGCGCGCACGCTGATCGAGAGGGCGGTTCGTGCGTTGCCGTCCGATTCGGCAGGGCTGCTGGGCGCCGGGCTGCCGTTTCAACTCGGCGCGGTCCCCTCGATGTTGCTCGGCACAGTGATCAGTTGCGGTGCCGCGACGCACGCCCGGCGCGCTCCTCGGTCAGGGCCACGAAGCGGGCGACGATCGCCAACTCCGCGTCGCTGAACAGGCTGCGGGGTTCCGCCGCAGCCGTGCGGACGGCCTCGGCCTGCAAGCCGGCCCTCTTCAGGCCGACGGCCCCGGGCCCGGGCCCGGGCCCGGGCCCCAGGATCTCGACGTACCCCGCGTCCGCCAGGCGGCGCAGCCCCGCCCGGGTCTCCTCCGCCGGTGTCCTGAGCTCCCGGACGACCCAGTCCACGTCGCCCAGGTCACCGCACACGTCGTGCAGCCACAGGCACCGCAGGTACAGGCCCAGGTCGGCGAGCGAGAGGCGCGGGTCGGTGATCGGGCCGTGCCGGACCATCAGCGCGAAGCCCTCCGGGCCGCCGTCTGCGTCGATCGTGGTGACCAGTCGAACCGAGTCCATGTGATGCTCCCATCCCGAGGAGCCACAGAAGGCCCTCTCACCGCTTTCGGGGCCGGCAGGCGACCGGATTGGGCCTTCACACTTCCTCCGGGTTGCCCTACCGGTATCGGTTCATCGGGCCACCCCCGGTGCGTGGTTGCTCCGGGCCGGCTCGGGTCCGAGGGCTCCACGGCCCGGGGGTCGGCCATGGCTCGCCGGGCGCCGGCCGATCGGTGTGCGACCGTGACGGTGAGCGCGAGGTAGACGTCCTCGGCCCAGACGCCGGCGTAGCGCCTGGTGATGCCGAGGAAGAGGCCGAAGGGGTTGCCGGTGCTGCCGCCGGCGATGGGAAGAGCTGCTGCATCAACCAGACGATCCTCGGCACGGCCCCGGGCAGCGCATTCGACCCGATGTTCATCGAGCCCAAAGGGGCCAAGTCGTCTCCCCACCCCTGCTCCACCACCGGCCACGTCAACGGGGACGGCTTCGGGCCTCGGGACGCCGCGGGGCCGTCCGGGACCTCACGGGCGGTCCGCGGGTCGGGCCCGAGCCTCGAAGGTCATCGGAAGTTCCCCTGACGTACACACGCACGGACAGCTCCATCCAGCAGCATCGATCACGTTCCGACAACCCCGCACACCGGAATGGGAGATCCTTCACCCATGCACGAAGTCAACCGGCGCCGGTTCATCCAACTCGCGGGCGCCACAGCAGCATTCGGCGCTCTCTCCAACAGCATCCAGCGCGCCGCCGCGCTGCCCGCGAACCACCGCACGGGATCGATCGAGGACGTCGAGCACATCGTCGTCCTCATGCAGGAAAACCGGTCCTTCGACCACTACTTCGGCTCCCTCCGCGGCGTTCGCGGTTTCGGCGACCCCCGCCCGATCGTCACCCGGCAGGACGGCAAGCCGGTCTGGTACCAGTCGGACGGCACCAAGGACCTCCTTCCGTTCCACCCGGACGCCGACGACCTCGGCATGGCGTTCCTCCAGGACCTGCCGCACGGTTGGAACGACGGCCACGCGGCCTTCGCGGGCGGCAAGTACGACAGGTGGGTGCCGTCCAAGGGGTCCACCACGATGGCGTACCTGACCCGCGACGACATCCCCTTCCACTACGCGCTCGCCGACGCCTTCACCATCTGCGACGCCTACCACTGCTCGTTCATCGGCTCGACCGACCCGAACCGCTACTACCTGTGGACGGGCTACACGGGCAACGACGGGCAGGGCGGCGGTCCGGTCCTCGGCAACGACGAGGCGGGCTACGCCTGGACCACATACCCCGAGCGCCTGGAGGCGGCCGGGATCTCCTGGAAGGTCTACCAGGACATCGGCGACGGCCTGGACGCGAACGGCTCCTGGGGGTGGATCGGTGACCCGTTCCGTGGCAACTACGGCGACAACTCGCTCCTCTACTTCAAGCAGTACCAGAACGCCCGGCTCGGCGAACCGCTCCACGACCAGGCACGCACCGGCACCGACGCCCGCCGGGGCGAGGGATTCTTCGACCAGCTGAAGGCCGACGTCAAGGGCGGCACGCTCCCCCAGGTCTCGTGGATCGCCGCTCCCGAGGCGTTCACGGAGCACCCCAGCTGGCCCGCCAACTACGGCGCCTGGTACATCGCCCAGGTGCTCGAAGCGCTCACCTCGAACCCGAAGGTGTGGGCGAAGACGGCCCTGTTCATCACGTACGACGAGAACGACGGCTTCTTCGACCACGCGATCCCGCCCTTCCCGCCGGCCTCCACCGCCCAGGGCGCCTCGACCGTGGACGTCGGACCCGACCTGTTCAAGGGCGCCGGCAGCCAGGTGGCCGGCCCGTACGGCCTCGGCCCACGGGTGCCGATGATCGTCGTCTCCCCGTGGAGCAAGGGCGGGTTCGTCTGCTCCGAGACCTTCGACCACACCTCCGTCATCCGGTTCATCGAGCGCCGCTTCGGTGTGCGCGAACCGAACATCTCCCCCTGGCGGCGGGCCATCTGCGGTGACCTGACCACCGCGTTCGACTTCACCCGCACGGACACCCGCCCGGCCGCGCTCCCGGACACGACCGGCTACCGGCCGCCGGACCACACGTCTCACCCCGCCTACGTCCCGACACCGCCCGCCAGTCCCGCCATGCCACGGCAGGAGCGCGGCCACCGGCCCAGCCGCCCGCTCGGGTACCGCCCCCACGTCGACGGTTGCCAGGACCGCGCGGCCGGGACGTTCACCCTCACCTTCGCCTCCGGTGCCACGGCCGGAGCCGCCTTCCTCGTCACCTCGGGCAACCGCGCCGACGGCCCCTGGAGCTACACCACGGAGGCCGGCCGGACCATCTCCGGCACCTGGGACACGGCCCGGTCGAACGGCGTCTACGATCTCTCCGTGCACGGGCCGAACGGCTTCCTGCGGGACTTCCGGGGCCACGCCGGCACGGCCGCGCCGGAGGTCACCGCCCGACACGCCGGCGACGACCTCGAACTCACCGTCACCAACAACGGTTCCCGCACGGCCAGGCTGAAGATCACCAACGGCTACGGCGGCCGGCCCGTCGACCTCCCGGTGCGACCGGGGAGCAGCGTGCGGCACACCATCGACCTCGCGGCCAGCCGCCGCTGGTACGACCTGACCGTCACCTCCGGGAACGACCCGTCATTCCTGCGACGGTTCGCCGGACACGTGGAGAACGGGGCACCCGGGGTCAGCGACCCCGCGATCGCCACGGCGTAGACACCCACCGGGCCGGGCGCCCGCTCCGGGGTCGCCGCGAGGCGGCCCCGGAGCGGGCGCCGCGGGTCGTCCAGCACCTCGACCGGGAGTGCCGTCCGGGTGGGTTCGCGGCCGCCCGGCCCGCCTCGGGCGCCCTCGCGTACGACGCCCCGACGGACTGGGGCAAGGTCGTCGCCACCGCCCCCGGCCATGTCGGGGAGGTCCGCCGCCTCGTCTTCGACCCGCTCGCGCAGACCCAGCAGCGAGCCCTGGACGCCATCGCGCGGGACGCGGAACCAGCCTGACGGATCGTCGTACCGGTAGCCGGCGGCATCGGGCCGGTCCGGGCGATGCCTTGTCGCTCATCGTGCGTGCGCCTCGGGCCGGCGTGTGCCGATCTCGCAACGGATCCTTTGCCGTCCTCCTACCCGCGAACCGGGGTGGGGGCGTTCGTCCGTACGTGGCAGGGGAGTTCAGGTCGTACACCGATCACGCCCTCCGCACCCGCCAACCGCGCGGACCCCTCACCGAGAGCGACCGCACGCACACCGCGGCCGAACCGCACCGGAGGGTCGATTCCGCGGGAGCAAAGCGTGCTCAATTCCGCGAGCGCGTTGACAGAAGGAGCTCACTCTCCCGTGTCCGTCGACGCCGCGACCCCCCTGAGCCCGCTCCGCCCACCACCTCTCACCAGCGCAGACGGCCCCAGGGCCGGGCTCGGCAATCGAGTCGCTCCTCCGCCGGTTCCGACGACACGGATCATGAGAATTCCCTTCGATTGCCCTCCCGTGCGCCCGATGGCTCCCTGTCCGAGTCATGGTGAATGGGCGTCACCCCAGGTGACATCCGCCCGCGCCCGCACGTGCCGATGTGCACGTGGCACCCCTGACCCCAGGAAACCCGCCCCAGGACAGAGCCAAGGAACGACCCCTCTATGGACGTACGCCAGGACACCGCCGGCTCAGACACGCTGCACCGCCCCCACCCGGGCCGGGCGGCCGGCTGGCCGGTGGCCCAGCCCGCCCGGCCGCGCACCCTGCTCGACATCATCGCCGCCACCGCCGACGCCGACCCCCACGCGGCCGCGCTGGACACCGGCACCGCCGTGCTCGACTACCGCACCCTGCTGCACGAGGTCGACACCCTCGCCGGCGTCCTCGCGGGCCACGGCATCGGCACCGGCGACCGGGTCGGCGTGCGCATCCCCTCCGGCACCGCCGACCTGTACGTCGCCATCCTCGCGGTGCTGCGCTGCGGCGCGGCCTACGTGCCCGTCGACGCCGACGACCCCGACGAGCGAGCCGAAATGGTCTTCGGCGACGCCCGGGCCTGCGCCGTCATCGGCGCCGACCGCCGGCTGGTGGCCAGACCGGACGCCCGCCCCGGCGGACACCCGGCCCGGCCCGACCCGACCGACGACGCGTGGATCATCTTCACCTCCGGCACCACCGGACGACCCAAGGGCGTGGCCGTCACCCATCGCAGCGCCGCCGCCTTCGTCGACGCCGAGGCTCGCCTGTTCCTCCGCGACCGCCCCCTGGGGCCCGGCGACCGCGTCCTGGCCGGCCTGTCGGTGGCCTTCGACGCCTCCTGCGAGGAGATGTGGCTGGCCTGGCGCCACGGCGCCTGCCTGGTGCCCGCCCCCCGTTCGCTCGTCAAGGCCGGCACCGACCTCGGCCCCTGGCTGGTCGAACGCCGCATCACCGTCGTCTCCACCGTCCCGACCCTGCTCGCCTTGTGGCCGCAGGAATGCCTGGACGCCGTGCGCCTGATCATCGTCGGCGGCGAGGCGTGCCCCGCCGAACTCGTCGAACGCCTGGCCACGCCCCACCGCGAGTTCTGGAACACCTACGGCCCCACCGAGACCACCGTCGTCGCCACCGCCGCCCGCATGCTGCCCGGCGAGCCGGTGCGCATCGGCACGCCCCTGGACGGCTGGGAGATCGCCGTCGTCGACCGGGCCGGCCATCCCGTCCCCTGGTACCGGACCGGCGAACTGCTGATCAGCGGCATCGGCACCGCCCGCTACCTCGACCCCGCCAAGGACGCCGAGAAGTTCACCGCCCACCCCGCCCTCGCCTCCCCGCGCGTCTACCGCAGCGGCGACCTCGTGCGCAACGACCCCGAAGGCCTGGTCTTCCTCGGCCGCGCCGACGACCAGGTCAAACTCGGCGGCCGGCGCATCGAACTCGGCGAGATCGACGCCGCCCTCCAGGCCCTGCCGGGCATCCGCGCGGCAGCCGCCGCCGTCCGCAGGACCCCCGCGGGCGCCGACCTGCTCGTCGGCTACCTCGTCGCCCGGCCCGGCACCACCCCCGACCTCGCAACCGCCCGCCGGCACCTACTCGAACGCCTGCCCGCCCCGCTCGTACCCGTCCTCGCCCTCGTCGACTCGCTGCCCACCCGCACCTCCGGCAAGGTCGACCGGGGCTCCCTGCCCTGGCCGCTCCCCACCACCGGCACCCAGGACACGGCCACCGCAGGCCCCCTCGACGGCACCGTCGGCCGGGTCGCCGCCCATTGGGAACGCCTGCTCGGCACGGCTCCCGGCGCCGACGACGACTTCTTCGCGCTCGGCGGCTCCAGCCTCACCGCCGCCCGCCTCGCCTCCGAACTGCGCACCCACTACCCGGGCGTCTCCGTCGCCGACCTGTACGCCCACCCCGTCCTCAGCGCGCTCGCCGCCCACCTGGACACCCTCGCTCCCCCACCGGCCCACGACGGCCCCCGCGAACAGGCTCCCACCGCCCAACGCACCGTGCGCCTCACCCCCGCCGGCTCCGGCCTGTGGCAGACCCTCGCCCTGCTCGGCCTGTTCACCCTCGCGGGTCTGCGCTGGGTCCTCGTGCTCACCGCCCTCGACGACCTCACCGGCGCCCACCTGCCCTGGGCCCCGCACTCCCCCTGGCAGCCCGTCGCCGCCGGCCTCCTCCTCTTCTACAGCGCCCCCGGCCGCACCCTCCTCGCAGCCGGCGCCGCCCGCCTGCTCACCCTCGGCGTCCGCCCCGGCAGCCACCCCCGCGGCGGCCACGTCCACCTGCGCCTGTGGGCCGCGGAGCGCACCGTCACCCTCCTCGGCGTCAGCGCCCTCACCGGCACCCCCTGGGCCACCCGCTACGCCCGCGCCCTCGGCTGCCGGGTCGGCCCCGGCGTCCACCTGCACACCCTGCCCCCCGTCACCGGACTCGCCCGCCTGGGCGCCGGCGCCGTCCTCGAATCCGAGGTCGACATCGCCGGCTGGTGGCTGGACGGCGACCTCCTCCACCTCGGCCACACCGCGGTCGGAGAAGGCGCCCGCGTCGCGACCCGCGCCACCCTCCTGCCCGGCGCCCGCATCGGCGCCGGCGCCGACATCGCCCCCGGATCCTGCGTCACCGGCCTCGTGCCCGCCCGGGAACACTGGCACGGCTCCCCGGCCCGGCCCGCCCCCGACACCCTCACCTCCCACTGGCCCGCCCCGGGCACGGCACCGCGCTCGCGAGGCTGGGGCCCGGCCTACGAGATCGGCCTCGCCCTCCTCGGCCTCCTGCCGATCATCGCCGCCCTGCCCGCCCTCGCGATCATCTACCCGATCATCGACACCGACCGCAGCCTCGGTCAGGTCGTCCTCCAGCTCCTGCCCGCCACCGTCCCCCTCGCCGCCCTCACCCTCCTCTGCCACGCCGCCCTCATCGCGCTCGCCGTCCGCCTCCTCTCCCTCCCCCTGCGCCCCGGCCACCACCCCGCCCACGGCAAGGTCGCCTTCTGCGCCTGGGCCGTCCACCGCCTCGCCGACACCGCCCGGCGCACCCTCTTCCCCCTCTACGCCAGCCTCTTCACCCCGCTGTGGCTGCGACTGCTCGGCGCCCAAGTCGGCCGGCGCGTCGAGGCGTCCACCGTCCTGGGACTGCCCGGACTGATGCACGTGGACGACGGCGCGTTCCTCGCCGACGACACCCTCGTCGCCCCCTACGAGATCCGCGGCGGCTGGCTGCACCTCGGCCCCTCCCACGTCGGACGGCGCGCCTTCGTCGGCAACTCCGGCATCGTCGGCCCCGGCCGCCACCTGCCCGCGGGCTCCCTCGTCGGCGTCCTGTCCGACACCCCCGCCCACGCCCCCGAAGGCTCCTCCTGGCTCGGCCGCCCCGCCTTCGCGCTGCCCCGCGTCGCCGTCACCGGCGGCGAGGCCCGCACCTACGACCCGCCCCAGCGCCTGATGTGGGCACGCGCCGGCGTCGAGCTGTGCCGCCTGCTGCCCGTCATCCTGGCCGCCCTGCTGGCCGACCTCGTGCTGCTCGCCCTCCAGGAACTGCGCAACGACTACGGCCTCGCCGCCACCCTGGCCGCCGCAGGTCTCGTCCTCGGCGCCGCCGCCGTCATCGCCCTCGCCGTCACCACCGCCGCCAAGTGGCTGCTCGTCGGGCGCTTCCGCACCGCCGAACACCCACTCTGGTCGCCCTTCGTCTGGCGCAACGAGCTCTACGACACCTTCGTCGAGGAACTCGCCATGCCGTTCGGCGGCTCCAGCATCACCGGCACCCCGTACCTCAACGTCTGGCTCCGCAGCCTCGGCGCGCGCATCGGACGCGGCGTGTGGTGCGAGACCCACTGGCTGCCCGAGAGCGACCTCGTCACCATCGAGGCCGGCGCCAGCGTGAACCGCGGCACCGTCCTGCAGACCCACCTCTTCCACGACCGCGTCATGCGCCTGGGCACCGTCCACCTCGGTCCCGGTTCCACCACCGGCCCGCACTCCGTCGTGCTGCTCAACTCCTCCCTCGGCGCCGGCACCGTCGTCGGACCTGCCTCCCTGGTCATGCGCGGTGAGAGCGTGCCCGGCGCCACCCGCTGGCTCGGCAACCCCGTCTCCGTCTGGAGCGCCGACCCCACCCCGCCCGCCGGCCGCCGCGCCGCCCGGGCACGCCGCGCGGCGGGGTGACGCACGGCGGGGTGGGGCACGACGGCGTGACCCGCGATGGCGTGACAAGCGTATTGTGCGACCGCCATACTGTTCGAGCCCGAACCGGCCCTGAGGGCGCCGTTGGCAGACTTGCCGACAACTCCCCCCGGCAGGCGTACGACACCACCTGACGAAGCGCTACCGGCCGACCGCGCCCCCGGCTCGGGGCAGGCCCGCGATGATCAGGTCGAGGGCGAAGTCGAAGCGTGGGTCGAAGCTGTCGGGTCCGACGTGCGGCAGGACCGCCGCCAGGGCCGGGTAGGTGTCGGCGGGAGCCTGCTCCGGGAGGAGGGACGGCTCGGTCTCCTGGGCGGCCTGCTGTTCCTGGGTGAGGCCCAGGGTCAGGTAGAAGATCGACCAGTGGGTCCACGCGGCCGTACGCGGTGTGTGGCCGGCGGCCAGCAGGGTGGCGATCACGGTGTCGGCGTAGCGGAGCGTGTGCGGCTCGGCGGCGAAGACGCCCGCGACCATCCTGGCCGCGTCGCGGTGGGAGAGCAACGCGGCGCGGCAGCGGCGGCTCAACTCCTTGAGCCGGGCAGGAAAGGCCTCGGGCAGCGGTTCGTCGAGGCAGTGCGCGAGGAGTTCGTCGGAGGCCAGTTCGAGCAGGCGGCTCTTGTTGGATGCGTGCCAGCGGACGGTGTTGTGCTGCACGCCGAGCCGGGCCGCGACGGCGCGCATGGTCAGTCCGTCCAGCCCCTGCTCGTCGAGGACCACCAGGGTGGCGGTGACGATCTCGGCCCGTGTCGTACCCATCCGATGCGCCCTTCGGTCGGCCTTCCCAGCCCAGTTGTCCGATGGACAAGACCTCAAGGAAGTGATTGCCATGCTCGACGTGCTCATCGCCGGGGCCGGCCCGGTCGGACTCTGGCTCGCCGCGGAGTTCCGCCTGCACGGAGTGGACGTGACCGTCGTGGAACGGCGGACGGAGCCCGACGGACGGTCCCGTGCGGTCGGCATGCAGGCCGGCACCCTGGACACCTTCGCCACCCGCGGGCTCGCGGAACGGTTCATCGAACGCGGCACCCCGGTACCGACCGGCCACTTCGGTGCGGCGACCACCCGGCTGGAGTTCTCCGCGGTGGGGGCCGTCCACCCGTTCATGCTGGCGCTCGGACAGTCCGTCACCGAACAGCTCCTGGAGGAGCACGCAGTGGCGGCCGGCGCCCGGGTGCTGCGCGGCGAGGAGGTCGTCTCGCTCACCCAGGGGCCGGACTGCGTGGAGGTGGCCATCCGCGCCGGCGGCACCCACCGGACCGTACGGGCTCGCTGGGTGGTGGGCTGCGACGGCACCCGCAGCGCGGTACGACAGGCCGCCGGCATCGACTTCCCCGGCCAGGACACCACCCTGACCGGTTGGCTCGCGGACGTCGAGCTCGACGACCCGCCGGCCGGCCCGCTCTCCGCCGTCGGTCCGGCCGGGTCGTTCCTGGCGGCGCCGATCGGCGACGGCGTCCACCGGCTCGCGGGTGTCTCCACGGCCACCATGCACCACGGCACCGACAAGCCGCTGACCCTGACGGAGGTACGGGAACAGACGCGCGCGCTGCTGGGACGCGACCTGGGCATCCACAACCCCCGTTGGCTGTCCCGCTACGGCAACGCGACCCGCCAGGCCACGTCGTACCGGTCCGGCCGGGTGCTGGTGGCCGGGGACGCGGCCCACATGTTCTTCCCGGCCGGCGGACAGGGGATGAACGTCGGCATCCAGGACGCCACCAACCTGGGCTGGAAACTGGCCGCCACCCTCCAGGACCGGGCGCCCGCCGGACTGCTCGACAGCTACGACGCGGAGCGCCGGCCCGCCGCCCGCGCCGTCATCGACAACACCCGTGCACAGCTCGCCCTGTTCGCCGCGGCGAGCCCGGAGCAGATCGCACTGCGCGAGGTCCTGTCCGCCGCACTGGCCGAACCGGAGACCAACCGCCGGTGGGCCCACCGGATCGCCGGCTTCGCCGACCCGCTCCCCGCCGACCCCGAAGCCGGCGCCCACCCCCTGAACGGCACCCGGCTGGCCGGCCTCGCACTCGCCACGACCGACGCACCCACCGCCCACCCGTTGATGCACCACGGCCGGCCCCTGCTGCAGGACCTCGGCGGGACACGGACACCGTGCGCAGCCGGTGGCGTCGAACAGCGGTCCGCCACCGTCAACACACCTGCGGCAGAGCCGATCTGGCGTGACGTCACCACCGTCCTGATCCGGCCGGACGCCCGGATCGCCTGGGCCAGCACCGACGCCGACCCGCAGCGCCGTGCCGCGGACTGCGTCCCGGCCCTGCGCACCGTGTGCCGCTGAGCCCGCCGGCTCGGGGGCAGTTCACCCGGACCCTCACCGACCAGCGAGGTCTACGCGGTCCGCCCGCGACGAAATCAAGCATTCAGGGCCGACCTCGCAACCGGCCGCGGCCCCGCCGTCCCGATCGACATGGCATACCCTCGCACGCGCGACCGGTCGGGTCGGAACAGGATGGGCCGGTCGAGGTGAGGGCGGGTCAGGGCCGGTCGGGTCCGCGGTAGGGCAGGGTCTGGCTGTAGACGACACTCGTGGTCGTGCTGCCGAAGCCGGCCAGTTCGTCCATCAGGGTCTCCAGGTGCTCCATGGAGGTCGCGGCCACCTTCAGGGTGTAGCAGTCGTCGCCCGTGGTGCGCAGGCACTCCAGGATCTCCCGGCGTTCGGCGAGCAACCGGCGCAGCGGTTCGTGGCGGTTGCCGGGGTACTTCAGCCGGACGACGGCGAGTACGGGGTAGCCCACCTTGGCCAGGTCCACCTCGGCCCGGTAGCCGGTGATGACACCCAGCGCCTCCAGGTTCCGCACCCGTTCCGTGGTCGCCGACGGGCTCAGGCTCACCCGCCGGCCCAGCTCGCTGAGGGAGATCCTGGCCTCCTGCTGCAGCTGCCTGATGATCGTCCAGTCGAGTTCGTCCAAATTCACGGCCATGTCGGCAACCTACCGGGACAACGACGGGAGAGCACGGGGTCCACCGGGATGCCTCGGTCCCGGATCCAGCAATCGCCGGGATGACCTCGAAAGCAACTCGGCCGAGACGTAACGGGCTTCGGGCCCGGCACCGGTCCCAGTGAGCTGCGCGCCGGGCACGGACGGAGGAGGGCCCGGGCTTCGACCTACCGATGGGGTCGAACCATGGTCCCGCCGTACCGGCTCCATTGCAGTCGGCGCGGTCGGCCCACCGGCCTCGGCCCAGCGACGACGCCCGACCAGGTCCGCCGGGGATCGCGCACAGGCAGTCAGCTTGTGCTTTATGGTCTGGCCCGGTCGCGCTCGATGATGCTCTCGGGGCTTCCGACGGTTTTTCCCACGTCGTAACGGGTGGCGGGGTGTCGGTTCTTCGAGCCGGTCGGTCTTCCGGGGCCGGGCCGGGTGGGATTGGGTGCACGGGCTGGGCAGGGCAAGGTCGAGCGGAGGTTCCTGAACGCTCGGCGGACTCGGGCAGGGGCGGGTCCAGCCGAGCGTCTGCTTGATTATGCGGAGCGTGTGCTCCAGGTCGAATCTCCGGAGGAACGCCTGCCAGCGCAGGTCGACGTCGGCACCTACGCGGCCTCGGTCAGCCAGGCCGGTGGTGGAGGACCGCAGTCGGAGCGGCAGCGGGTCTCCGCCGCCGCTCGGGCGGTCGACCTCCAGTCGGATCAACGTCCTCTCGACGACAGGGATTTCGCAGTCGCGGTCGATCCACGCGGAGCGGGTCGTGAGCCTGGGTGCAGGCGGTCCCAGGCCGTCGCGTGTGCGGTGCCGTAGCGGTCGGTGACCTGCACGGCCGCCGCGTCCGGCTCGCCCCCGGGCCGTCGGTGCACAGCCCCGCGTCGGTGAGCTCGAACAGCGCGTCAGGCCGACCGGTCAGGCAGTCGTAGAAGACCCCCGGAAGCGTGACAGTTCCGCAAGCGGATCGCCCAGCACGCCCTGTTCCACCACGCTCACCGGCACGGCCTTCGCGTCGAGTCCTGTACCTCTTGGAGGTCCAGAATCATGCGGGGCGGATCCGCTGGCCTGGAAATACCCATGTGGTGACCTGCACTCGCCGTCGGACCGCTACTGCGACAGGCAAGGATCCCCGATCGTCGGCTTTCTCCGCTCGCCCTCGGGAGTGAAGGTCAACGATCCGCGGAACGAGCCGCCGCCGAAACGCACTGCGAGGAGCAACGGTTGTGCATGCTCGGGCGGCCACGGTTCGGCCCCCGGTTCGCTGCCGTTCCACAGGTGGAAGACCACCGTCGGCTGCTGCGGATCCTCCGAGAGGTAGCCGAGCGTCTTCCCGTACAGAGGATTGTTCCCTCCGAACAGCACCGAGGGAGGGCCGAACTCCGCCGCCACGTCAGCCCAGGTGCGGTCAACAGCGGCCCACCCCCGGACTCGGCCGGTGAGGGCCTCGTACTCCTCAGCTGTGAGAACCCTATCGGGCTTGAGCCAGCCGCGTCGCTGTGCGAACTACGCGTATACCGAGGCGACTTCGTAGCAGTCAGCCTGTGCGGGGAAGACATCCTGGAAGGCCCCGCTGGGGCCGATGGGGGTCCAGAGCCCCTGCTCTTCCCAACTCTGCTTCAGCTGGTTCCACGCCTCGGGCTGGCGCTCGACGAACAGCAGGTGGTCAATCAGGATCCGAAAAGCCGCCTCGGCCCCGTACAGCCCAGGCCGGCGCAGGGCGAGGTTGAGCTGATCAATGAGGTGATCGTAGATCTCTTCAGCAGCGGCAAGCCGAGTAGGAAGCGTCACGCACACAGTCTTCCGCATGATGATCACCACGATCGCCTGTTCCGCTGACGAAGACGAGAGTGGATAAATCACAAGCAGAGCACCGGATCGTCGTGTCCGTCGGAGATCCGACCGCCTTCGTGGCGCACCTCGACCAGGTGATCGTCGGGGCCGGTGGCGTCCGCCGGTGCATCGAAGGGCAGAAGCGGCCGATCCGGCCGTCACCGCGAGGCCACAGCGGACTCCGCCGCCTCACGCTCAGGCCGGACTTTCCTGTCGGAGCCCGTAACGCGCTGCCGGGCCTCGCGCGTCTACCTCCCGGAAGACGGCACCAGAGGGGACGACACGCGTGATCGGCAGCAGGCACGGGGCGGACAGCCGACGGGAGTTCGAGGAATTCGCCCATACGAGGGGAACCGCGCTGTTTCGCACCGCGCTCCTGTTGTGCGGAGTCTGGCACCTGGCCGAGGACCTCACCCAGAGCGCCCTCGCCCGGATCTACTCCTCCTGGGGTCGGGTGCGGCGGGCCGACAGCCCGGAGGCGTACGCACGGAGCGTCCTGGTCCGTACCTACCTCTCGCACCAGCGTCTGCGGCGCTCGGGAGAACGGCCCGCCATCGGCGAACTGCCCGAGCAGGAGGCCACCACCGAGGACCACAGCCTGCGGATCACCCTGCTCGCGGCCCTGGCTCTGCTCCCGCCCCGCGACCGCGCAGTCCTGGGACTGCGCTACTGGGAGGACCGCAGCGCCGAGGAGACCGCTGCCGAACTCGGCCTGAGCGTCGGCGCGGTACGGGTCCGCAGCCTACGGGCCCTGAACCGGCTACGGGCACAGCTGGGGGAACAGCTGGCCGGCCTCGGTGGGTAGCCGCTCGGCCGGACCCGCCGCCCCATCGTGAAGGACGACCCATCGTGAAGGACGACTCATCGTGACGGACCCAGGAGAGGACGAGGGCATGGACGGATCGGACCGGGACGGACAGGACCTGCGCGAAGCGCTCGGGCGGGCGGTCGGCGGGGCGGCACCGGACCTGGCGGCGCTGACCGCCGGCGCGGCTGCCGAAGGCGGGGCGATCCGCCGACGACGGCGCATCGCGACGGCGGCCGCGGTCGGCGCACTGGCCGCCGGCGGCGTGCTGCTACTGCCGCACGTGCACCCGTCGGTCGCGCCGGCGACGACCGCGGCCGCCCAGCCGACCCGCCCGGCCGCCGGGAGCACCGCGGCCGGGAGCACTGCGGCCGGCACCGTGCCGCTGACCGGGCGGGCAGCCGTCGAAAGCTGATCGCGCTGCTCCCGCCCGGCTCCCCGATCGGCGCGTTCAGCGGGAGCGACGGTTCGCCCGGCCAGAGCCGGCCGGAGGTACGCGGCGAGGTGACGTACGACAACGGCCACGGATCCGCAACCATCGGGGTGACGGTCGGACCCGACTGGACCAGCGATCCGAAACACCCGGCCGGCACCGACGACTTCTACGCCTGCGCCTCCCGCGGCCCGATGACCTCCTGCCAGTCCACCGTGCTGCCCGACGGCAGCCGGCTGCTGGTCTGGGAGGGACGGGTCTTCGCCCAGATCCAACGCGGTGCCGACCTGCTGCGCGCGGACGGCGTCCGCATCACCGCCAGCACCACGAGTCTCATGGACGCGCGGCGGGAGACCGTCCTCACCGAGCAACCGCCCGTCAGTCTGGAGAAGTTGGAAGCCATCGTCCGCGCCCCCACCTGGACCGCCCGGATCGACGAGGGGGAAGCCTCGCGGGCGGCCACCACGATCGCGCCGTACAGGGACCAGCGGGTGGCCTCCGCCGCCCCCACCCCCTGACACGCCCACGGGCGACCCGGCCGACCGCCTCGCCGGCCCGCGCGGCCGAGCCTTTCGCGGGCCCACCCCTCGAATCCCGCTCCCCCCGTGACGGCTCCCTCATGGGGGGTCTCCCGGGCGAGGGCGAGGGCGAGGAGCCCCGGTCCCGGTTCCAGTTTCCGAGGGGGCAGTCGCGCGTCGTCCGGCTCGCCGGCCGGAAATCTGCTTCGTGGCAACGGCCGACGCCGTTCCCGGATGCGCATGCGGCGTGCCGGAACCTGGTCCATGCCGCGAGCCAGGTGCCGACGGACTTCCCGGGCAACCGAACGGGCCGGCGTTCCCGCCACGCCGGCGGCCCGGCGGTACATCGTGGAGCCGTCGTCACCGCCTACCTGCGCGGCGGGTGTGGCGGGGCGGACAGCACGGCGAGCCGCGCGCGGCACCTTGATGCCCTCCCCCGGGCCGGTTCGGGGTCGGGCGAGGTCCTGGTCCAGGGCTCCCCGGAGCAGGGTGAGCGGCCCGGGTGGCCACCCGCGGGAGCCGGTGGTCCGGGCCACCGCCACGCCGGTGGCCGTCGTTGTGACGGCCACCGGCGGCTACCCGTTCAGCCGCTGAACCTCGGCCGGTCCGGCGCCGGGTCCCGTACCGGGACAGCGCTGGCGGCAGCGTCTCGGGTCAGGTGCCCGAGGTCAGTAGCGCAGCTTCCAGCCCTGGGCGAGGTGCGAGACTCCGGTGTTCCGGTCGTCCGCGCCCTTTCCGGACTCGTGCGCGGTGGCGGCGGCGACGCTGCCGAGCACGGCAAGGGCGCCGCAGGCCGCCATGAGCCCGGCGCGCGTCGAGCGCGAGGTGCGGCGGGCCTTCGGGGTGGGCGTGACGGCGGGCAGTTCATTGCGGGGATTCACGATGTCTCCTGTCTTCCAAAGGCTCACCGGGGCTCCGGTGGACCTGATCCAAGGTCAACAGAACATGATCACGGCGACAACCGAACCTTTCGGGCTCGGACCAAACCTGCCGGTCCCCGCTCCCGCAGGATTTCGGTCGCCCGAGCCGGCCGGCGGGCGGGCTCAAGGCTCCGGATCGAAGCAAGCGGCACCGCGGGCGACCCTGCGACGGCGGGCGGGTGGGCGACCCAGGGGCCGGGCGATCCGACCCGGCCCGGTCCCGCGTTGGCGGTCACCGCCGGGGCTACGCCGCGCGTTCGGGTTTCTGTCGGATCCAGCGGTGGGTTCACGCGCGGGTGACGGATACGGCGGTTCCCGGCTTCACAGGCGTCGGGGGCCGGCACCGTCCTCGGCGAGTGCGTCGCCGGGGTTCAGCAGGGCGCAGGCCTTCATCGAGAGGCAGCCGCAGCCGATGCACCCCGTGAGTTCGGCCTCCAGCCGTTCGATGGTCTGCCGGCGTTCCTCCAGGCGGCGCTTCCAGCCGCGCGAGGCGCGCTGCCACTCCTGGTGGCTCGGCGGCCGGTCGAGCGGTACGTCCGCGAACGCCTCGCGGAGGTCCTGCAGCGGGATGCCGATCCGTTTCGCCACCGAGATGAGGGCGACCCGGCGCAGCATGTGCCGGGGGTAGCGGCGCTGGTTGCGCCCGTCGCGTTCGGACGCGATCAGGCCGAGCTCCTCGTAGAACCGCAGGGCGGACACCGCCGCCCCGGTCCGCGCGCTGACGTCGCCGATGGCCAGCCAGTCGTCGGGGGTGGCGCCGGCTCCGCCGGGCTGGTGGGTCGTCATGGGTGACCTCCTGTTGACCTCAAGCTTACTTGAGGCCCTACGGTCGGCTGCGCCAGAGCGGCAATCAGCACCGACCCGAGAGGACGGCCGCCCGATGACGTTTGTGATCGCCCAGCCCTGTGTGGACGTCAAGGACAAGGCATGCCTGGAGGCGTGCCCCGTCGACTGCATCTACCAGGGGCAGCGGATGCTCTACGTCCACCCCGACGAATGCATCGACTGCGGCGCCTGCGAGCCGGTCTGCCCGGTCGAGGCGATCTACTTCGAGGACGACACCCCGCAGCCGTGGCGGCCGTTCAACACCGCGAACGCCGAGTTCTTCACCGACCTCGGCTCCCCCGGCGGCAGCGCGAAACTCGGCCTGATCGAGAAGGACCATCCGATGGTGGCGGCGCTGCCGGTGCAGGAGACCGCCTGACCCACCGGACGCGCCGGGCCTCGTGCGGAGCTGCCGGATCATCCGTGACCGGGCAACCGTGGGCGTTCGGCCTCGCCCCGGCGCCGGTTCGGCGATCCCGCGTTCCTCCGGTCGTCCTTCCCGGGCGGCAGGGACGACCGGACCGGTGAGGGTCCGCGCGTTGCGCGACGAGCACCGCGGTACGGGACGACGGGTCCGGCGGACAACGCCTGCACGGCGCCGGGAGGCCGGCGGCAACACGCGGGCGGCGCGCGCCCGTGGGCGGGTCAGACAGCCGGGGCGGCCGTGGCCAGTCGGGCGAGGGTGGTGCGGATGCCGGCGCGGTTGACCTCGATGCGGCGCGCGGGGCCGGTGCCGGCGAAGACCAGGCCCAGCAGTTCGGCGGCGCGGGCGCCACGGCCGGTGCGCAGGTCCTGCCAGCGCTCGGTGACCCGGGTGCCGGTGCCCACGGGCTCGAAGCGGTATCGCCAGCGCGCGATCGGCAGGCCGAGCACGTCCACGTCGAACGTGAACTCGACGCCCGGTGCGGCCACCGTCACCCGGCCCGTGGTGAACCACACGAACAGGCCCCGCCGGTTGAACCCGAGGAACCGCGTGCCGGGCCGGGCCGCCGGCCCCGACAGCCACACCCGGCGGCACTCCGGACTCCACCGTCCCATCGCCCGCAGGTCCGCCACCAACCCGTAGAGCGTCTCGGGAGCGGCATCGACCAGGACGGACTCCTCGATCTCGAACTGACGTGACATCGGCTTCTTCCTCACGAAGGGACGCCCGGCCTAAGCGTCCGGGCTCGGGTGCCGTCAGCCGCGGGCGGCGACGAACAGGCTCTGCGCGGCGCGGCCGATCGGGCCCCGCTCGTCGTGGAGCCCGGCCTCCGCCGTGCCGATCCCGTCCGGGGCGACGGCGGTCCGGGCATCGATGCAGACCCACTCGCCGACAGGATGGCGGTGCAGGTTCACCGTCAGATCCGGGTTGACGAACAGGTGGGAGGTGAAGTCGAGTTCGTTGCTGACCCCGTTGATGGAGTCCGCCGCCACCAACACCCGCTCCAGCGGGTCGGTCTTCTCCCCGGCCACCAGGGGCACCCGCATCCGCAACCAGCAGGCGGCCGGCCCCCGCTCCAGGAACGACCCGGCCGCGAACCGGAACTCCATGGCGCTGTGGTACCCCTGCTCCCAGGGCACCGCGAAGAACGGCGCCGGCCGGGAACGCCCGACCGGAGCCACCACGGGCTCCCCCGCGACCTCCGGCACCGAGCCGGGCGCGGTGCGGATGCTCAGCGCGGTCGCCCGCATCACCTCGGTGCCGCCGTCCACCGCCAGCGAGACCCCCACCAACTCCACGCTGCGCCCCGCCCGCAGGACCCGGGTGGCCACGGTCAGCGGCCGCAGCGGCACCGGACGCAGGATCTCGAACGTCATCCGGGCCACCCGCAGGTCCTCCCGGGCGCCCGGGCGCAGCAGCACCGCCCGGCCCAGCAGGGCCGCGGGCGGCCCGGCGTGCTGGCTGTCCACGTCCCACGGTCCCCGGGTGTACGCGGTGGGTGCGAACCGCTCCTCCGAGAGCTGTTCGAAGAACGCCTCGGCCCCGCCACCGGTCCCGGTCATCGTCTGTCTCCCGTCAGTCGCCGACCACAGGCTACTCACTGGTAGCCGCCACTGTCCCGGGTTCCGGCCGGTCCGTCGGCCCGCTCAAGCCCGGTCGGCCGGCGCACGATGTGGAGGATCTCGGCGGTCGGCCCGACCTGCTGAGGGACGGGGAAGCGGGCGGTGCACGCGGTGTCGGAGCGCTCCTACCGGCGGCTGGTACCCGCCCATGCCGAGTTGTTCCTTCTTCCGGCCCTCAACCCGGGCGCTGACCCTGTCGACCGGGACAGGCGCGGCAGTCACCGGCGTCGCCAGGATCAAGGACGTCAGCACCCGGATTGTCGCCTCGTCCCGGGCGAGCCTGGTCCGCGAGGACCCCGAAACCCGGCGCCGGCGCATGCACGACCTCGTCCGCGCCTACGCCCACGCCCACGCCCACGCCGCGGCGAACACGCCCTGAAGCAGTTCGAAGCCTTCCGACAGCCGTCTCGCCGTCGGTCACGGGCAAGACGCCCGGCGAGGCCGCGGTCGAGAGCTGTCATGGGACGATCGGCCGGTGGCTCGACTCGTGAACCGTGACAGTTCCCTTGAGGAACTTGAGGACGACCGCTGGTCGGCCGGGCCGGGCGGCGAAACCCGGCTGATGGCGACCGTACGCGAGCTCCGACGCAGGCCGATCGGCGACCTGACGGTCGAGGACATGCGGCTGCTGATCAGGCAGGACGTAGGCCTGGCCCATCTCCTGCCGCGGGCGGTGGAGGTCCTCCGGGTCGACCCACTGGCGGAGGGCGACATGTACGAGGGCGATCTGCTGGCCGCCGTACTCACCAGGTCTGCGGAGGTCTGGGGCGAGTGTCCGGGACTCCGGCGGGAAGTCCGCGTGATCGTCTCGGAGTTGGCCGACGTGCCGCCCGTCCTGAAACGCGATGTCGAGCGGTTCCTCGCTCTGTGGACCGCCGACGGCGGCCGCCGTCCGCGGACGGCCGGGCCGGCTGTGGACGAGGATGGCCCGGCGCGGCCAGCAGGACGGTGAGGGCAACGTCGGGGTCCGGATGGGTGCGGTGCGGCCAGACCCAGGTCGCGGTGCGCCCGTGGGTCACCGAGCCGAGCGCGGAGTGCGGGCACTCGACGGCGAAGACCGCCGCGTCGACCCCACCGAGTCCCCCGCGACCGGCCGGCTGACACGGGCGCAATCGATGGGCTCGACCGCCGGGCGGAGGCCGAGGCGCTGGGTTCGATGCCGGACGTAGGCGCGTGCTGGGCGGCGGGATGCTCGGGTAACGCTTCGGGACGGGGCGGCAACCGGGCACACACGCCGCCGCCACTGCCGTCCGCCCGGCGTACCGGGCCGACCTGCTCTCGGGCGCCCGTCCTGGTCCGGTCGATTCACTCCCGGCGCCGCGGCGAGCAGGCCGTACGGGACCTGCGGGAACTGGCCGCCTGACCAGGCGGGTTGTGATTCCGGGCCCCTCGATCGGGGGAGGCCGTCCAGGAAACCCGCGCTGGTCAGAGCCTTGCCCGGTCATCTGCCGTACACCTGGCGGCAGAGGTCGACCAGGTACTGCGGGAGGCCGTGCCGGCTTCCGACCAAACAGACGTCACCCTGCCCGCCGGAGCCGACGGTCGGGCGCTGCTTCACGGGTGCCTGCGGTCGCGGGCGAGCGGGCCGAGCACCCGATCCGGCGCTCCGGCCGGGTGCGGGCCTGTCGGGTGCGGGCCTGCCGGGTGCGGCGGACCGTACGGCCGGGCCCCTGTCCTGCGACTCGGCCGGCTCGGCCGGCCCGGCCGGCTCCTGGTCGTCGCCGTCCTCCGGTACCGCCTCCTCCACCGCGGAAGGCTGCGTCGGATCCGGCGTCGGATCCGGTGTCGGGGCGGACAGCGGGCGGACGGCGGGTACCGGGGACATCCGGTCCAGCACGGTCAGCACGGGGACGGCAGCGAGCACCGGTGGTGCCCCCGCCTGCGGCCGGGGTCCGGGCCGGTCGGCTGGCGGGACCGCCGTGACGCCCAGCACGACGGCCGCGACCAGGGTGACCACGACGGTGCGGCGACCAGCCAGGGCGGCGACCGCCCTGCCGGTCGCCGCCAGCACGCCCAGGGTGGGGCCCAGGGTGGCGACCGGGACCGCGGCCGGATTCCGAGCACCGGGCGTCGGGGCCCCGGGTCGGGCGGCCGCGGCGGCCAGGGCGTCGCTGGCCCGGGCGTTGGCGGTCGCCGTCCGGTAGGCGGAGGCTCCGGAGCCGGCCCACAGCGCCGCCACCTCCCGGTAGAGCCGGGCGGCGCGCAGGTGGTCGCCGCCGAGGTGCGCCAGGTAGGCCCGGATCTCCCGGACGGCCAGGGCCTCGGGGTGCTCGGGGCCCCGTTCGGCGGCGACGTCCTGGTGGAGCTCCGCCGCGATCCGCTCGGCGTCGGCCAGCTCGCCCAAGCGCACAGCCCAGCGCACGGCCCCGGCGATCCGCCGGGACCGTGGGGACCAGGGTGCCGGCCACTCCTCGCCGGCCGCCAGCAGCGGTGGCGGCGAGACACGGGTATCAGCGACGCCGCCGACGGCGCCGTGCTCCTGCGTACGGTTCATCGTCCTCTCCTTCGCCGGGTCAACCATCGCAGGTGGCAGCGCCTCTGACGGCGTGGCGCGGTCAGGACTCGCACACGTCCTCACCCGGCGTGCCGTCGATTCCTCCGTCCGGCGGCGGGCGGAGATCCAACGGCAGTGCACCGCACGGTGGAAGCTGGCGCGCCCCCGGGCGCACCGGCTCAAACAGGTCACCCGGAACGGGGGACCAACAGGACGCACCGCCACCTCCGTACCACCCGACGCAGGTCGGGATCGGCAGGACGGCACGGCGGCCCGAGGCCGCGGCGAGCCGGTACCAGGACCCGGCTTCTAGGATCTACGGCATGGCAACACGACTTGTGCAGATCAACATGAAGGCCGGGGACGACTCCGCGCTCGGCCGGTTCTGGGCGGAGGCACTCGGTTGGGGTGTCGACAGCGAGGGGCCCGGCGTGACCAACCTCGAACCGATAGGCTTCTCCTACCCCGACCCGGTGGCCGTCTGCATCGACATCATCGCCCGCCCGGAGCCCAAGACGGTGAAGAACCGGGTGCACCTCGATCTGGCCACCACCTCCGTCGCGCATCAGGCGGAGCTGGTCGCGCGGCTGAAGGATCTCGGCGCGACACTCGCCGACGTCGGCCAGGGGGACGTCCCCTGGACGGTCATGGCCGACCC
This sequence comes from Kitasatospora sp. NPDC088346, assembly GCF_044740765.1. Taxonomy (NCBI): domain Bacteria; kingdom Bacillati; phylum Actinomycetota; class Actinomycetes; order Kitasatosporales; family Streptomycetaceae; genus Kitasatospora; species Kitasatospora sp. NPDC088346. The sequence continues at coordinate 63,820 of NZ_JBIURH010000018.1, forward strand.
GGAGGGCAACGAGTTCTGTGTCCTGGAGCCCCGCCCGATCTACCGGGACACCGGGCCGATCGCCGCGGTGGTGGTCGACTGCACCGACCCACGGGCGATGGCGCGGTTCTGGAGCGAGGCGACGGACAGGACGCTGCACGACGTCGCGGACGACCACGCGACCATGCGCTCCGCCCAAGGCGTCGGCCCCTACCTGGAGTTCGTCCGCACCCCCGACACCAAGAGCGACTGGAACCGCGTCCACCTCGACGTCGCGCCCTACCCCGGTGACGACCTGGCGGCCGAGGACGCCCGGCTGCGCGCCCTGGGTGCCACCGACCCCGGTATCGACCAGTCCGCCATCACCTGGACCGTTCTGGCCGACCCGGAGGGCAACGAGTTCTGCCTCCTCACCCCGCGCTGACCGGCGTCGCCTCCGGCCCGGCCCGGCCGACCCGACCTGGCGCCACCAGGAACGGGTCGGCGGCCGGCGCCGGGAGGACCTGGGACTCAGCCGGCCCGGGCCGGGCCGGTTCCGTACCGGCGCCCGCGGACGGCCGCCACGGCCTCGGCGACGCGGGCGTCGAAGGCGGCGAGTTCTGCCGCCTCGGCCGCGGTGACCACGAACGCACGCCGGTCGCACAGGACACCTGCCCGCCAGATCCGTTCGACGGCCCGGATCGCGGTGATGTCGGTCAGCGGGTCGCCGGAGACGAGCAGGAGGTCCGCGCGCCCACCGGGTGCGACGTGCCCGCGGTCGGCGAGCCTGAACACCCGGGCCGGAGCGGCGGTCGCCGCGTGCAGCACCCGGGCGGGTGTCAGGCCGCAGCGGCCGAGCAGTTCCAGCTCCCGGTGCAGACTGGCCCCGAACACGGTTCCCGGGTTCGGGGCGTCGGTGCCGGCCAGGATCGTGACGCCCGCGTCGACCAGTCGGCCGACATTCTCCTCGGCGCGGGAGTAGGGCGGCAGTCTCCGCCCGGGCCGCTGCTCCGATGCACCGGAGGTCAGCCGCCGCACCTGCGCCCCTCCCGGTGTCCCGGCGGGTCGCGGGTCCGCGACCACGGCGGCCCCGCCCGCGACGGCGCCGTCGCCCGCATCGCCCGCATCGCCGAGGACGTTCTCGATGGTCGCCAGCGTCGGACCGACCGCGATCCCGGCCTCGGCGATCCGCTCGGCCAGCGCACGGTCCAGGTCACCGTCCACCGGCACGTGCGCCACGACGTCGACGCCCGCGGACACGACCTCGCGGACCCCGGCCACGGAGTTGACGTGCGCGACGACCACCAGGCCGCGGCCGTGCGCCGCCCTGGTCAACGCGGTCATCGTGTCCAGGTCCAACGACGGCGCCGCCCACGGCCCCGTCGCGCCCGGCGGACCGAAGACCTTCAGGTAGTCCGATCCCTCGGCGACCCGGTCCGCGACGAACTGTTCGGCCTGCTCCGGACGGGTCAGGGTCGGGAACGGCGCGTACATCGTCGAGGGATGCCCGCCCGGCGCCGTGGCGCCGATCCCCGCGGAGCGCACGTCGGCCACGTCCGACCGGGCACCGGCCTGCTGGCGTGCCGCGGCCATCACGTCGGCCGGGCTGAACATGTCCAGCGCCGTGGTCACGCCGAAGGCGAGCCCCTGTGCCAGAGCACCGGGCACCAGGTGGATGTGCGAGTCGATCAGCCCCGGCAGGACGGTGCCGCCCTGCGCGTCGATCACCTCGTCGCCGTTCCGGGCCGTGGGACCGGTGGCGCAGTCGGTGATGACGCCGTCGGCGAACCGCACCGACGTCCACTCCCGCATCCGCGTGCCGTCGAAGACCCGCGCATTGACGATCGCCGTTGCTCCGGACACCGGGCCCTCCCTGGCGGCTGTGCTGGACGGTCGGACACCGGACGCCGGACGCCGGGGCGTCACGCCACGTCAGGGTATCCCGCCCCCTCCTCGGCGGTGCGTCCGTCGTGGGGCCCGAGAGCGCCGTCGGCGATCGGGTTCGGCTGTCCCGGCAGCCCGTCCGGCCCTCGGACGGGCGCACGTCGGACGGCAAGCCGTGCGCGGCCGGCATCTGACGGATCAGCACACCTCGGTGTACGGCAGGGAGGCCACCGGGCGCGCCCACTGCTCGGTGTCGTGGGCCGTGGTGGTCGCGCAGACGCGGGCGGCGACCTGCTGCGACCCGCGGCCCGCGCGTTCCGGGAGGGCGCGCCACGGTCCGGCACGCTCCACTGCGACGCCCGCCGGCACGGTCGGGCGGTGGCGTGTCGGACGGCCCGGCTACGCTCCCGGGCATGGGCTACACCACGACCTTCATCGGCCGGATCGCCGTCGAGCCGCCGCTCAACGGGCAGGAGATCGCCTACCTGCGGAAGTTCGCCGACACCCGGCGCATGGACCGCACCAACGGCCCCTACTACGTCGACGGCACCGGCCCCGCGGGGCAGGGCCATGACGCGGACATCCGCGGGTTCAACACGCCCCCGGCGGGCCAACCCGGCCTGTGGTGCCAGTGGGAGCCCACGGACGACGGCGCCGCCATCGGGTGGAACCGGCACGAGAAGTTCTACAACGCCACCGAGTGGATGGCCTACCTGGTCGACCACTTCCTGAGGCCCGGCGCGCATGCCCAGGACGGTCCCGGCTTCGAGAGCTTCACCTTCGACCACGTGCTCAACGGTGTGATCGAGGCGCAGGGCGAGGAGTCCTGGGACACCTGGCAGCTGACGGTGCGCGACAACGAGGTGTCCGCCTCCGGCCCCGTGGAGCCCGAGACGGTCTGGCTCTGTGAGGGCTGCCTCACGCCGGTGGCCGACGAGGACACCGTCTGCTGCCCGGGGTCGGAGCCGATCCCGGCCTACGTCGAGTAGGTCGCTCGCGCAGATAGGCGGGTGCGGCACCCGGGTAGTGAGGCGAGCACAGGTCTCCGTGATCATGGAGTTGCGACGCTCGGTCCGCCTCGTCCTGGCGGATCCGGTTGCTCGGGGCCTCGTGGTGCACCCCGAGGTCGCGGGCCATCTGCCGGATCACCGGCCTCGGGCCGGCGGCGCGGTACGCGGCAACGGCTCGCTGCCGCAACTCGGGTGGATACTTCGTCGGTGCAGCCATCGCAGAGGCTCCCTTCTCATGGCCCATCAGGCCATCGCCGGCAACCATCCGCACCCCGGGGGAACCTCGGTTCGCAGCCTGATCCGCCGGGCTGGACCACCACCGCTGGGACGAGCGCCCGAAGCGACGTCCTTGAGCCCCCATCTGCCTGGCCTCCTACGCGCAGACTGATCCCGCTGGTCGGCAACCTGTTGTGGTTCAGGCGACGCGGGTCTCGTAGGCCTGGCGGTTGGCGAGCACGTCGTCCATGTGCTCCTCGGCCCAGGCCTTGAGGCCCCGCATCATCTCGTACAGCGACAGGCCGAGATCGGTCAGCTCGTAGGAGACCGTGACCGGCACGGTCGGCACCACGGTGCGGGACACCAGGCCATCGCGCTCCAGGGAGCGCAGCGTCTGGGTGAGCATCTTCTGGCTGACGCCGGCCAGTAGGCGCTGCAACTCCGAGTAGCGCATCACCCGGGGCTCGCCGGCGCAGTCGGCGCCGGGCTCATGCGCGCTGTCGCTGCCGAGCGCGGCCAGGATCAGCGTGACCCACTTGTCGGAGATCCGGTCGAGCAGCTTGCGGCTGGGACAGGCCGCCACGAAGGCGTCGTACTCCACCTTGGCCTGTGCCCTTTGCTGGGCCGCCGTCATCGTCGCCATGGACCGTTCCTCTCACCTGCGGGTGCCCTACGAACTCGGAAGTGCCTACTTCCCGATAAGAAGCTACACACCAATAGTGGTGCAAGGAGCCGTCAGGCACCATCCCCTGGCTCTACACGAAAGGCACACCATGAGCACCCCCTTCGCCCTGCTGCCCGGCGGCACCTGGAACCTGGGCGACCTGACCGTCTCCCGGTTCGGCTACGGCGCCATGCAGCTCGCCGGCCCCTGGGTCATGGGCCCGCCCGCCGACCGCGACGGCGCACTCGCCGTCCTGAGCGAGGCCGTTGGCCTTGGCATCACCCACATCGACACCGCCGACGTCTACGGGCCTCACATCACCAACCAGTTGATCCGCGAAGCCCTCCACCCGTACTCCGAGGCGCTCCACATCGTGACCAAGGTCGGCGCGACCCGCGACCAGGAGGGCGGCTGGCCCCCGGCGCGCAGGCCCGAAGAGCTGCGCAGGGCAGTCACCGAGAACCTGGAGAACCTCGGCCTCGACACGCTGGATGTGGTCAACCTCCGGCTCGGCGACGCCCAGGGCCCCGTGACCGGTTCGCTCGCCGAAGCGTTCGAAACACTCGTCGAACTCCAGCAGCAGGGACTGATCCGGCACCTCGGCGTGAGCAACGCGACGACGGCACAGGTCGCCGAGGCACGCTCGATCGCGCCGATCGTGTGCGTCCAGAACATGTACAACCTCGCCCACCGCCAGGACGACGAGCTGATCGACGAACTCGCCGAACAGGACATCGCCTATGTGCCCTTCTTCCCCCTCGGCGGCTTCAGCCCGCTGCAATCCTCCGCGCTCACGGCCGTGGCCACCCGGCTGGACGCGACGCCGATGTCGGTCGCCCTGACCTGGCTGTTGCAGCGGTCGCCGAACATCCTGCTGATCCCCGGCACCTCGTCGGTGGCACACCTGCGGGAGAACATCGCAGGCGCGGGACTCCAGCTCTCCGACGACGATCTCGCCGAGCTGGACAAGATCGGCCGCTGACCCCACGGCAGGCAGCAGCGCCGCGAATTGGTCCCACAACGGGTGCCTGTCGGCTGGCTCCTCCAGCGAACTGCTCCTCCGCTGCGCCGGGAGTGCGCGGATCGGACGCGCCCGGGGTGTGACCCCGACGGCGGCTCGAACCGAGCCGCCGCCTGACCGTTCGGCCGACTCTCGGCGTGCTGCGCTGCCGAACGAGGATTCGAACCCCGATTCTCCTGATCCAGAGTCAGGCGAGCTGCCAGTTACACCATCCGGCACTGCGGGCGGGCGGCAAGCGTGAGGGCCGCCCGGACGGGGACGTGTCCCCGGGGCGGCCCGGCCTCGAAGGCGATCGGTGCGGGGCCTAAGCTCGGGCCGGTGGAGAAGATCACGACACATCTGACGGCCGCCGCCATCCCGACCGCACCCGTCCTCGTCCTGCGACCCTGGATGCAGGCGGACGCGATCCACCTCGTCGAGCTGTACCGGGACGCCGCCATGCGTCGCTGGAACAGCGTGCGCATCCACGACCGGGCCGGTGCCGAACGCTGGATCCAGGAGCAGCGTCAGGGATGGGAGACGGGCGAGCGCCGTGCGTTCGCCGTCCTGGAACCCGGCGACGGGTCGGCGGACGAACAGGTCGTGGGGCACGTGGTCGTCAAGGGCGCCCTTCCCGGGGCGACTTCGGCAGAGGTCGGCTACTGGACCGCGGCGCGCGCCCGCGGGCGGGGAGTCGCCCCCCGCGCGCTGGAAGCGGTGTCCGGCTGGGCCTTCGACACCTTCACCGACACCGGACTCCGCCGCCTCGAACTCGTCCACCAGGTCGACAACCGCGCGTCCTGCCGCGTCGCCGACAAGACCCGGTACGCGTTCGCTTCGACGATCCCCGCCGCACCCCCGGAATACCCCCTCGACGCCCACCTCCACGTTCGGACCCACCGCTGACCTGCAGTCGCAGTACACACCCGGCAAGCGCAGGCCCCGACCGGAGGGGGTTGAGCAGCTGAACGGGCCCTGCGCCCTCCCGGCCGGGGGTCCGGGCCCCGGCCGTCAGCTCCGCACGAAGGCCAGGTCGCCCGGTCGGAGCCGCTCGCGTGGTCCCGCCGCCCGCAGCACCACGTCCAGGACCCGGGCCGGGTCGGCGGCGTACGCGTGCGAGAACCACGCCATGTTGGCCTCCACCACGGCCCAGCGGTGCTCCGGGCGGTACGGGTCGAGCAGTTGTCCGACGTCCACGACGACGGCGCTCGGCAGGGTGTGCCCGGCTGCGGCGATCAGCCGGTCGACGAACTCGGTGATCTCCGCGCCGGTGGCGCGGTCCGCGCCGTCCGTCCCGTCCAAGGGCAGTGGGCGCGGGTCGAGCCGGCCGAACACCGCGTACCGGCTCGCCGCCGCGATGCGCCCGTCCAGGAGGAACAGCCGGTACTCGGCCGCGAAGGTCACCACCTCGGAGAGCAGCACCGGTGTGGTCGGATCCAAGCCGGCAGGCAGCCGGGAGCCGTCGGAGTAGACGCCTGCCGGAAAGGACTTGTCGCGTGGCGGCTTGACGAACGTCGGCCGGTCGAGCGCCCGCGCGTCCGCGACGGTCGCGATCCGGACCCGTCGGCCGGTGAACTCCTGCGGCAGCTCGGCAAGCCAGTCGTCCACCGGCTCGAGCAACGCGAACCGGAACCGGCCCGCCAACCGGGCACCCGCGAGCGGCCCGCCGTACCAGTGCGCGGGGCCCGTCACCTGGCCGGGTTCCTCCGCGGCCCGAACCGCCATCCCGCGGCCCGCCGCCTCGGCGGCCAACAGTTCCATCGTCGACGTCCGCCGCCCGGGCATGACCAGCACCGCGTTCCTCCTCGATCGGCAGAGCGGCCAGGCTAGTCGTGTCGTGTCGCAACCGCAGCCGGGTTGTCGCCCGACGCCTGCGGCGCGGCATCGGGCCGGCCGTGGCCAGGACCGACACGGACGGGACGCCGGTGGGCGGCCCCCGGCCCGGCGGCGTGTGCGCTTGCAGCCCCGGGGAGCGGGTGGGGCAAGTCGGATGCGTGGACATGGAGCGAGGCCTGTGCGCTGGACGGGACCCGCGTCGGCGACAACCGCTCGATGATGCCCTCCGTGGGCGCCACCGCCCCACGGGCGAGCAGCAGTTGGACCAGCACCATGCGGGCGAGGCGACCACCGGTGTCGACCGCGCGGCCGTCGATCTCGGCCCGGAACGAGCCGAGTACGTTCCACTGAACCATGACGGGAACATCATGGGAGGCCGAGATCACCGGCCGGTGACCGGAGGACGCGGCGTCCCTGTGCCCGCGCGAAACCACCCCGGAGCGGCGCCGGGGGCGGCCCGGGGGTGTACGCCCCGGGCCGCCCCCATTCACTGCACGGACACCGGCCTGGCACCCGGGGGTGAGCGGCCGGAGTGGGGCACCAGAGGGGGTTCTGGCCCTCAGGGCCCCGTCCGGCGACCAGGACGTCGGAAGCCTCGGCGGCGCGCTCCACCGGCGCCCGCCGAGGCGACCGGGGCCGTCAGGAAGCCGCAGCGGCGGCGCGCTCGGCGGCGCTGCGTTCGACGCAGAACTCGTTGCCCTCGATGTCGGCCATGGTGACCCAGCCGCTGCCGTCGGGGCGGCGGCGGTCGGCGACCTGGGTGGCGCCGAGGGCGAGCAGCCGCTCCACCTCCTCGTCGCGGGTGCGGTCGGTGGGCTGGAGGTCGAAGTGGAGGCGGTTCTTGCCCGCCTTCTCCTCGGGGACGGCGACGAAGAGCAGGTCCATCCGCTCGCCGACGATCAGGGCCTCGGGGTCACCGGGCTTGTCGTCGTCGGCGAGCTTGCTGTCGAGGACCGCGGCCCAGAAGGAACCGAGCCGGTAGGTGTCGGCGCAGTCGATGGTCACATGATGTACGAGAGAAGCCATGGCGCACACTATGACGCCCGGTCAGGAGATCGTCCACGGAATTCTCGAACCGGCGGCAGGCCGTCGACGACGGTGCGAACCACTGACCGGGCGCGGCCGGGCCGGATCCCACCGGTTCCCGACCGATCCGGCCCGGGCCGCTCCGTCGCCACACGCATCGCTCCGCGGGTTCAGTACTCGTTCTTGACGACGAAGAAGGACCCGCGAATCGTCCCGGCGAGCTTCGACTTCTGCCGTGCGAACTTGAACCGGGAGGCGAGCTCCTCCGGGACCTCCATTCCTTCGGAGAGCTTGAACCCGACCGCCCGCTTCTTGGGGCCGTCGAGGGTGTACATCACGTTGACCGACAGTCCGCTCTCGTAGAAGACGTAGGCCATGCGGATGTTCTCGACCTGGAAGGCCGTGGCCTCAAGAGGCCGGGACGCGATGACGATGTCCCGTTCCTCCTTGAGGATCCGGTGCACCCAGTCGACGGCCGCCTTCGCTTCGCCGGCGGGTTCCACCGTGAAGGCGTGGTCGTATTTGTTCCTGAAGTAACGGGCCTCGTTGGCCCGCAGGCCGGCGAGCGCGTCCGCGACGGGCGACGATTCCAGGCCCACGGTCGATACGGTGTCGAAATCCACGGTGTAGGTCATGGCAGATTCCTCGTTCGGAGGGGGTCGGCACGCGCCCCGGAACTCGACGAAGGGTGTGCCGTGCGGTGATCCTATGCGGCGTGACGGCGCCGGGGGACGACCACCGGCGGGAATCCTGCACGTGCCTCGGACCTGTCGGGTCGGTCGGCTCGGCGTCCGCTTCCGCCGGCCCGCCGACCGGCCGGCCCGCCGACCAGCCGGGCCACCGGTCAGCCGGCCCACCGATCAGCCGGCGTCAGTCGCACCCCGGTCGCCGGCCGGTGAGCTCTTCGAGCCGTTCGGCCAGGGCGTCGACCAGCGCTGCGGGCGCCCTGCCCAGACTCACCATCGGCACGTTGTCGGGACCGGCGGGGAACGGGTAGGGCTCCACGGTCGGCAGCTCGACGCCCATGTGTTTGAGGACCGCGCGCAGCCGGCGCGCGGCGGCGAGGGACTCTGCCTGGTGCTGGTCGGCGGCCATCACGCCGCCACCGGATCGAGGCCCGGACGGGGGCCGATCAGGTGGTCGACCCCCCGTGGGTCGACGGCGCGTCCACGGCGACCGGGCCGGGAGTCGCGCCCCGGGGCGAGCCGGAGCGAGGCAGTGCCCGGCCCTTCGGCCCGCGCGGTCATGCGTGGAGGTCGTTGTGGCGTCAAGGGCGTTCCTCACTGTGTGGGGGATCGAACGAAGCCGGCGCGAACCGGGAGGCCGGGGGCCAAGGGGGCCGGGGCCGAGGGGGCCGGGGGCCGGGCTTCATCGTTGCTCACAACTCGGGTTCGGAACGCTCGGCGGTGCGGATTGGAAGCAATCCTGACCGGATCCGTTCCGTTCCGACCGGCGCCTCGCGCCCGGTGCTGCGGACGGTGGCCGGCTGTCGGCCCGCGGCGTGCTGCGCGGTGAGCGGGAACAGCAGGACGGGCGTGCTGGTCGGCCGGGCCGATCCGGTGGCGGGCTCGACGGTGACGCCGATGCCGCCGGCCCCGTCGATCGGTCCGTCCAGCAGCAGGGCGCCGTCCGAGCCGTGCAGCAGCCCGGCGGGCCGGGCGGTGCCGCTGTCGTCGTACCAGAGCTGGTAGGCGCTGCCGGCGCCCAGCGGGGGGAGGCCGGTGGCGAGGAATCCCGCCTCGTTGCGGCTCTCCGACCAGACGACGGTGCCGTTGCCGCTCCCGCCGGCCGCGGTGGCCGTCCGGGTCCGCGCGTCGGGTGCGGTCAGCAGGGCCGCGAACCGGGCCTGTTCACCGCGTAGTTGCTCGGTCTGTGCCTGGGCGCGGTCCGCCTGGTCGTGCTGGTCGACGGCGATGGCTCCGACCACGGCGGTGAGAGCCAGCGAGGCGGCGAGGCCGACCGCCGCCCAGCGGCGGGTCGTGGTGCCCGGTAGCCGCCGGGTCCGCGGCGGGGCCGGTGCCGCGGCCGCCGGCGGGTCGGCGGCCGGCAACTGCCGGACGGTGTGGATCGCCGCCATGGTCCGCTCCTCCATCGCGGGCGGCGCGGCGGTGGCCTCGGCGGCGGCGAGCCGGGCGAGGGTCGCGGCGAAGTCGGCGACCTCGTCGGCGCAGCTCTCGCAGTGGCGGAGGTGGGTCTCGAACGCCTCCCGCTCCGGCCCCTCCAGGGCGTGGGCCGCGTAGGCGCCGCTGAGCGCGTGCTGGTCAGGGGAGGTCATCCGCCCCCACCCCCAGGCAGTCGCGCAGGCGGACGAGGCCGTCCCGCATCCGGGTCTTGACGGTGCTGAGCGGGGAGCCGAGCTGGTCCGCGACCTCCTGGCAGGTCCTGCCCCCGTAGTAGGCGAGGGTGAGCGACTGCCGCTGGAGGTCGGTGAGGCCGCGCAGGCAGTGCCGTACCCGCTCGCGCTCCAGCCGATTCTCGACCTCCTCGACGACCTCGTCGAAGGCCGTCACGTGGGCCTTGGCCGCCGCGCGCTCGTCGCGTGCGGCGGCGGCCCGGGCGAAGCGCACCCGGTCGACGGCCCGGTGGTGCGCCATGGTCAGCACCCAGGGAATCACCTCGCCGCGTTCGGGGCGGTAGCGGGCGGCGGTTCGCCAGACGTCCAGCATCACCTCCTGTGCCACCTCCTCCGCCTGGGCCTCGTCGCGCAGCACGCGCCTGACGATCCCGAAGACCCGGCCGACCACGGCCCGGTACAGCGTGCGGTACGCGTCGTGGTCACCCACGGCGACCTTGGCGACGAGTTCCTGGAGCTCGTCGCCCTGGGGCTGCGACCCGACGGTGGGCCGGATCGCGTTCACAGCGCCGCGGCGTCCCGGTCCCCGCGGGCCGGCCGCGCGGGCACGGCTCGCGGAGCAGGGTTTGGGGACGGGTGGGTGGCTGCCATGGCTGCGGCCTTTCACGGCTCGGTCCGGGGGCCGGGCAGGACGGCCCGGCCACCCCTGATTCGGAGCCGAGGCCGGGCCGGACGGGTCGAGGGCGCCGATTCGTGGCAGTTTTCTCAGAATGGTGTTCTTTCGTCCGAATATAGAAACTTTGACCGGATTTTTCTGCCGCCCACCCCCGTCCGGACACCCGTCCGGGTGCGAATCGAGGTCATGGAAGGGTTCCGCGGCCCGTACTCCCCCCGCCCGGCCATCACCGGGCACCTGAGGAAGGGTTGCCTGACGTTCGATCAGAAAGGAGGTGTCCGACGATGCATGCCACGCGCACCAAGCGCTCGCTCGCCGTCGCCGCGACCTGCGTCATGCTCGGCGGCGGCGCCGCCGTCGCGACGTCCGCCACGACGGCGGCGGCCGCCGCTCCGGCCGGCGTGTCCTCGGTGTCCCACGACAGGGCGTCCCACGACAAGGAGTGCCGCTGGTACCCGGCGCACTGGGAGCACAAGTACGTCCCCGGGCAATGGCAGAAGGTCTGGCACCACGGCTACTGGCAGAACCAGTGGCACTCCGGCTGGTGGGACTCGCACCACGACCGGCACCACGGGTACTGGCACAAGGTCTGGCACAAGGCGTCCTGGCACACCGTGTGGCAGCCCTCCCACTGGGAGAACCAGTGGCAGCCCGCGGGCTGGTACTGCCGCTGACCGCCCACCGCTCGTCCCGTGACGGGCACCCGACGAGCGGGTGGCGGCCCACCGGCCGCCGCCCGCCCTCGTCCCCACCCGGTCCCCCGGGGCTCCGAGAGAGAGCACCAGACCATGACCACCGTGCACCCCACCCCCGTGCAGACCCCGGCCCCGCCGTGCCGCGGCGCCGATGCGGCCCTCCTGGGATGGACCGAGCCGTTCACCGACCGGCCGCAGTGCGTCACCGAGGTACGCGCCCACGCCCGGTCCTTCCTCGCCCGCGCGCGGCTGTGCGGTGCGGAGCGCGACGACGCCCTGCTCGTCCTCAGCGAACTCGTCACCAACAGCATCCGCCACGCGCACGGACCGGGCACCCTGCGCCTCACCGCCGGCCCGGACGGCATCGGGATCGACGTCAGCGACGGCAGCCGTCTGATGCCGACGCCCCGGCTGACCGACCCCGGACGCGACACCGGCGGCCTGGGCCTGCACCTCGTCGCCGTGCTGTGCGACAGCTTCTCGGTGACGCTCGACGCGGGCAGCGGCAAGACCGTCCACGCCCACCTCCCCCACCCGGACGCCCGCCCTGCCGCCCACCCCGCCGCCCATCCGCGGGGCGATGACGCCCCGCGCGACGGACGCACCCACCACTGGTGACCGGTCCGCCCCGGCCCTGTCCGGCCCGCCCATCGAGGAGCAACCCGTGTTCACCCGCACCGTCCGCCGTCCGCTCGCCGCCCTGCTGGCCGCCACCGCCCTCGCCCTGGGCCTCGCCGCCTGTGGCACCTCCGGCCCGGACGGGGCGGGCCGGACACCGGCCTCCACCACGACTGCGGCCACCGTGGCCGCGGCCACCGCGGAACCCGCCGGCGGCCCGTTCGGCCCCGCCTGCGCCGCCCTGCCCAGCGAGGGCGCCGGCAGCCTCGGCGCCATGGCCGAGGACCCGGTGGCGACCGCCGCCTCCAACAACCCCCAGCTGTCCACCCTGACCTCCGCGATCACCAAGGCGGACCTGGTCGACACGCTCAACTCCGCGAAGGACGTCACGGTCTTCGCCCCCACCGACGACGCCTTCCGCAAGCTCCCGCAGAAGACCCTCGACGCGCTCCTGGCCGACAAGGGCCGGCTCACCGCGCTCCTGACCTACCACGTCCTGCCGACCCGCCTCGACGCCACCGCCCTCGCCGGCACCCACCCGACCTTGCAGGGCGACACCCTCACCGTCAGCGGATCCGGCGACGACTTCACCGTCAACGGGAGCGCCGAGGTCGTCTGCGGAGACGTCCCGACCTCCAACGCCACCGTCCACCTGGTCGACACCGTGCTGATGCCGCCCGCCTGACCTTCCGTTCCGCTCCTTCTGTTCCGCTCCTTCCGTTCGGCTCCTTCCGTTCGGCTTCCGTCCGCGCCGCGCACCGCCCCGCGCGGACGGGACCGACGGGGGACGGGCCGGCCGGCGACCGCGATTCCCGACGACGTCCGGCGCGGGGACGTCCAGCCGTGGGCCGTCACCCGTCGGCGAGGCGTTGGATGGTGGTGCTCAGCCAGGCCTGGAGCTCGGCGGGGTCGCCGAGTTCGGAACGCAGGACCCGGCGCCGGGTCGAGACGCCGAGCACGAAGGCGTCGATCGCCGCGGCCCGACTGCGGGCCTCGGCATCGTCCAGGCCGCTGTCGCGCAGGTAACACCGCAGTGGCTCCAGCGAGTTGGCGTCGAGGAAGGCGGCCAGCGCCTCCGCCGCCTGCGGGCGTTCGCCGGACGCCCGGTGCAGCACGAGCAGCGGATCCTCTCCGACCACGCCGAACCAGCGCCGCACGATGCTCGCCGCGAGGCGCGGGCCCAGCTCGGAACGGTCGCCGTCGAAGGAGCCGGACACCGGGATCTCCACCTGGGTCGCCGCCAGGAAGAGGCCGTCCTTCCCGCCGAAGTAGCGGGTGATGAGGTTGGGCGACACGCCGGCCGCGTCGGCGACGCCCTTGACCGCGACCGCGGCGTACCCGTGCCTGGCGAACTGGCGTCGCGCCTGTTCCAGGATCCGTTGCCTGGTGGCGGCGGCGTTGCGAGAAACCATGTGCATGAGGATACACCTCATGTGTACGCTCATACACATGAGCGAGGGCATCGAAGACATCAGGGAACGGCTCCGACGGACGCGACGCGTCACGACCCCGTGGAGCGACGACGACAGGCGCGGCATCAGCGGCACCCGCCTCGACGAACTTCTCGAACACTGGCAGAACGGCTACGACTGGAGCGTGCACGAGCGCCGCATCGGCGAGCTCCCCTGGACGACCGTGCAGGCGGGCGACACCGACCTGCGGGTGATCCACCAGCGGTCCGCGGATCCCGGCGCTCCGGTGGTCGTCCTGCTGCACGGCTGGCCGGACTCGGTGCTGCGGTTCGAGCGCGTCCTGCCGCTGCTCACGGACGTGCACGTGGTGGTCCCCGCCCTGCCGGGCTTCCCGTTCGCGGCCCCGCCGACCACCTCCGGCATGTCGGCCGGCCGGATCGCCGGGATCGTCGCCGCCGCACTGGCCGAGTTGGGCTACCCGCGGTACACGGTGTCCGGCGGCGACGTGGGCGGCACCGTCGCGGAACTCCTCGCGGCCGAACACCCGGACCGCGTCGCCGCCCTCCACCTCACCAACACCGCTCCGCAGCGTGCGCTCACTGCGGACCCGACGAAGCTCCCACCCGACGCGGCCGCCCACCTCCGCCGGTCGGCGCAGTGGTTCCGTACCGAGGGCGGGTACATCGCCCAGCAGTCGACCCGGCCGAACACGGTCGCGGTCGCCCTCGGTGACTCCCCCGCAGGCCTGGCCGCGTGGATCGTCGAGAAGCTGGAGTCCTGGTCCGACGGCCCCGCCTTCACCCCGGACGAACTCCTCACCTGGGTCACCGCCTACTGGGTCACCGGCACGATCGGCACCTCCTTCACCACCTACGTCGAGCCGGTCACCCTCCCCGACCGGATCGACACACCGACCGTGCTCTCCGTCTTCCCGCGCGACACCAAACCGGAACCCCGAAGCTACGCCGAGGCGTTCCTGAACATCCGCGACTACGTGGAACACCGCGCCGGCGGCCACTTCGCCGCATGGGAACAGCCCGAGGCCTACGCCGACGACGTACGCCGCGCGGTCGGGCTGGGCCGCCGGGAGGAGACCTGACGGTTCGCCGGACTCCGTGCGACGGGGCTCCGGGCCCCACAGGCGGAGGCGCTCGCGGCCCCGGGTCTAGAGGAGGACGACGCAGCCGCGCTGGCGGATGGACTCGATCCAGCCGGGGAGCCGGTCGAGCTTGGTCCAGCGGAGATCGAGCTTCTGCAGCCGCGGAAGGTCGGCGAGGCTGTCGGGCAACTCGCGCAGTCGGCTGGCACGCAGGTCGAGGTGGGTGAGGTGGGCCAGTCGTCCGATCGTCTCGGGCAGTTGGTGGAGCGGGTTGTTGCGCAGATCGAGGTGGCGGAGATCGCGCAGATCACCGATGGACCCGGGTAGCCCGGTCAGCCGGTTGTTCATGGCGTGCAGTTCGCGCAGTCGGGTCAGCCGACCGATCGCGTCGGGCAGGTGGGTGAGTTGATTGTTGTAGAGCCGCAGCTCGCGCAACCGTGCCATGCCGCCGATGGTGTGCGGCAGCGTGCTGAGCCGGTTGTCGGTGAGGTTGAGGTAGTCGAGCCGGTCCAGCCGCCCGAGCGAGGCGGGCACCGAGGTGAACCCGTTGTCGCTCAGATAGAGGTAGTCGGTGAGTCGGGGCAGGTCTCCGATGCTGTCGGGCAGGTGGCGGAGTCGGTTGTGGCCGAGGTCGAGCATGCGCAGTTCGACCAGGTTGCCGATCGCGTCGGGGATCTCGCTGAGCTGGTTCTCCGCGAGGTTGAGCGACTGCAGGCGGGTCAGTCGCCAGAGGGTGTCAGGCACGGAGGTCACCGCGTTGCCGCCGATGCTGAGGTGCTCCAGCGAGGCGATGTCGCCCAGTTCGGACGGGATCGTGGACAGCCGGTTGCCGTACAGCAGGAGGCTTTCCAGCCGGCGCAGCGACGTGATGCCGTCGGGCAGGTGGGTCAACGCGTTGCCGTCGAGGTCGATGCGGCGCAGCGCGGTGAGCTCACCGATCGGGGCCGGCACCGAGGTCAGCCCGGCGAAGGGTGCGATCAGGGCGACTGCCACGCCGTCTGCGAGGCGGAGGGCGTCGTCGGGCAGCCTCGCAGATTGAGTCACGGTACCCGACTCTACGACACCGGGGCCTCGCAGGACGTGGTGCCGTCGGATTCGTGATCGGGTGATCCCGGGGGCTGCGGTCGTACTCGGGACGTCAGTCCCACCACGAGACGACGGCGAGGCCCCGCTGCGAGGCCCCCGCGAAGAACGCGCGGAGCGCCGCGAAGTGGGCCGCCGGATACGTACCGGGCCCGTGGCGGAGGCCTTCGGCGCCGTGGCCGATCAGCGCCCCGGCCGCGTGGTCGTCGGACGGCAGCGCCGCCAGGGCGGCCGGGAAGTCGATGTCGCCGAGGAGATCGGCGACTTGCTCGACCTCCGTCGGACCGCGTGCTGCCGGTGCGGGGCCGAGGAACGCGACGGCGTGGGGGTTGGGCGTTGAGGAAACCGACGTCCAGCACGACGCCGCCGCCGGTGGCCCGCCCGAGCGCGGCGAGGTGTGCATCGCCCGATCCGGCGATCTCGCAGAGGCCCACCAGCATGGCGGGCGCCCGGTCCAGGTCAAGACCGTCCGTCGCCGGCGGCTCCCACTGGTGGTCACCGTCGGACGACGTCGCGGCACGTGCACGGCACGTGCACGGCACGTGCACGGCACGCGCACGGCACGCGCTCGGCACGCGCACGGCACGCGCTCGGCAGGCGGCGAGGTACTCCTCGGTGACGCGGGCGAGCTGCCGGGTGACGGCCATGGCGGACGGTATCCCGGTGGCGGACGGTGCCCCGTCGGCGTCCGGTCCTCTGTCGGGCGTCCGCGCGCCACAGGACCGGTGTCACCCCCGGACGGCGGGGGTGGGCCCCGGGGTCACCGGGGGACGGTCCGTCAGGGCAGCTTCGCTTCCCCGGTGGACCGGGCGGCCTCCGGTGTGCCTGACGTGTCGTCGGCCCGCTGCTCTGCGGTGGTCTTCAGGGCGTGCAGCCAGGACTCCAGGCCCTCGCGGAGGATCGCCGTCGCGGTGGGGACGTCGGCGTCCACCTGGGGACCGGTGTGGGTCTCCTCGGTGCTCACCAGGACGCCCCCGGGAATCCTGGCGAAGTTCCAGACGTGCACGCCGTCGATGTGCAGCCCGGTGCCGTCCGCGGGGCCGGTCCAGCGGATGCAGGAGCCGTGCGCGATCTGCCGGACGGTCGAGGTGATCACCAGGGTGGAGGCCGGGAGGCCGGCCGCGGGCGGGACGGGGGTGGTCCAGCGGAACGCCGAACCCGCGTGCAGTGGGCCGTGGTCGAGGCGCACCGCCGTGGTCACCGGTCGCTGCCAGGAGGGCCAGCCGGACACGTCGGCCTGGAGGTCCCAGACGGTGCGCAGCGGCGCGTGGATCACGATCGCGGCGCGGTGGCGGACCTTGGCGTCGGGATCCACGCCCTGGCCCCGGCAGGTGAGCGAGGCGCCGGGGTGGGGGGCGGTGGTCGCGCCGGAGGGGGCTGCGCCGGCGCCGAGCAGGGCGGCGGCGAGCGGGAGGGCGAGCAGGGCGGTGCGTAGTCCGGGCATGGTGGTCCCTTGGTCGACTGGGCAGCGCATGGAGACGGTTGAGCGCGCGTCAGTCCCCATAGGGGTGGCGACATGCTCAAGCTCTCACTAGAGGCTATAACTGCTCTTGGCGGCCAGTCAACGAACGCACGCTATAGGTTCTCACTAAAGCTAGATCCTGTAGCGACACGGGATCGGCGACACGCGGCCCGCGGCCCGGCCGCAGGAGGGGCGTCGGCGCACGGCGGCGGCGAGCCGCCGTCGCCCCCGCGCGACGGACGGCCTGCCGCACCGTCAGGCCTTCCTGTAGCGGACGTGGTCGATGTGCCAGACGTAGGAGTGGGCGATGGATTCCAGGGCCGCGGCGTGCTGCGCGAGCGGCGCCGAGCCGCCGGTCGCGAGTTCGCCGATCCCGTGCCGGGCGGCCGCGGCGCGCTCCTCCCCCAGGCGGGCGACCACCGCGGCCGCGGTGGGGACGTCGCAGTTCCGCTCCCTCGCGATCAACGTGATGAGGTTCAGCGAGTGCGGGACGCCCTTGGCGGATTCCCTCGCGTAGGAGCCGAGGTCGTTCAGCACGCCGGCGAGGTCGGCGACGGCCGACTCCGGCTGCCGCACGGCCTCGGATCGTCGTGCCTCTTCGGGCAGTTCGTACCGCAGGACGACCTCGGCGACGGCCACCAGGGTCCGCGCGAACACGGTGTGGGGGCGGATCGCACGGTAGTCGTGCGACGTCACGTGCTCGGGTTCGGCCAGGTGGTGCGCCTCCCAGAGGCTCCCGAGGAGGATGTCCCTGAGGCAGCCGGTGACCCTCAGGTACTGGGCGGTCGTGGCCCGGGTGCGCAGCCTCACCAGGAGGTCCCGGAGCGCTTCGTCGAAGGGGCCGGCGTCGCGGGACGGCTCGCCGTCGGCCAGGAGGTGCACGCAGTCCCAGATCCGGCGCACCAGTCGGGCCGGGTCGCTCGCCGCCGCCGCTTCACCGTGGGTGTCGTCGAAGGCGGTGAGCCACAGGAAGAGGTCGGCGCACAGGTGGAGGCCGTCGGGTTCGGCCGTGGGAAAGGTCCGGGCGACCCCGTGCGCCACGATGTCGCACAGGGGGCCCAGGGCCTCGGGCGGGCCGAGGAGCGGGAACCGGCGGAGCCACTGCCCCAGGTGCGCCTCGATGCCGCCGGCGTGCGGGCTGGCCGGGAAGGGGCCCGGGAAGCTGCCGGAGAGGTCGGGCAGCGGCAGGGCGGCGAGGCCCGTGAGGTCGGTGGTGCTCACGCTGCCTCCCGTGCCGCCGCGTGCCCGCGGGCCTCGGCGGTCATGTGGAGCGAGGAGGGGTGGACGGTGATGGCGGGTACGGGCCGCACGGTGCTGCCGGGTACGGGCCGCAGCGTCCAGCGGGAGGCGATGAGGGCGGTCAGGACCGTCGCCTCGGCCCAGGTGAAGCCGTCGCCGATGCACATGCGCTTTCCGGCGCCGAAGGGGATGTACGCGCCCCGCGGAGGCTGCGGCCGCTCGGGGAGCCAGCGGTCCGGGTCGAACCGCTGGGGGTCGTCGTACAGCTCCGGGTCCCGGTGGAGCGCGTACGGGCTCCAGATCAGGTCGGCTCCGGCGGGCAGGTGTGCGGTGCCGAGCCGCACCGGGACGGTGGCCTGGCGGGTCACGATCCAGGCGGGGTTGTGCAGGCGCAGCGTCTCGGTGACGAGTCGGCGTGTGTGGCCGAGCCGGGGAAGGTGCTCGGCGGTGAGCGGGCCGCCGGCCAGTACGGTGTCGACCTCCCGGTGCAGCCGTTGCTCCAGGTCGGGGTTGCGGCCCAGCTCGTGGAAGAGCCAGGCCATGGTGACCGCGGTGGTTTCGGAGCCCGCGGCCAGCAGGGCGGTGATCTCGGAGAGGATCTCCTCGTCGTCCAGGGGTCGGCCGTCCTCGTCGCGGGCGTCGAGGAGCAGGGAGACGATGTCGTCCTGGGTGCCGGGGGTCTCCCGGCGGGCGGTGACGATGTCGCTGACCGTCCGGCGCAGCAGGCTGTTCGCGGCCCGGAGCCTGCGGTTGCCCGGGAGCGGCATCCACTCCGGTGCGGAGACGGGCACGACGGCGCGCCGGATGGCGGCCTGGAAGACGGTGTCGACGCCCTTCATGATCGCTTGCGCCGGGTCGCGGTCGGGGTGGGAGGAGAACAGCACCGACATGACGATGCCCTGGGTCATGAGCTGCATCTCGTTGAGCACGTCGAGTCGGGCCCCGGGCCGCCAGGTCCGGAGTGCGCTCTGCGCGGTGGTGATCATCGTGTCGATGTAGGAGTTGATGCGTTCGCGGTGGAAGGCGGGCTGCATGAGGCGGCGGCGTTGCAGGTGCTGCTGTCCTTCGGCGATCGGCAGCGGTGATCCGCCGAACAGCCGGAGCTTGTCGAAGAGCCGGCCCTTGCTGAAGTTCGCGGACTGGGCGGTGAGCATCTCCCAGATGAGTTCCGGCGAGTTGACGACGTACACCGGCCGCGGGCCGACCCTGATCCGTACCACGTCGCCGTGGCCGCGCAGCTGTTGCATGTACGCCAGCCGGTCGCGGAGCAGGGGCATCACGTGTCCGACGACGGGCAGGCGTCCCGGTGCGTCGGGCGGGGTCGTCGGGTCGGGGGTCACGGGAGGTACTCCGTTTCGTGGCGGGTCCGCAGCAGGGCGCGGGCGGCGAGGATCTCCGCCTGGATCATCGCTTCCGGTGCGTAGAGGGTCTTGTCGTGCCAGAGGGCGGGGTGCCGGTGGCCGGACGTGTGGGCCGTCTCGTGCAGAAAGGTTTCGGCGCGGTCCAGGGCGCGGACGGGCTGCAGCGGCGCCGCCCCGGACGCGTGGAGCAGGATCCTCACGGCGTAGGCGGTCTCCTCGGCGGTGCCGCCCCAGATGCCCCAGGACCCGTCCTCGCGCTGGGTGTCCAGCACCCATCCGGCGGCGGCCTGGAGCGCCCGGCGTGCTCGGGGGCCGCGCAGGGGGGACAGTGCGGTGACGCAGCGCTCGGTGGCGTAGTACGGGGAGGCGTGCCACTTGTCGGTCCAGTGGCCCTGCGGCTGCTGGTGCCCGACGAGCCAGTCGGCGACCCGGTGGACGACGGGTTCGTGCGTCCGCGCGGTCTCGGGGTGGTGGCGGAGGTAGGCCTGGAGGGCCTGGACGGCGTGTGCGTTGGCGCTGAGGGAACCGGTGTCCTCGCCGATGTAGCAGTCGTAGTGACGGCCGTTGTCGAAGACGGCGAGCGGCGCGGGGTCGCGGGGCCGGTCGACGAGGGCCGCGACGAG
Source organism: Kitasatospora sp. NPDC088346 (assembly GCF_044740765.1). Classification (NCBI taxonomy): domain Bacteria; kingdom Bacillati; phylum Actinomycetota; class Actinomycetes; order Kitasatosporales; family Streptomycetaceae; genus Kitasatospora; species Kitasatospora sp. NPDC088346. Next base: position 83,975 of record NZ_JBIURH010000018.1, read on the forward strand.
GACGGCCATGGCGGTGTCGTCGGCGTCCACCATCAGTCCGGGGGTGCCGCGGACTCCCTCGGGGTCGTAGAGGGTGTCGGCCCACGTGCGCAGGACGGGCAGGCCGGAGGGCGGCAGGACGGTGCGGGCGAGCGCGGCGGCGACCCAGAGCCGCTCGAAGACCGTGATCGGTGCGGCTTCCGGGAAGAGACCGCCGTAGCGCCGTGCCACGTCGGCGAGTTCGGCGGCCGCACGCTGGTGCTGCGGGGGGTGGGGGGTGGCGGCGAGCAGGGCCGCGGTGGCGGCCGGGGAGCTGCCGAGCAGCCCGTCCGCTGCGGGCAGGAGGGTGTTCGGGAGGTGGGCGGCGACGCCCTCGAAGGTGTGGTGGAGCTTGAGCGGGACGGCGCCGGCGGCTCGGCACCTGCCTGCGACCGCTTCGGGTACCGCGGCGTGGTAACCGCCGGGGACGACGATACGCGGGCCGCGGTGCCAGGGCCCGAGGTGCGGAAGGTCGGCGGTCCGCGGCTGGTCGAGGCGCCGGTTGACGGCGGCGACCAGGTCGGGGACGAGGATCTCGGCGGCCGCGGTGTCCGGCCACGGCCCGGCCGTCGGCAGGCCGCCGAGCGCGGCGAGCCCGCCAGCAGCCGCCGCGGCGAGCCGGTCGACCGTACCGCCGGCGAGACGGTCCGCGGCACCGCCCGCCCCGGGTTCCCGTTCCAGCACCGCGAGGAGGGCCTCGACGGCGCTCAGCGTCGGCAGGAGCCGGTAGGGCGCGGGTCCCTCGCCCCAACTGCCGTCGCGGGCCTGCTCGCGGAGCAGGTACTCGACCCGGGTCCGTCCGCCGGGCAGCCACGGCGCCTTGGACAGCACGCGGGCCGTCTCGTACAGGGACGGGCGGACACTGCCCCAGGGGTCGGCGTCCACGCCGCTGATCAGCTCCGCCGCCGCGCGGGTCAGCCCGGTCGCCGCGGGGGTCGGCTCCGTCGCCGCGCCGGTGCCGCCGTCGACCGGCCGCTGCTCGACGGGGGCCGTCGCCAGGGAGGTGCCGGCCGCGCGGTGCTGGTCGTCGTTCATGCGAGCCTCGCTGTTGCGGATCCGGCGATGTCGCGCAGCGCCGTGGCGGCGGCGGCCGGGATGGGGGCACGGTCAAGGGCCGTCAGGGCTTCGCCCAGCCGGGTTCGGATCATCTCTTCCACGGTCTGGCGGGCTCCGGTGGTCTCCAGGACGGCCCGGACCACGGCGGCGTCCCGCTCGTCGAGGCTTCGTCTGGCGAACCGTGCGCGCAGCGACCGCATCTCGTGGTGGGAGGCCCGCTGGGCCGCGAGGGCCATGAGCACGGTGGCCTTGCCCGCGCGCAGGTCGTCCAGCACCGGCTTTCCGGTCTCCCGGGGATCGCCGAAGACGCCGAGGAGGTCGTCGCGGAGCTGGAAGGCCTCGCCGAGCGGCAGGGCGAACGCGCTCAGGGCCGCGAGGACGGCCGGGTCGGCGCCGGCCAGTGCCGCGCCGATGTGCAGCGGGCGTTCGACGGTGTACTTGGCGGTCTTGTACCGGATGACCCGGACCGCGGTGTCGACGTCGTCGGACAGCCGGCCGGTGGTCCGCAGGTCCAGGTACTGGCCGTAGAGCACCTCGCTGCGCATCTCGTCCAGGAGCGGCAGGACCTGCTCGGGGCCGCGGGTCGTCGGGCCGGTCGCGCGCAGGAGTTCGTCGGACCAGATCAGCGCGAGGTCCCCGAGGAGGACGGCGGCGCCCAGGCCGTGTTCCTCGGCGCGGTCGGCCGGGCCGCCGTCGGCGGTGTAGGCGCGGGCCAGCGCGCGGTGGGCGGACGGCCGGCCGCGGCGGGTGTCGCTGGCGTCCATCACGTCGTCGTGGATGAGGGCGAACGCCTGGAAGAGTTCGAGGCCGGCCGCGGCCCGGACCGCCGGGGCGTGGTCGTCCCCCCCGCCGGCGGCGTACCAGCCGCAGACGCACAGCAGCGGGCGGAGGCGCTTTCCCCCCGTCAGGAAGGTTCGGAGCTGGGCTATGAGGGGCGGGAGTTCCGGCCCGGGCGCGGACTGTTCCTTGGCTTCCAGGAAAGCGGTCAGCGCCGCGTCGACATCCCGCCGCACGGCCGGGAAGTCCGGTGCGGCGGGATGGGGTTCGACGTCGGGTGCGGGTAGTTCAGGTCTCTTGTGGTCAAGAACGGTCACGAAGTGTTCCTTATGGCAAGCAGATGTGGCCACAGACACACATCCCCAGGTGTTTCAGCTGTCACGCCCTGGTGCTGGTGTGGCGGAGAACACCTCGTCAACGTGCTTGGATCCGTGGACAATGCCGTGACCGGATGGTGCGCGTGCGTGCTGTCCCCGCCGCTACGCCGGCACGGGACCCGCGGCGGCCGCGGCCGACCCGGACGACGGCTGCCGGAGCGCCGCTCCCCCGGCGTCGAGGGTGAGCGGGGTGAAGCGGACGGGCAGGGCCGTCAGGCTCCGGTAGATCGGGCCGCCGCGGTAGGTCAGTTCGCCCGCGGACACGGCGAGTTTGATGTCGGGCAGGTACGAGGTGAGCCGTTCGATCGCCGCGGTGGCGACGAGGACGGCCGTGGAGCGGGCCGGGCAGGCGTGCGGGCCGGCCGCGAAGGCGAGGTGGGCCTTGTTGCCGGAACGGTGGCCCTCCTTCGGCGGGTTGGCGTGTGGGCAGGAGTTGGCGGCCGCGTAGGAGACCATCACGGGCGAGCCGGCCGTGATGACCGTGCCGTAGAACTCGACGTCGTACCGGGGGAAGTGCAGGCTGTAGTTGGCCAGCGGGGAGTCGTTCCAGAGGGCCTCCTCGATCGCGTGCTGGATCGGCAGGCTCCCGGTGGTGAGGGTGCCGAAGTAGCGGTCGTCCGAGAGCATCCGGGCGAGCGTGCTGGCGATGAGGTTGGTCAGCGGCTCGTTGCCCGCACCGAGGACGATGATGACCTGCTGGAGGACGTCCTGCGGGCTCAGCCCGTTCGGGTGGTCGATGAACCACGAGGTCAGGTCGTGTCCGCGCTGCTGTGCCTTGGTGGCGTACAGGCTGGTCAGGTACTCGTTCAGCGACTGCGCGCCCTGGCCCATCTGTTCGGGATCGGAGCTCACCATCGCGGTGAGGGCCGCCAGGAGCCGGGAGGCGTACTCGTCGGGCATGCCGAACAGCGCGTTGAAGACCATCAGGGGGATCTGCTGCGCGTACTGGGCGACCAGGTCGGCCCGCCCCTCCCCCGCGAACCGCTGGAGGAGCGTGTCGGCGTAGCGGAAGGTCAGGTCGCGGACGTCGTGCGGGTCCAGCAGGCTGAAGCTGTCCGTGATGACGCTGCGCAGGTGGGCGTGCTGGGCGCCGTCGGCGAAGAACAGGCTGGGGCGCCACTGCACGTGCGGCATGAGCGGGCTGTCCGGCGGGACCTGGTCCATCCACGGGCGGGTGTCCTTGGACCAGGTGTCCGTGTCGTGGAAGAGGTCGAGTGCGGCCCGGTAGTCGGTGACCAGGTGGACGACGACGCCCGGCGAGATCTCCGCGAGGCCGACCGGCCCCTGCAGGCGCAGCAGTTCGTAGCTGCGCGCGGGGTCGGCGTCGTGCTCGGGCCCGTGGATGCGCACCGGGGCGGCGGGAGGAGTGACGGTCACGAGGGTTCGTCTCCGGCTCGGGCTATCAGGTGGGCGGTCAGGACGATGAGTGCGTCCAGGGTGGAGTTCTTCTCCCGGACGTCGCAGGTCACCAGCGGGGTCCGCTCGTCCAGGTCGAGCTTGGAACGCAGGGTTTCGAGGGAGTACCCGGGTGAGGTCGGGAACGTGTTCACGGCGACCGCGTAGTCCAGGCCGCGTTCCTCGACCAGGTCCATGACCTCGAACGACTGGTCCAGGCGGCGCGTGTCGGCCAGGACCAGGGCCCCGATCGCGCCGTCGGCGATGTCCTCCCACAGCGGCAGGAAGCGGCGCTGCCCGGGGGTGCCGTACAGGTACAGGACCACCTTGGCCTGCGGCACGGTCAGCCGGCCGAAGTCGATGGCGACCGTGGTGGTGGTCTTGCCGCGCAGACCGTCGAGGGTGAGGTCGTCCGCCGATGCGGCGGCGTCGGTCATCACCTCGTCGGTGTGCAGCGTCGGGATCTCGGACAGCGTCCTGATCGCGGTGGTCTTGCCGATGCCGAGGGGCCCCGCCACGAGGATCTTCAGCCGCTGCTGGTCACCCTCCGGCAGATAGACCGGACTCGGGCTAGTGCGTTCTGAGCGCGCGGAGTCCATTCAGCACCTCTTCCAGGAGTTCTTTGGACGGACGGTTGGCGTGCGCATCGGGGAGCAGGGCGTCCGGGGCCGGCACGCGGACCTGCACGTGGCCGCCGTCGATGAGCTGGGAGAGCAGGACCTTGCACACGCCGGTCTGCAGACGGAGGTAGGCGGCCGTCTCACTGATGGTCAGGGCACCGCCCGTGAGCAGCGAGATCATCCGCTGCTGCACGGGGGTGTGGTGGGGTGCGGCCGGGAGCCCCGTGGCGGCCACGGCCATGAGCGACTGGAGGGAGTTGCGGCTCGGGGTGCCGACACCCCTGGTCGCCAGGTAGCTGGGGATCATCCGCCGCCGCTGCGGGGCGCGGCTCATGACGGGCTCTGTGTGCGGGCCGGGACCGACATGAGTTGTTCGCCGAGCTTCTTGGCCTGCCGGGCCATGATGTGTGCGACCGTGCCCATCGGCATGTCGAGGCCTCCTGCGACGGCGATGAAGGTGTTGGTGCGGGCACCGGCCGGCATGATCATGTACGTGCCGTGGGTGTTCTGCACGGTGATGGTCGTGACGGGAGTGCCGTCCGAGGCCTCCAGCGCGGCGTTGGCCGCGGCGCGGGCCGCGCCGTGAAGAGCAGCCGTCATGGCGGAGATTCCTTCCGCGGTCTCGCGGAGGAGCCCTTCCGTCGCACCGATGACCATGCCGTCGCTCGACAGGACCAGGGCGTGCTTGACCTCGTTGCTGACTTCGGTGATGGGATTCAGGACCCACGACGGGTCCTCGATCACGGGGCGCGAGGCGGAGAGGGTCACGGTGCTTCCTTCGAGTCGGTGGGGGCGAGACCAGCGGCGATTCCCTCCTGGAACTGGCTCCAGGTGTCACGAGCCTTCTCTGGGTTCAACTCCCGGGGCTCGATGACGGGCACATCACTGCGGGTGGGCTCCGGACGGGCACGGCGGCGGCGCTGCGGCAGGCCGCTGCCGTCGTCCGGAGCTTCTTCGTTCGGGGCGGCGGCGGCCGGAGGCGGCGTGGGCCACCGGGGCGCCGCGGGCGGAGCGGCGGGCAGCGGAGCCATCGCCGAGATCGGTTCGGCTTCCTCGTCGATCGTGGTCAGCAGGTGCGGAGGGATGGTGAGGACGGCACGGACCCCGCCGTACGGGGAGACCTGGCCGATCGACACCTGGAAGCCGTGGTCGGCGACGAGCCGGCCGATCGCGGCGAACCCGAGGGCCGGCGGATCACCCAGCTCGGTGAGGAAGGTGTCCTGCCGGTCCTCACCCGACACCAGGAGGACACCGCGGCGGACGGCCTCCGCGCTCATGCCGGTGCCCGCGTCGTCGATGGTGACGCAGACGCTGCCGGAGCCGGTCTGGATGACGCTGGCCTCCACCGCGAGGTCGTCACGGGAGTGTTCCAGCGCATTGGCCATGAGCTCGGTGAGGGCCACGGCGACGGGCTCCGCGGCGCGGCCGACGACCGCGAGGCCCGAATCCAGCAGCCGGGAACTGATCTTGATGCGTTCGTAGCCGTGCAGCCGGGACGAGGCCCCGCTGACGATCTCGACCGCGTAGGTGTCCGGACGCACGTGCCCCGGCCAGGCCCCGCAGACGATCGCGGCCTTCTGGACCAGCCGGATGGCCTGCTCGTTGAGGTGGTCGACCTTGAACAGACCGTCGAGCAGACGCGGGTCGTCGAACTCGCTCTGCAGGCTCTCGACCTGCGACTGCAGCCGGTGCGACAGGGCCTGGATGTCCTGGCACGCACCACGCAGCGCCGCGCGGGCGGAGGCGTCGATGCGTCGGCGCTCCTTGGCCACGGTGTCCGCGTAGTGGCCGAGAACGGCTTCGTACAGAGCGGCGTACTCGGTGCCGGCCAGGGCCTCGTGCTTCAGGCCGGGGACCGGGTGATGCGAACTCACCAGGTGCAGGGCCAGGCCGGGGAGGCGGTCGGCGACGAGATGCTGGAACTCGTCGCCGAGCTGCTGGAGTCGGCCGCCGAGCTGGTTGAGTTGCTCGCGGGACTCCTGCCCGCTCCTGTCGGCGGCGTTCAGGGCCGCGGACTGCGCGGCATTCTGCGCGACGAGGGTGCGACGCGAACGCGCGAGCAGCGCCGTGGCTACGGCACCGGCAGCGGTCGTGGCGCCGAGCACCACTGCGGCGGTCTCGGGAATCGAGGTCAACGGACGGGTCCTCGGGGTCGAGCCGACTCCGGGGGAGACATTGAGGAGCCACTCGTTCGCGGCGAACGAGCACCCGACCTCCGGAGCACCGGCGGATTACGGACGTACAAATGATCGATCGAGCAGCAAGCGTGACAGGGACAGCATATTGCCATGTCCATGCCATGCACGACCGACCGGCGGACGTGCACCACGCCGTTCAGCTCACCGCCGGACTCCCGTGCCACGATGCGACGGCGCTCCGCACGGGACGTCCGGCGTCCCTGCATGCGGCGGCCTGACAGTCGTGAGCATCATCCTGAACTCCGCGGGGTTCCGTCTGGGCCGCGGAGCCGCAACTAAATCCCGGCGCTCCGCTTCTGAGAGATCATTAGATCACATGATGTGTTAATTGCCTCTGCCTGCACCGCCTTTTGGACATCCGGGGCCACCGACGTAGAGCCGAAGAGGCAGGGTCACCGGAGACGTGGGGTGCACCGGCCCCCACACCCGGGCCGGCGCGCGCCGGGCGTCATGAACGGCGGAGCAGCCAGTGCGGGCCGACCGTCCATCCGAGCAGACGGCGCGAGGCACCCCCGTCCGCCGTGCCGTCGTCCTCGAACCGCCCGCCCGCGGCGGTCAGTACCAGCCCGGCCACGGCCGGAGCCAGCCGGGCCGGGTGGTCCCCCGCGAGCCGGTCGAGCACCGCCTCACGGGTCCGCGGTGCGCAGAGCGACAGGTGGAAGACCATCTGCCGCCAGGCGAAGGCCGCGTTCTTCACGGCGGCCAACGGATGCGGGAGTTGCTCGGCCCTCAGCACCAGCCGGCAGGCGGTGTCGAAGGCGCGCCGGGCGAGCGTGTCCCACCCGTCGACGGGGGTGACGCCGGCGACCCCAACCAGGGTGGCCAGGTTGTGGGTGGTGAGGATCTGGGCCTGTTCGATGACCGTGCCGTTGCCGGCCACCGACCAGTCGGCGGAGGCGCGGCCGGCCCGCTCCCGGCACAGGACGGAGAACCCGGACGCCGTACCGGAGCGCCGGCCGCGCACCGGGCGGTCCTGAGGTGCGGCGCGTACGGCCGCGTAGCGGAACAGGAGTTCCGCTCCGCGCTGGTGCCAGTCGGGGCCCGGGCCGTGCTCCGGCACCCGCCCGATTCCGGCGGTCTCCAGCCAGTGGGCGAGCAGCTCGTCGGAGAACGGCAGCCACACCGCCAGCGCCTCACGCTGGGTCTCCACCGACCGGTTCGGGCCGCGCCGTTCCAGGGTGGCGACGGTGTCCGCGACGGTCTGCCGGTGAACGGCGTCGGGGTCGGACGCCGGTCCGTCGCCGGTCTGCGGGGTGAATCGCAGCCGGGCCGCGAACGGTGCCAGCACGGCGGCCAGTTCGAGGGCCGCGCCCTGCTCGCCGGCCCGGACCAGCCACGCCACCGTGAGCAGCGCGGCCTCCTCGGGGACCGTCACCCGGTAGCGCCCGCTGTCCAGCAGTTCCCACAGCCGGGCCAGGCCGGCCTCGGTGAGCGAGTGGGCGAACAGCCCCGCCCGGTCCGCCGGGATGCCGGCCTCCCGGCAGGCTCGGGCCTCGTACGGCTGGAGCGGTCCCTCGGCGCAGGCCCGGCCGCTGGCGAAGCCGCCGCGCAGCACCTCCGGGGTGACCCACACGGGCAGGCCCGCCACCGGGGCCCTGGTCCCGATCCGCAGGCTGCCGTCCTTCATCCCGGCCAGCACCGCGCGCCACCGCTCCTGGCGGTTCTCCGCGCCCGATCGGGTCTCCGCGTCGGGATGGGAGAGCGCGGTGACGAACGCCCGGGCGAGCTGCCCGTGGGCGAAGTCGACGGAGACGGCGGTCGTCGGGCGCTGCTGCTCAGCGTTGTCGTCCATGGCCGACGTGGCGGGTCCTGCCCCCGCGCCCACCGGATCTGAAGTCCGGCGCTCTGGCTACTGAGCTACACGTCGCTGACCGCCACCCTAGGGAGGACCGCCGGGGCGGGCAACGAGGTTTCCGTCCGGCCGACGGGCAGGCGGTTGCGGTGACCGGACGGCCTCCGTACACCGCCGCCCCGCCGTCGGGGTCGATCGGTTCCGCCTCATCCGTCGGTGTGCCAGGGGAAGGGCGCGAGGTCGGGCTCGATCCAGCCGGTCCTGGCCGGATCGCCCGCCAGCGTCGCGGACCGGTAGAAGCGGGTCAGCAACTTCTTGTCGAGCAACGCGGGATGCGCGTCGGCGAAGACGTCGAAGTCGGCGGCGTCCGACCGGCCCGCGTGGTGGCCCACCAACTCGACCCAGGCACGGCTGACGGTGGCGTTGTACTTCTGGGGGGCGCCCGCGTAGCGGGCGGTGCGCCGGATCCCGTCGCTGATCAGGTCCACCGACGCGGCCGTCCCGTGGCGTCGGACGGCCAGCCAGGTCAGCCGGACGTGCTGGCGGTGCCCGAACCGCTCGGCGGTGGCCATCACCTCCTCCATGAGCTGCGTGAACGCCGAGGGCTCCTCGTTCGCGCCAGGGCCGGCCCCGGTCAAGATCCCTCCTTGGTCAGCGCGTCCAGCACGGCGTAGAAGCCGGCGATCGACTCGGCCGGCAGGCCGTCCAGGGCGCGGTGTTCGAGATCGGCCAGCGTCCGCCCGATCAGGTCGGCCGCCGCCCGGCCGGAACCGGTCAGCTCGATGAGTACCGAGCGACGGTCGCCGGCCCGCACGCCGCGGGTGATGTGACCGCGTCGCTCCAACCGGTCGAGCACGCCGGTCAGGGTCGTGGGGCGAGTGCCGACGGCGGCGCCCAGCTGGGAGACGGTGCGGCCCCGGCCGTCGGCGAGATTGGCCAGTGCGTTGATCTCGGACGCGGTCAGGTCCAGATCGACGAGTTCGGTGGCGATCAGGTGCAGGGTGGCGTGGGTCGCGCGTTGCAGGGCCAGCAGCGCCGAACGCTCGGATGGAACGGATTCGTACTTCACGGTTTCGGATAATACGAAATCGGATCATCTGAGGCAAGGGGACGTCTCGCCCTCGGGCCCAGCGGGGCGCACGGAACCGGCGGCGGCCGGCGTCACCGACCGGCGTCACCGACCAGCGTCACCGACCGGCCGCGCTGACCGACCGAGCCGACCGGTCTCAGCGGAACGCGGCGACGTTGCGGGCGGCCCAGTCGGCGAAGGGGCGCGGGGCCCGGCCGAGGACCCGCTGGACGTCCGGGCTGACGCGCAGTTCGGCCGGACTCGGGGAACCGAGGATGTCCAGGGTGTCCGCGGCGAGCTCTTCCGGCATGGTCCGGGCCATGGCGGCCGCGGCCTCCTCGCGGGTCAGCTCGTGGAACCTCACCGGCGAGCCCAGCGCCGCGGCGATGGCCTGCGCCTGCCCTCGCGGAGTGATCACCTCCGGCCCCGTGAGCTCGTACACGCCGCCGGTGTGCCGGTCGTCCAGCAGGCAGGCCGCCGCGACCTCGGCGATGTCGGCCGGGTCGACGATCGGCACCCCGACGTCGCCGAAGGGCGCGGCGACGACCTGTCGCGTGCGGACGGAATCGGCCCACCACAGGGCGTTGGAGGCGAAGCCGCCCGGACGCAGGACGGCCCATTCGAGGCCGGAGGCCCGCAACGCGTCCTCCACCGCGCGCATCGCGATCCGCGTCGCGCCGAAGGGCCTGGTCGCCACGCCCTGCGTGGAGAGCAGGACGACCCGGCGGACGCCACCGGCCGCGGCCTGGGCGATGAGATCGGCCGGGCCGGCCCCGGCGGCGTGCAGGTCGCCGGAGAGCAGCAGGAACAGCGCCTGCGCCCCGGCCAGCGCGGGCTGGAGGCCGGCCGGCTCGGCCAGGTCGGCGGCCACATGGCGGACCCCCTCCGGCACCACCGCCGCACGTCGCGACACGGCCGTCACCTGCCGGCCCGCCTCCGCCAGTGCCCGCGTCAACGGCCGGCCGATGTTCCCGGTAGCCCCGGTCACCACGATCATGATCTGCTCCTTGCCCGATGTCTTCTGTGTGACCGTCACGCTAGGTCTGCGGACTCATTCTCGGTAAGGACAGACCTGGAGGTAAGCTCCTGACATGGTGGTAGGCGTGCAGCGCAGGCAGGTCGAGCAGGCAGAGCGGTATGACGTGTTTCACACCGACTGCCCCGCGCACGACGTGGTGGACCACGTGACCAGCAAGTGGGGCGTCTGGGTCCTGATCTCCCTGCGGAGCAACGACCTCCGGTTCCACGAGCTGCGCGGCAGCATCCAGGGCATCAGCGAGAAGATGCTCGCCCAGACCCTGCGCGGACTGGTCCAGGACGGCCTGGTCTGGCGACAGGTCGAACCGACCACACCGCCCCAGGTCACCTACGGTCTCACCGAGTTCGGCCGCGACGTCGGCGAGCCGCTGACGGATCTGCTCGACCGGATCACCCGGCGACGGCCGCCGCGCGACGCGGAATAGCGCGGTCGCGCCCGGCGCAGCCGACGGGGCGAGGCCTCAGGAGCCCCGGCGGAAACGGTGGCCCCATCCGCACGCGTGGACAGCCCGGGAGGCCGACCATTCTCGGCCGACTTCCGTCAGGGGCATGCAACCCGGCGTGCCAACTGCCGTGCCCGGGAAGGCTTGTGCGGTCCGTATACGGAAGTCGCCTGAGGAGAACTCCATGATCTCAAGGAAGTCCGTCGCCCTCCTGAGCGGTGCGCTGGTACTGCTGAGCGCACCGCTGACCGCCGGCCCCGCCGTCGCGGCCGGCACGAGCCCGGCCGCCTCCGGCCAGAACGCGGTCGCCGGCAACTGGCTGATCCACACCTTCAACGGCAAGTGTGTGGAGGTGGAGAACTCCCAGACCGGCAACGGCGCCACCGTCCAGCAGTGGGACTGCGTCGGCCAGGCCGGCTCCGGCTGGTACGGCGAATGGCACGGCAGCTACGAGTACGTGAAGAACTCCCACAGCGGGAAGTGTCTGGAGGTGGAGAACTCCCAGACCGGCAACGGCGCCCGCATCCAACAGTGGGACTGCCTGGGCCAGGAGGGCTCCAAGTGGTACCCGGTCGACGCGGGCAACGGCTACGTCAACCTCGTGAACTACCACAGCGGTAAGTGCCTGGAGGTGGAGAACTCCCAGACCGGCAACGGCGCCCGCATCCAACAGTGGGACTGCGTCGGGCAGGCCGGCTCCAAGCTGTACACCTCGGCCGCCTGAGCGGGGGCGGAGGTTTCCACCCGACCGTTTCGACCGGTCGGGTGGAAACCTCCGCCGGTTCCTCCCCCGTCGCCCGGGGACGACGCATCAGCCGCCGGTAGACGAACTGTTGCAGGGGCAGGCTCCACAACCGGTCCGGCTGTTCCCCGTCGAGCGGGGGTCGACCACAGCACACCAGCCGGACGGTGTTCGGTCGATCGCCGCCACGCCCGCCGTACCGGGCGTTCCACCGTCACCACGACGCGGGCGGCGCACGACCCCCGAACGAGATGCCGCCTGAACGGAGGAACCGATCCAGGTTCGCCATTGCTCGGCCGAGGTGCAACACTTTCGAGCCGCGCTTTCGACGTCGCGGTCGCTGCCCGGCTGTGCCGATGACGTCGGGATCCTGGATTTGCGTGCAACCCCCGATCTCCGTTTCGACGGATCACCCCGGGCGGACCCGGCACGGACCCGGAGGACGTCTTGATCCACCTCGCCGACCAGCTACCACTGCCGGAGAGCCCGGAGCCGCAACGGAGAACAGACCATGAGCACTGCGCCGTCCGACAAGGAACTCTGGGACGCGTTCGTCGAGGCCAGGCGGGAGTTGCAGCGACGCCAGGCCGACTTCCACAACGGTGCCCAGGACGGGACAGAGATCCTCCGGGCGGCCCTGTCCCCCGAGGCGGGCGTCTGGCAGCAGGGCGCCGCCCTCCACTTTCTGACGGCTTTCGCAGCCGACGGCGCCTCCGTCCTTCCGGAACTGGTGCGCTGGTCCACCCTCTCCGATCGGTGGGGCCGCGACGCCCCAGTTGCAGGCATGGCCGCTTCTGGAGGAGTTGGTCCAGGGCCCAGGCCAGCGACGACCTTGACGTCCGCGAGGTCGCCGAGCACTACATCGCGACCTACGGGCCCAGGTGGCTCGCCGAGACGGCAGTCGCCGATCCGAGGGCATGAGGCTTCGGTACCCCCGGCCGCGCTCGACCGCGGCTCCGGCCGGCGCGGCGCCCCAGCACGGTCCTGCCGACGTCGGGGGCAACCGCGATCGACATCTCCGAACCGGCCTCGGGCAGGTGCCTCACCCTCTCACCATGGACTACGGATTCCCGGTGGTCGGGGGCTTCAGGGAGCTCGGCCACGGCCGGCCGGAGGGGCCGTCACTCCGATCTGCCGTCCGCGACCATGAGCAGACACATGCACGTGAACTCATCGAGTACCTGCGCAACGGCACGGTCCTGATCGCCGCGACCACGCTCGTGCGTGACATCCTCAGCCCCGACCGGCCTGTGATCGGCGGGTGGCACCTGATGACGGACGGGCACTGGCTCTGGCATTCCGACCTGGCCCACTACGTGCAGCACTACCACGTGGCCCTCGACCCCGAGTTCATCCGGCACGCGTGGAGCAAGGGCTGGACCGTGCCGGAGCTCGGCGAGCGTCAATTGGACGCGATGGTGGCCGCACTTCTCGGGGACGAGTCCGGCTGACGTGGGGGCGTAAGTCGGAAGGCCGGGCCGACGGGACGAACTGTCCGGCCGGGCGGCGTCGGCGCCGCCCGGGGCGGATCCCGCGTACTTGGCGATCCACAGCGGCCGGTCCGGCGCGGCCAGCGAGCTGATCACGGCGGGCAGCAGGCCGGGCAGTACCGCGAGCGAGGCCCCGAGGGCGCCGAGCCGGTCGGGCCGGCGGCCGGCGAGCCGCGCCAACAGCACCGTGGACACCACGGCGCCCTGCCAGATCGGTAGCAGAGCCATGCCGTTGAGGCCACCGACGTGGAAGGGCCCGGCCTCTCCGCCGGTCATCGCGATCATGGGCAACCCGACCGCCAGGGCGACCGCCGCACCCTCGCGGCGGCGTCGCGGCGAGACGTCCACCAGGTCCGGCGGCGCCAGGACGACCAGTGCCCCGGTCAGGATCAGCGCCGCTTGCAGCCCGACCAGAGAGAACACGTTCGACCAGGAGAGCGTCTGCAGGCCGGCGGTCACCACGACCGCGACGAGCGCCGTGATCCGGGCGCCACGCCACGGGCCGAGCACGGCGAGGGCGAGGATCCACGGCAGGGTGTCTGCCAGCACCAGCACCGCGCTGAGCACGGCGTGACCCAGCCCGAGGTTCGGGAACGGGTAGCGGATCCGGTGGGCCGTCTCGTGCAGGTTCGGCAGCAGGAAGTACAGGCAACTGCCGGCGGTGGTCGCCAGCACGATCGGCGCGGCTCCGGCGAGCATCCGGCCGGTGGGGTTGGTGGCGCCGATCCGCAGCCGCAGGCGCAGCGCGTGGGAGGCGAGGTCGAGGCGTTCGCGCAGCAGTGCGCGGCCGTTCAGGCCTTCGGCGGCCTCGGCGAAGGTGGCGGCGATGTCCTCGCCGTGGGCCATCCGGTAGCGGGTCGGGTAGAGGCCGATCAGCAGCCGGTCGAGCGCGGTGTAAGAGGGTGCCGGTGCGCAGCCTGGTGCGTCCCTCGGAGATGGCCAGCACCTCCTGTGACTTGACGGTCTGTCATGACGTCAGCATAGGTCCACGGCCGCCATATGTCGATCAAGAACCTATGCGCGCCGCACGAACCGGGCAAGTCGCGCATTCTTCACCTTCCGTCAGCCCCTTGTGTGGCTCGGCGGGATACCCAATACTGCGCAATAGTGCGCGACAGGTCTATACAACGCGCAGATTCGCACTCAGCCATGCACCGTTCCCCTCGACACCAGGGCAGGCCATGCGATCCCTTCGGACCCTCCTCGCCGCAGCGCTCAGCGCGCTCGCGTTACCCCTCGCCGTCACGGCGACCGCCCCCGGCGCCGCAGCCACGACCGCTGCCGCGGCCGCGGCCGTAGCCGGCGCGCCGACCACCGTCCCGGCGCTCCAGCAGTGGACGGCCGGCGCCGGCTCGTTCACCTTCGGGCCGACCTCGCGCATCGTCGTCGACCCGGCATCCGCCTCCCAGGTCGCCGACGACGCCGCCACCTTCGCCACCGACCTGTCGGCCCTCGAAGGGCGCACGGTCGAGGTCGTCCAGGGCACTCCGTCGCCCGGTGACATCGCACTGGCCCTCGGCGCCACGGGCCTGCCCGCCGAGGGCTACCGGATGACCGTCGGGTCGTCGATCGTCGTCTCCGGGGCCACGGCGACCGGCGCGTTCTGGGGCACCCGCACCGTGCTCCAACTGCTGCACCAGGGACCGACGATCGCGGCCGGGACCGCGCGGGACTGGCCGGTGAAGTCCGAACGCGGCCTGATGATCGACACCGGCCGGAACTTCTTCCCGGTGCCCTGGGTCGAGCGCCAGATCCGCGACATGGCGTACCTGAAGGAGAACTACCTGCACCTGCACCTGTCGGACACCTTCGGGTTCCGGCTGGAGAGCAGCACGCATCCGGAGATCACATCGGCGCAGCACTACTCCAAGCAGGACGTCGCGGACCTCATCGCGCTGGGCGACCGGTACCACGTGACGATCGTCCCGGAGATCGACATGCCCGGGCACATGGACGCGATCCTGTCCGGCGAACTGGCCGTCGGCAAGGACTACCGGCTCAAGGACGGCAGGGGGAAGGTCAGCGCCGGCTTCATCGACCTGACCGACCCCGGTGCCCGGCAGCTGATCAGCGACCTGATCACCGAGTACGAGCCGCTGTTCACGTCCTCGCGGTACTGGCACCTCGGCGCCGACGAGTACGTCACCGACTACGCCTCCTACCCGCAGCTGCTCGGCTACGCCCGGGCCAACTACGGCCCGGACGCGACGGCCAAGGACACCTACTACGGCTTCGTCAACTGGGCCGACTCGATCGTGCGGGCCGGCGGCAGGACGATGCGGATGTGGAACGACGGGATCGGCACCGGCGACGGCACGCTGACCCCGAACGCCGACATCGTCGTGGAGTACTGGTACGACTACGGCGCGACCCCGCAGCAGCTGATCGACAGCGGGCACACCATCAGCAACGAGTCCTGGGACCCGACGTACTACGTCTACGGCGGCGCCAAACCGAACACCACGTGGATGTACGAGACGTGGAACGCCGACCGGTTCCAGGGGACCAACACCGTCACCGATCCGGGCCGGAACCTCGGCAGCAAGCTGCACGTCTGGTGCGACACCCCGTCCGCGGAGACCGTCGACCGGACGGCGGCCGGCATCAGGTACCCCCTGCGCGGCCTGGCGCAGATGACCTGGGGATCGCCGAAGCCGGTGAGCACCTACGCCGCGTTCGTGCCGCTCATGGACGCGATCGGCCGCGACCCGCTCTGGCCCGGCCCGAACACCTCCGGCGACCTCGCCCAGGGCAGGCCCGCCACCGCCTCCAGCACCGAGACACCGGACTTCCCGGCTGCGGGCGCCACCGACGGCGACGCCTCGACGCGGTGGTCGAGCCAGTACGCCGACCCGAGCTGGCTCCGGATCGACCTCGGCAGCGTGCGGACCGTCAGCCGCGTCGTGCTGGCGTGGGAGGCCGCGTACGGGAAGGACTACCGGATCCAGATGTCGAACGACGGCACCACCTGGACCACGGTCTACACCCGCGCGAACGGGACCGGCGGCACCGAGACGCTGACCGGCTTCACCGGCAGCGGCCGCTACATCCGGATGTACGGCACCGCCCGCGGAACCCGGTGGGGCTACTCGCTGTGGTCCTTCCAGGTCTACGGGACCTGATCCGGCGGGCCCGGCCCCTCGGTCCTGCGGCAGCCGGGCGGCGAACCGCCTGCCGCCGGGCCGCAGGCGGAGCCGTACGGCGCTTGCCTCCGACCCACTCGTTCGAGCAGCCTCCATCCGCCCGGGGCGGGCGAGGTGCACTCCGGAAACACATCGGACGCGTTCACGTCTCCTGGCATGATGGGGCGATCTCCGGGACGGGGTGGTCACGGTGATCGGCACACTGTGGGAGAGGGGCGTGGCACCGTGCCGCTGGTCGTCGGGGCGGTCGTGACGGTTCTCGTCCCGGGCGCCGTGTTCCCGGGACCGGCCATTCCGTCACTCGAACGCCGCTGAGGGCAGGCCCGCATGCAAGCCGACCGGTCACGCCGCGACCACCCGCGCACCCACCCGACGAATGCCCGACTCTCCCTCCACGAGCTGGCGTTCGTCGCCGGTGGCCCGACCCGGGTGGTCGACACCACACTGCTGCGGATGCACCGTGAAGCACGCCTGGTGGTCGACACGGACACCGCCACCGCCACCGTCGCCGATCCGCACCCGGCGGACGGCATCGAGGCCGCGCTGATCGCCGCCGCCGGCCCCGAACTCGTCTGCTCGGTAGCGGAGTTGCGGCTGCGGTTGGCCGGCGACCCGGCGATCGCCGCTCTCGGCCGGAGCCGTGCGGTGAAGCGGTTGCTCGTCCACACTCCGTGGGGCCGGGTGATCGGCGACTGCCTCGGCCTGGTCGTGGTGTCACTGATCTCGCTGACGCTCATGGCGGCGGCGATCGCCTGCGCCGGCGTCGCGCTGTTCTCGACCGTAGGAGAGACCGACGGGCCGGTACTCGGCCCGCTGGTGGCGACGGTCGTCCTGGTGGCCCTGCTGTACGGGCTCCACCGGCTCTCCGTCCGGGTGTTCAACCGTCCCGTGGACGAGCCGGCCGAACGAACGCGGCGGGTCCTGGACGCCCTGGCCGGCGGCGGCGCCGTCCCCGCGCCATGGCGGCTCGCCGAGGACGCCTGGACGTCGGGCGGCCCGACCCCGTTGGGCGCCGTCGCGCTCCACGGCGTCGACGCCGTGGAGGACGAGGCCATGGCCGGCGCGCTCCGGGGCGTCCCGCAGGCGCCGCCGCCTCCGTTCCTCTGGGACAGCGCGAACGAGTCCGACTTCGCGTGCATCTGCGGGGTCCACGTGAGGTCGCCGGGCCACCTGTGCGGGGAGGACGACGACCTGTCCGACAGCCCTAACGAGCCGGGGTCGACCCCCGGCTGACACTCGGCCGGGCCACAGCCGACCCACGGCCGGCCCGTGCCGATCCGCCACGAAAGCCGGGAGCCGGGCGTTCCCGGTGCGGCGATGCCGGCGACCGTACGATCGCCCCGACACCGGCTGCACGGGGCAGCCCACCGACGGACGGAGAACCCGATGTCACGTTCAGGGGCGGTCCTCGCCGCGACGTGCCTCCACGGCCCGGGCGCGATCGGTTCGAAGCCGTGCTGATCTACTCGATGGGCGTCTCGGTGGACGGCTTCATCGCCGACCGCGAGGGAGCTTTCGGGTGGACGACCCCGACCGAGGAGCAGTTCCGCTTCCACCTCGTGCAGACCCGCGAGCTCGGCGGATACCTGTGCGGGCGCAGGCTCTACGAGACGATGCTGCCGTGGGAGACCGATCCCTCGATGCGCGGCACCGAGCTCGCGGCCACCTTCGCCGACGTCTGGTGCGCGATCCCGAAGGTCGTCTTCAGCCGCACCCTGACCAGCGTGCAGGGCAACGCCCGGCTGGCATCCGGCTCGGTGGCCGAGGAGGCCGCCGCGGCATTGGCCGCCACCGGCAAGGACGTCTCGATCGGCGGCCCCGGCCTGGCCGCGGGGGCGTTCGAGCTCGGCCTCGTCGACGAACTGCGCATGTTCCGCAATCCGGTCGTGGTCGGCGGCGGCACACCCTTCCTGCCGCCGGTCACCGAGGACGTCCGGCTGGACCTGGTCGAGACCAGGACGTTCGGCTCGCGCGTGATCTACGAGCGCTACCGGCGTTCCCGCGACGCGTCGCACTGACACCGACCACGGCGGCGGCCCGGTGAGGCCGGAGGGTCATCCGGCGTCGACGGCGTCGGGCGCCCCTCCTTGCCGCAGTCCGCGCAGGAGCAGGTCGATCAGCCGTCGGGGGTCGTAGCGGGGGTCGGTGTCGCGTCCGATGCAGAGGTTGCCGATGCCGCGCAGCAGTTCGTAGGGCTGCACGCCGGGCCCGATCTCGCCGGCCTCGGTCGCCGCGGCGAGCAGGTCGCCGCACACGGGCATCAGCCGGTCCAGGAAGTGGGTGTGCAGCGCGGCGAAGCGCTCACTGTCGGACTGCAGGGCGTCGGCGAGGCCGTGCTTGGTGACCAGGAAGTCCACGAAGAGGTCGACCCACTCGCGCAGCGCGTCGAACGGGGAGGCGACCTCGGTCAGCAGTCTCGGCCCCGCCTCGGCACAGGCCTCGATCTGGTGCCGGTAGACGGCGGTGACCAGGTCCGCCCGGGTGGGGAAGTGACGGTAGAGCGTCCCGAGTCCGACACCCGCCCGGGCCGCGATCTGGCGGATCGGCGCGTCGATCCCCGAGCTCACGAACACCTCTGCGGCAGCGTCGAGCAGGGTCTGCTGGTTGCGCACGGCGTCGGCCCGCTTGCTACGGGCGGACGCCCCTCTGGACTGGTCCGCAGTGGGCACCACGTTCTCCTTCCGATGGCCTTTGACGAAACGGATCAACGTTCCGTATCTTAAGTGGAACAACGATCCGCTTTCAGCCTATCCGAAAGCGGCGCTCCGCCACACCCGCCGCCGCCCTCCGCGGTCGGCTGCGGACACCATCGAAGGGCATGCTCCCCATGAGTGCACCTGCTTTCACGGCCGCCACCCCCGGCTCCCCCACCCCCGTCCTCTCGGTCAGCCCGGTCGTGCTGCCCGTCCCCGGCCGCGCCGTCGACCTCCAGGTGCGGATCTCCGCCCCGCTGACCGGCGACGAGCTGCCGGTCATCCTCCTCTCGCACGGCCTCGGCTTCTCCCATCACCTCTCCTCGCTGAACGGCTACGCCCCCCTCGCACACTTCTGGGCCGCCCACGGCTTCGTCGTCATCCAGCCCACCCACCTGGACTCCAGGACCCTGAACCTGTCCCCCGACGCCCCCGGGGCCGCGGACCCCTGGCGCACCCGGGCCGAGGACATGACGCGCGTCATCGACCGGCTCGACGAGATCGAGGCCGCCGTCCCCCGGCTCACCGGCCGCCTCGACCGGAACCGGGTCGCAGTCGTCGGCCACTCCATGGGCGGGCACACCGCGAGCCTGCTGCTCGGCGCCCGGCTGACCGATCCGCACGACGCGACCACGGTCGACCTGGCCGAACCCCGGATCAAGGCGGGCGCGCTGCTCGCGGCACCCGGCCGCGGCGGCGACGCCCTCACCGAGTTCACGGCCGAGCACTACTCCTTCCTCCTCACCACGGACTTCTCCACGATGACGACGCCCGCGCTCGTGGTCGCCGGCGACAAGGACGACTCCGCCTTCCTGACGGTCAGCGGGCCCGACTGGCACACCGATCCCTACGTCCTCGCCCCGAGCCCCAAGTCGCTGCTCACCCTGTTCGACGCGGAGCACTCGCTCGGCGGAGTCTCCGGATACGACGTCGCCGAGACCACGGACGCGAACCCCGAGCGGGTCGCCACCCTCGCCCGGCTCGTCTGGGCCTACCTGCGCAGCGAGCTCTACCCCGGCGACCCCGCCTGGCAGACGGCACGCGACACGCTGGCGGCCGACCCCGCCCCGCTCGCACGGGCCGAATCCAAGTAGCCCCGCCGGGCACGGGCTCCGTGCCGCCCTACGGCACGGAGCCCCCGCGGCGCCGAAGACGTGCACCCGGACCCACCCGGCGCACCCCTGACCTGGGCACTCCCGACACCACTGGCAGCCTGCGACCGGCACCACCGAACGGAGTCCCACCCGCGGACGACGCGAACCACGGGCCCGGCGGCTACCGGGACCCGGTCCCCACCGCCCGGCGGCTGCTCGCCGAAGGCCGTCCGCCCCGCGCCGGCGAGCCGCTTCCCCCGCTGGAGCGCCCACGGCGCGCATCACCGGTACTGCCGGGCAGCCCGGCGCAGCCGGCGGCGCCGGATCCCAAGTCCCGCTGCTCGGGGGCTACTTCGTGGCCGTTCCCGAGCCGGCGTCCGGACCGGGCCTGCCGCAGGTGCAGCGGCTGACCACGGCGTGCGACTGCCTGATCGACCGACTACCGCTGGACGGCTGCTGCTTCGACACCCCGCAGCCGGTCAGCTGGTTTCCGGGCACAGGACGCCCGACTACGAGCACTCCCAGTAGAAGCGGCCCTCCCGGCGGTCGGGGCTGACGAACGCGAATCCGAAGCCGTAGCCGAAGTTGAGGAAGTAGGGATCGTCCTCGCCCTCGCCCGCGTCGCTGATCCGGAAGAGGAACTGCCAGGGGGAACCGACGCGCGCACACTCGTTCGGGTAGCGGGCGGCACCGCCGAGGTGGTCGCGCGGCTCCTCGGCGCCGAGGAGGGGCGGCACAGGCTGCAGGTCGATGCGCCATTCGACGGGGATCTCGGCGTCGTCAGGTCCCCAGCGCCACAACGTCCGCCCCCGGGTCCCCGGCGGCCCTATGACGGCGAAGGACGGGATGCGGCCGTCCGGCTGGACCAGCAGGACGGCGTCGCCCCTCTCCGGGTCGGTCCCTCCCATGACGATGTCCTCCTCGTCGAGGAAGAGATAGGCCAAGCGGAGCTCCTGGCCCGGGACGGGGAACTGACCGATGAACACCAGCGGTTCACCGGATCCCGGGTCCAGCGGCCAGGTCGGTTCGGCGAGCCAGACCGGCTCACCGCCGAACTTGGCCACCGGATCGGAGATCGGCTGCTCGGCCGGACCGAGGATCATCTGTTGGCGAGGCAGGAAGGCCGCATCGTACGGTCCCTCCGCTCGCCCGGTCGGACGAACGATCACGAGCGGATCATCTCATCCGCGAGAACGACGGCGGCTCGGGTGCCGCCCATGGCTGTTCTCAGCGCGGATCCGCTGCCGCGTCGTCGCGGACCGGTAGGAGGCCGCGTTCGGCGAAGACCCGCTTGGCGGCCAGGGTCGCGTTAATCGCCTTGGGGAATCCGCAGTAGGCGGCGGCGTGCAGCAGCGCTTCGACGATCTCCTGGGGGGTCAGACCGACGTTGAGGGCGGCGTTGACGTGGACCTCCAGCTGGGGTTCGCACCCGCCGAGGGCGGTGAGCATGCCGAGGGTCAGCAGCTGGCGGTCGCGCGGCGGCAGTGCCGGGCGGGAGTAGATCTCGGCGAACCCCCAGGCCGCGATCTGGTGCGCCAGCTCCGGGGAGACGTCCGCGAGGGCGGACATCACGTTCTTCCCGGCTTCGCCGTCGATGCGGGCGAGGACGTCCATGCCTCGCTCGAAGCGGTCCTGGCGGTCCTGGCGGTCGTGTGCGGTCGTGTTGTCGGCGGTCATCGATGTCTCCCTGTCTCGTCCGGTGGTCCGTCTCGGCCCCGGTGGGTGGTGCCGGGCGCGGACAAGCCCAACGTAGGCGTTGGAGTGCACTCCAGGACAAGCTGCGGCCTGCCGCGTCGGGCGTGTTCTGACGGCGTGTCGGCAAGGCCCGCAGCGCAGGTTCGACCGGGCCGCCGGTCCCGCGGCCGGAACCCGTTTGTTCGGCGGCGGGCGTGATCTGTACGCTCCGCGAGGTCCGGAACGGCTGTACCGAGGGGGACGGAGCATGAGCTTGAGGAATCGAAACGCATGGCGCGCTGCTGCGGCGGTGGCCGTGCTCGGGCTCGGCACCGGCTGCACGTCGAGCAACTCCGTGCCGGCCGCGGGGGCCGGGCCCGCCTCCGCTTCGGCGCCCGCCTCCCCCCGGGAGGTCCAGATGCTCTCCGGCGGAGCACTCGCGCACGCCCTGCTGTCCGACCAGGAGGCCCGGACCGTCGGGTACGGGACCAACGGCGACCAGCGGATCGAGCAGGAGCGCACGCCGGACCGGGAACCTCCCGTCCCCGAGAGTTGCCGCCCTTTCCAGGCCACGCCCCCTCACCCGGCCCAGGTCTCCGCCGCCGTGAACGTCCACAAGCTGGGATCGACCCTCGTGATCCGCTCCATAACGATCGACCGCAGGTCCGCGGGCGACGCCGAGGCCCACCTGGCCTCCCTGCGCAAGGCCTTGGACGACTGCCCGACCATGACCGTGGACTACGCGGACGGCACACCAGCGGTGGAACGGAGGGCCACCAGGCTTCCCGACGTGACCGCAGGCGAGGAATCGGTCGCGTACCTCCAGACCTGGACGGACACCATCGACGGCCGCAGCGTGGATCAGGCCTTGGCCGTCACCGTCGTCCGCTGCGAGAACCTCACGGTGACCGTGACGGCGTTCGGGGACGTGCCGAGCTCGCTGACCCCGCCGGAGAGGGCCGCGCAGCTCCCCGTCAACGAGGAGTCCCTGATCAGGCTCCAGACCGACAAGGTCCGCGCACTCCTGGCCGCCTGACCGGGTGAACGCTTCCAGGATGCTCGCCCGCCGGTCGGTCGGGACGCGAGGCCGTCGTCCGCCACGCCGCCGTTCCGGGCGCCGCGGTCCTTCAACGCGGCCGGATTCCACCGGTCAGATGCTGGTGAGGAGTTGGGGCGACAGGATTCTGATCATCGTGCTGGTCCAGCGCATCTGGCGCAGGGTCCGCGGGTGGCAGCAGGTGACGAGACCGAGCAGGTCGGTGTCGCGGCCGGCCTGCGCGGCTCCGGTGAGCATGTCCCAGTGGAGCGAGTTCTCGGTGGCGGCGAGGTGGAGGTCGCGGAGGTCGTGGAGGAGCAGCAGGCCCGTTTCGGGGCGGCGGCCGAGTGCTTCGGCGGTCTTCTCGCGGACGGTGGCCCAGAGGCCGGGGCCCGGGTCGGCGGTCTGTCCGGAGAGGTCGAGGCCGTAGTGCGGGGCGAGAGCGGCGATGAGGGCGGCGCTCTCGCGGGACCAGCGGGCGACGTCGGTGGCGACGTGGTGGACCTCGGGTTCGGTGCGGTGGCGTTCGGCGGCGGCGAGCAGGTCGTGTTCGAGCCGTCGTTCGCCGTCGTGCAGGGCTTTCAGGGTGGTCGGGATGCCGCTCACGGTGCGTCTCGCTCCGGCGCCGCGGTGGTCTGGGTGGCCACGGCGTCCGGTCCGCCGACGGTCGGGGGGACGGACCGGTGGTGGACGGGGGCGGACGCGGTGGTGGTGGGCGCCGGGCAGACCGCTCCCTCGGAGTGCTTGACCAGGGTGACGCGGGCGGCGGCGGCCTTGAACAGCGGCTGCTTGGAGACCGGGTCCCAGTCGGTGACGGTGGTCTCGTTGGCGGCGCGACCGACGTCGCCGTCCGGCCGGTGGCCGCCGGGGGTGTCCCAGTAGCCGTAGTGGAAGGGCAGGAAGACCATGCCGTCGCGGATGCCGGTGATCCGCAGCCGGCCGCACACCGACCCGCGCGCGCTGGTGACCTCGACCAGGTCGCCCTCGGTGAGGCCGTGCCGCTGCGCCTCGCCCGGGGAGAGTTCGGCCCACATGTCGGGTGCGGCGGCGACGAGTTGGGGGGCCCGTCCGGTCCTGGTGCGGGTGTGGACGTGGTAGAGCGTACGGCCGGTGTTCAGCTGGAGCGGGTACTCGTCGCTGGTGTCCTCGTGCGGCGGCAGGTACTCGGCGGCCTTGAGCACCGCCTTGCCCTGCGGGTTGAGCGTCCGGTACTCCGTCCCGGGCACGGACGCCCCGGTGACCAGGTCCTTGCCGTAGGTCTCGCAGACGTCCGGTGCGGCCCAGGTGATGCCGTCGGTGTAGAGCCGCTCGGTGCCGTCGGGGGCGTCCGGGGTGCAGGGCCACTGGACGCCGCTGCCGCCGCGCAGCCTGCGGTACGTCAGCCCGGTGTAGTCGCAGGGACGGCCGGCCGAGCAGCGCTTCCACGCCTCGAAGGCCGACTCGGGGTCGTGCCAGCCGATCAGGGGCCGGCCGTCCCTGTCGCGGAAGTCCATCCGGTGGGCGAAGTCCAGCAGGATGTCGAGGTCGCTGCGGGCGTCGCCGGGCGGGTCGACCGCCTTGTCGCAGAGGTGGACGGTCCGGTCGGCGTTGGTGAGGGTGCCGGACTTCTCGCCCCAGGTCGCGGCGGGCAGCACGACGTCGGCCAACTGGGCGGTCTCGGTGAGGTAGAGGTCCTGTACGACGGTGAACAGCCCGTCCTGGCCGAGGATGCCGCGGATGCGGTGCAGTTCGGGCATCGAGACGGCCGGGTTGGTGGCACTGATCCACAGCATCCGGACCGAGCCCTGCTCGGCGTAGCGGAGGATCTGCATCGCGGGGGTGGGCGGCCCGTGGTGCGGGATCCGCTGCGGTTCCACGTTCCAGAGCTCGGCGAGCTCCGTGACGTGCGCGTCGTTCTCCCAGTTGCGGAAGCCGGGCAGGTCGCCGTCGGCTCCGCACTCCCTGGTGTTCTGGGCGCTGGGCCGGCCGTTCATCTGCAGCACCCCGCAGCCCGGGCGCCCGAGCATGCCGCGGACCAGCTGGAGGTTGTTGACCTGGACGGCCGCCGCGGTGGCCTGGTGGGACTGGTAGACCCCCTGCAGCACCGTGGACAGCAGCCGCTCGGCGCCACCGAGGATCTCGGCCGCCCGCTCGATCTCCCGGACCGGTACCCGGCAGATCCCGGCCGCCCACGCGGGCGTGCAGCCGGCGACGCGCTCCGCCAGCTCCTCGAAACCGACGGTGTGCGCCGCGATGAAGTCGTGGTCGATCCGGCCGGTGCGGATCACCTCGTGCAACAGGGCGTTCAGCAGGGCGACGTTCGTCCCGGCGCGCGGCGCCAGGTGGACGGTGGCGTGCCGGGCGACCGGGGTGGGGCGCGGGTCGACGCAGACCAGCCGGGGCGGGTCCGTTCCCAGCAGGCGGTCCAGGACGCGCATCCACAGCACCGGCTGCGCCTCGGCCATGTTGTGTCCGAACAGGGCGATCACGTCGGCGTGGTCGACGTCCGTGTACGAGCCCGGCTGGCCGTCGCAGCCGAAGGTCTCCTTCAGCGCCTCCGCGGCGGTGGCGCTGCACAGCCGGGTGTCGCCGTCCAGGTGGCCGGTGCCGATCCCGGCCCGGGCGATCACCGCCAGCGTGTAGTGCTCCTCCAGGAGGAGCTGGCCGCCGGTG
Source organism: Kitasatospora sp. NPDC088346 (assembly GCF_044740765.1). Lineage (NCBI taxonomy): Bacteria > Bacillati > Actinomycetota > Actinomycetes > Kitasatosporales > Streptomycetaceae > Kitasatospora > Kitasatospora sp. NPDC088346. The sequence continues at coordinate 109,282 of NZ_JBIURH010000018.1, forward strand.
TAGAAGCCGATCGATCCCGGCCCGCGCTCGCGCAGCAGTTCCTTGGTCTCGGTGACGACGCGCGCCATGGCGGTGTCCCAGTCGCAGGGCACCAGGCGGCCGTCCGCGCGGACGAGCGGGGTGGTCAGCCGGTCCGGTGACCCGTTGGCCTGCCAGCCGAACAGGTCCGTCGGTCCGAGCCGGCCCCGGTTCACCCGGTCGGCGGCCCGGCCTCGTACGCCCACGATCCGGTCGCCGAGCACGGCGATGTCCATGGCGTCGCCGTTGGAGTGCAGCAGCGAGGCCGACTGCACCCACCGCTCGACCTGCGCCTCCTCGACGCCGGGTTCGAGGTAGGAGTCGACCCGCACCGGCCACGGCCGACCGGGGTCGAGCGGGGTGCGGTCGCCCCAGGGATGTGCGATCCGATCCACCTCGGGCTGCATCGACGACCTCCTCGCTCGCCCCTCGGGGCGAGGCGTCTACCCCCGCGAGCACCGGCCAGAGTGTCCGCCGGCGGTCGGTCGGCGGCCCACTTCATCCTGCGGGACACGTCGGGGCCTCGCGCGGCGGTTCACGACCGGCCCCCGCCGGCGAGCGCGGACGACAGGGCCGTGCTAGGGCTGCGGGCCGCCCGGGCGCACGCACCGGCCGGCGCCAGGCGGGTACGGGCCCGCCCCGGAGCGTGGCGGTGTGCGCCCACCGGGCAGGTCCGGCAGGCACTCGTCGGACGTTCGGCCTCCCGGTGAGCCGGGACCGTCCGCTGCGTCCGGCTGCGGGACAGGCCCGGCACAGGTGTTCGAGGGCGGCACCGACGAGTGATCCACGGTGCCGCCCGGCCCTGCGGCCCGTTGTACACGGTGCACTCTCCGCCCCCTCCCCTCGGAGTTCCCATGACGCCCGCGCCCATGCCCACGTCCCCGTCCACTCCCCCGTCCCCGTCCGACACCGCCGGCCCGCTGCGCCGGAGCCTCGGCGAATGGCGGATCGGGCTGGTGGCCTGGCGGTTGCTCGTCCTGCAGACGGCCCATCCCGCGGTCGCGGCCGGTATGGCCCGCTACTCGACCTACCGGGCGCACCCGTGGCGGCGCATCGAGCACACCGTGGACAGCGGAGCGAGGCTGTTCTCCGCCGGTCCCGAGGAACGCCGGCTCGAAGTGGCCCGGCTGGCCCGCACCCACCGCCGGATCAACGGGACCGACGACGCCGGACGCGCGTACACCGCCGAGGACCCGGAGGTCCGCGCCTGGGTGATGGTGACGCTGTACGAGGCCATCACGGCCATGCACGAGCTCTCCGGCCGCCCGCTCCGGCCCACCGAACTCGACACCCTCTACGGCGAGTTCAGGGACGTCTGCGCGGCCCTCGACATCCCCGGCGAGACCCTTCCGCCGACCGCCGCCGACGTCCCCGCCTACCTGGAACGCAACATCCGCGACGTCCTCGACTACGGCCCCCAGGTCCGCCACCTGCTGTTCGAGATGCTGCGTGAGGCGCCCGCCCCCCGCCGGCTGGGACGGCTCAGGCCCGCGTGGCCGCTCCTGCGCGTCATGGCGGCCCGCGCGCTGAGCGGCCTCACCGTGGCCGACCTGCCGCCGGCCTGGCACGACAGGTTCGGCACCCGCCCCGGCCGCGCCGCCACCGCACTGTCCTGGGCGGTCCACCGCGGCATGCGGCACGTCATGACCCGCCTCCCCGAGCACGTGCGCTACCGCCACCGGTCCTCCGCCGGCGCCGACGGGCCGGAGGCGGCACGGCGTACGGCGGTGCGCCCGGTCACGCGGCCCCGGGTCGCCGACACCCGCAGCGCCCGCCTGGAGACCTTCTTCCACCAGGTACTCGACCAGACCGGCGACGGGCGGGTCGACTCGGCCGACCTCCAGGCCATGGTCCACAACATCTGCTGGCAGCTCGAAGTCCCCGCCGAACGGGAGGACGCGCTCTACACCGCGTTCGAGACCTGGTGGGGCCACCTCTGCTCGGCGTCGGACACCGACGGCGACGGCACGGTGGACTGCGCCGAGTTCGTGTCCGCGATGCTCGCCGGTGTGGACCGGGACCCGGCCTACCTGGACGAGGGGCTAAAGCCGGCCGTACGCGTCCTGTTCCACACCGCCGACACCGACGGCAGCGGCCACCTGTGCGCGGACGAGTACCGCGTCCTGTTCGGCGGATCCCGCGTCCACCCCGCCGAACTCAACGACGGCTTCCGACAGTTGGACACCGACGGCGACGGCCGGATCAGCGAGGAGGAGTTCGTCACCGCCTTCGCCGACTTCTTCACCGCCCGGACGGACACCGTCGCCGGCGCGGCACTCCTCGGCCGCCCCTGACGGCTGCCCGCCCCGCCCCGCCCCGCCACGGTCCGGCGTGCCCGAGACGTGGTCACCGAACACGCGACGGACTCCGCGTGTCGGACACTACCTCGCGTTGCTCCAGGCAACCAGCACTCCAGCGAGCGCGGCGAAGGCGGACACGGCGGCCCAGACGACCGACGTCCGGTACCACAACGGGCGGCTCTGCCCGGCGCGACGGGATGCGTCGGAGCCGAGGACGGCGGCCGCCGCGTGCGAGCCGGCATCGGCGTAGGCGACCGGCGCCACGAGGTCCAGCCGCGCGCCGCTTCCGGTGATGCTGATGTTGATGACCGGCGGTTGGGGCTGTGTGTTCTCGCCGTTCGGGCTGTTCAAGTGGTCCTCCTGGGTGAGTGCGTTCGCTGCCGGCGCGGAGCCCTCTCCCGGGCGGGCCGCGAACGCACGCGCAGTGGGGTCGATCGGGCGGGTTCACGGTGCGGGCCGTAGCTCGTCGACCGGCATGTTGAGCAGCACGGCGAGGCGTCTGCGGGCGCTGACCGATGCGCTCCGGACCGTCGTGGGGCTGATTCCGAGCAGGTCGCCGGTCAGATCGGCGGAGTAGCCCAGTACGTACTGCAACACGACGACGTCGAACAGGCGTTCCGGAAGGGCCGAGATCGCGGAGAACAGGCCCAGTTCGCTGTGCGAGGTCTCCAGGGTTGCCCGCGCTTGCCGCAGGACCCGCGACACCTCCTCGGTCCTGCTGTCCTGCCGGGCGGCCCGCGCGTTCACCTCGAACCTCAGGAGCCTCCAGGCCCATGCGGCCGGTGACGCCTGCCTCAGGAACTCGGACCAGTTCGCCGCCAGCCGCGCGAAGACCTCGTAAACGACGTCCTCGGCGAACTCGGCGTCTGCCAGGCGCACTTGCGCGTACCCGCGATAGCGGTCCACATTGGCCAGATAGAACGCCTCGAACTCCAGCGGAAGGACGACGTCCTGCGGCACCTGGACGGTGCCATGGCGCGCGGCGCCGGAGGCCGATGCACGCGCCGATCCGTCCCAGGTGGTGGCTACCGCGCCGGCGTCGGGGACGGAGGGGTCCGGGTCGGCCGGCGTCGACCGCGCGGTCCCCGGGCGACGCGGAGCGGTCGGCCCTCTTCCCGGGCCGGGGAAGCCCTCCGACGCAGGGCCGTTCTCCGAGTCGCCGTCAGGGTCCTCCGCCTCCTCAGGATCCTCACCGGGAGCCGTTGAGGCGAACGGCGTCACCGGAGGGGAGGCCGCCCCGCACTCGTGCGGAACCCGCCGGGTTGCTCCAGAGCCGCCGAGAGAACGCTGTTGCGCCGGAGGAGCTCCTCACGCTCCTTTCGCGCCTCGGTCAGTGCGGCCTCCAGGCCGTGCACACGCTTGACCAGCCGTGAGACCTCCAGGCCCAGGCGCAAGTTCTTCTGATGGAGCTCCTCGAACGTCCGAGCGCCCTTCTCTCCCAGCGCCTTCCGGAGTTCCGCCGCGTAGCGAACCAGCTCGGCCAGGGAGGCGGCGCCCGCCGGCGCCGCGGAGGAGCCCGCGGTGGAGGCCGTGGAGGCCGTGGTGGCCGTGGAGGCCGTGGTGGAGGATCCACCGCGCTGCCGTTCCAGGCAGGAAAGGACAGTGCGGGCCTGCCGTACCCGCTCCTCGGCGTCCTCTCCCGCCGGGAAGCACACCGCGGCCACGGCATCGACGAACTCCCGCGTGAGGTTGCGCCCCGCGAGGCGATCGACGACACCGGTCCGGCCGAGAACAGGACGGTGCACATCCTTCAACCCGGCGTGCAACCGGTCGACCGTGGTGCCCGTCGTGTCCAACCACGAGCGCAACAGCAGGGCCACCTCGTTGGCCTCCGGTGAAGGACCCTTCAACTCACTCCAGGGTCGGGTGCGTCGCTTCTGCGGCATCAGTCGTCCTCGTCTGCTGCCCCAACTCTTCAGCAGGCTGAGTACGGGAAGGAAGTTGTTCGGCCAGAGTGCCGAACAAGTCAGCCGATTCGATTGAGCACCGGACATCAGGCTCGTGGCGTGGCCGAGGACCGCCGTGCGCCGGTGGCGGGCCGCGTGCGCAGTGCCTGACGCCGACGGGGCGGACGATGTCCGTGTCCCCCGTTCCTTTCGCCGACCGACCGGTGGGGCCGGTCCGCGAAACGGCCATCAGCTCCGGAGCAGGCGGTCGACGGTCTCGGCCACCGACGCGCCGTCCCCCTCCCCGTCCGAGACCGCGCACCGCACGTCGAATTCCGCGTTCCGGGCCCTCGCCCGGGACACGGCGTCCCCGGTCCGGTCGAGGAACGACGAACGGTTCGAGGCGAGGAGCATCAGCGCGGAGTCGCCGCTCCAGTCGACGGTGACCGTGACGAGGCCGCCGTCGCCCTCGTCCAGGAAGGACTCCATGCCGCGAAGGACGGAGAACGCCCATATCAGGGACGGGAGTTCGAAGTCGACCCGCGCTTCGAAGTCAACCACGAGCGAACCGGTCACCTCGTCGAACGCGATCGCCGGGCTGCCCTCGTCGTCAAGGCCGCGCAACAGGCCCGCGTAGTCACCGTCGAGCCAGCCGTCGCACTCGTCGATCGCACCGGCCAGTTCCTCCCGGTACCGGCGCCGCACACCGCTGTCGCTCCACGCCTCACAGACGCCGATCCACTCCCCCTCCGTCCACGCGGACGCAGGCACCACGGGCGCCCGCAGAAACGCCCGCAGGCGCGGCTTCGCGATGACCACCGCCGCGGCCACCACGATGGATTGCGACACCACACCCTCCCGCCACCTTGACCGTCCGAGCCGCACGGTAGCAACCGGCTCCGACACCTCCACCCCACCGCACGTGGATGCACCCGCAGACGGGCGGGACGATCCAGCGACCGCCGCGACCTGATCATTCGGCGGGTGCGGCGCGATTCTGCCCGGCTGCTGCGTGGGTCTCGCGCGGGATCCGCACGGATGATCAACGCCCCGCGGACAGGTCTGGCGGGGTGCCGCGACAGCGGGTTCGGGGCGAGGGTGGGGCGGCTCGGCCGGGCCGCTGCGGCCGGACTGTCCTCGGTGACGGCGGTGGTCGTGGGGGCCACGACGGGGCGTGCCTTTCGGATGCTGAGACGGCCGACCGGTACGGGCCGGGCTGTGGCAGGGTCGGGGTGTGCGGCCTCTCCCCGGGGTCAGGTCATGAACAAGGGGGGAGGCCGCGCCTCCCTACCGCCGGTCGGGCACCCATGCGACCCGGCCGGCAGCGCGTCGACCGCTGGCGAAGGCGGCGGCGTACGCCGCACGGGAAGCAGCCCGGTGCGCGCAGGTACAGCTCACCCATGCCCTCGGACGGACCGCTCAGGTGAGCACCGCCTGCGGCCGTTGCCGTGGCGGGCCGGCGCGGTGCCGGTGGGCTGTCAGCGGCGACAGTGGCCTGTCGGTGAGATGTGAGCGCGCTCCGGGACCGTAGGGGCTGGGAGTGACCGGCCGCCAGGGCGCGGTCCCGCCCTCCGACCACTCCGAGCTCCGGGAGCGCCGCCATGTCCTCCGCACCTCAGTCCCCGCGATGGGACGTCCACCGGCTGCCGCACGCCCGGGGAAGGGCCTTCCTGGTCACCGGCGGCAACGCGGGCATCGGGTACTTCGTCGCCGAGCAGCTCGCCGGCACCGGGGCCACGGTCGTACTCGGCAGCCGCGACCGGGCGAAGGCCGAAGCCGCGCTCGCCGCGATCGGCGCGCGCGTGCCCGATGCCAGGGTGCGGCACGTACCCCTGGACCTGGCCGATCTCGCCTCGCTCCCGGCATCCGTGGACGCGCTCGGGCTGGACCGCCTCGACGCGGTCGTCCACAACGCCGGGGTGGCGCTCGACCACCCGCCGCGCCGCGAGACCGCGGACGGCCACGAGCTGATGTTCGCGACCAACCACCTGGGGCACTTCGCGCTGACCCACTACCTCGCCCCACTGCTCACGGCGACCCCGGGAAGCCGGATCGTCACCACCGGCAGCTTCGCAGCCAAGTCCGAACGCCTGGACCTCGACGACCTCCAGAGCACGCACGACTACCAGCCCAAGCGCGCCTATGCGCGTTCCAAGCTGGCCCAGATGCTCTTCGCCCTCGAACTCGACCGCCGCCTTCGCGTCGGCGGCAGCACGACCCTGAGCGTGCTCGTCCATCCCGGCGGCGCGCTCGACTCGCTGACCCCCTCGCGCCCACCGGTCCACGTCCGCACCACCGGCGAGCGGCTGAGCCGCCTCCCACTCGGCCTCGTCGTCCAGGGCAAGGACGCCGCCGCCTGGCCCGCCGTCCGGGCCGTCCTCGACCCCGGCGTGCGGGGCGGCGAGATGCTGAGCCCCCGAGCGTTCGGGCTGCGTGGTACGCCCAGGGTCGAACCCCTCTGGAGCCACCTGTCCGACACCAGGACCGCGGCACGTCTCTGGGCGGCCAGCCGCGACCTGGTCGGCGCGGACCCGGCCTTCACCGCGCCGACGGGCTCCGGCCGAACGAAGGGCTCGGCAACCGGTGTGGGCGTGTAGACACCCGGCCCGGGCGAGACCCGTGGACGGTCTGGGCCGTGTCCGTCCACCACCGCGCGCCACGAACCTTCAGTCACGGACGACCCGGGCCTCCACACCTGCCGCGCGCAGTCGTCGGGCAAGCTGTTCGATCTCGGGCAACGTCGCCGCGTACCGACCTGACTGAACGGCCTGGAGCATCGGCCTTGCCTCACTCAGCTCGACGTCGAACGTCGCCCGGATCACCTTCATGGCCACGGCAGTTCGGAGGCCTTGCCGAGGGAACGCCAGGCGCGCGGGACCGCACTCACCGATCAACCGCCCACGCAGGTCCGCCGGCAGGTCTCCGCTCCAGCACGGCGCCACCTCCCTGCAGACAGGGCACGCCGCATGGAAGCGGAGGTAGTCGCTGGTGTCGGCGAAGTGCTCCCGCTCAGGTGTCCCGGTGGGGTCCATCCACGCATCCTCGCACCGGTCCACGTCGTCCGCGTGACCGGGCGCAACGGCGATGCTGCGGCAACAGTCCGGCAGGCTCCCTTCGACGGGGCCACACTCCGGACCCGCCGGCTCGGAGGTGAGGACGTCGTGGGGCGAGGGCTGGAAAGCTGTCGCGGCCGTACCTGGCTTTCCGACATGGTCGGTACATGCGTGTGAACTTCGACGGGGTCACCCCGATGCCACGGGCACTGATGCTCAGTGCGTTCCTGCTCCGGCCCGACTTCCGTGTCGAACTGGAGAATCCCGTGTTCGTCGCCGTGGGTGACCGGGTCTTGTACGAGGGCTGCGGCATCCTGGTGACTCGCCCGACCGGCGAGCGACACCGGCACCGGGCCGGCAACCGCTACCGGATCTGCCGCTGACGGCCCGCGGTTGCGCGCCGTCTCCATCGCTCCAACTGTGCCGCGGCTGAGCTCGTGTTGAGATCTGCCGCGCCCTGCGGCTGATGCGGGGGCGCATACGCCCACCACGCCGCCCGGGCCGGGATCGGTCCCCGGCCTGGGCGGCGGTGTCGTCGGCGTGCTGCTGTCAGTCGCGGCTGATCTTCGGGGTCCGGGCGAGGACGGTCGCCGCCTGGGCCGGGTTGGCGTGGAGCCAGGCGGTCAGGTGCTCTCGGACGGCCTCGGCGACGCAGGCGCGGACAGGTCCGTTGCCCAGTCGGTCGTGGATGGGCCCCTCGAACTCGGGGTGGTCGAGTTTGACCGACACGACCGCCGTCAGGCCCGGGCCGAGGTGCGTGGGGGTGAGGTCGGGGTCGGACGGGCTGAGCAGTTGCTGTTCCCGGCCGTAGGCGGTGAGCGCCGCTGCCACGCCGTCGCGGAAGCCGAGCTCGTGCGTGCCGCCGCCGGTGGTCGGTCGGCTGTTGGCGTAACTGGCCACGCAATCCTCGCCGGTGTCGCGCCAGCGGAGGGCCACCTCGATGGTTCCCGCCATTTCGGGGCACTCGCGTTCGAAGCCGATCACGTCCGGGTGGAGGGCGGCGGCGGTCTGCTCTGCGATGTGATCCCTCGGTCCGCCCGGAAAGCGGAAGTGGACGGCCCGGGGCCCCGCGGGGTCGCGGTCATCGGTCAGGGTGATCTCGACGCGGGTGGTGGTGCCGCCGATGATCTCGTCCAACGCCCGCTCGGCGGCCTCGAACACCAGATGGTGGAGGCCGCGTTCACCGACCGAACCGATGTACATGCCGGGCCGCTTTCGAACGGCCTCCAGGCCTTCCAGGACCACGATCGTGCTGGCGCTGTACGCCATGGATTCCTCGCTCATGATGCCCCCTCCGAGGGTGTCCGACAGAGCTCCCCCAGCCTAGGAGATTTCCGAGAAAACACCAGGTCGGAGCCGGTTCGGCAAGGCCGCTCACGGGCCCCTGAGGGGCAATCGGGAGCGCCCGGCCGGAACGGGTGCACCGGGCCGCGGCAGAGCCGCCGTGGCATCCCGAGGGCCGCAGGTGCCACCGTTTCGAGTGACTGCGGGGCCACAGGTTTCAGGATTTTCCGCCCCTCGGCCCGGTACGGGCACGAGCAACGGACGAACCGTCAGATCCCGGGGCCAACCGGGCGCGGAGCCGGGCCGATCCGACCGAGGCCCCACCCACTCCGTCGCCGGTGGCGGTCGGATCGACACCTCGAAGGATCAGCGTGCGTGGCGCACGCTGATCCTGCTACAGTCATAAGCGTGCTCAAGGCACGCAACACCGACCGAACGCGACACACCCCGCCACACCCGACCGAAGGAACCCCCATGCCCCGCACCGACATCACCACCGCCCTCACCGACCTCCTCCTCACCCCCGGCCTCAGCCTCGACGACGCCGCCGAACGCCACTTCACCCCCGACTACCGCCAGCGCACCGACGGCGAATGGGCCGACCGCACCGAGTTCCTCGCCCACATCGCCCACCTGCGCACCATCGTCGCCACCGGCACCGTCGAAGTCCACGACGAACTCGCGAACGGCGACCACTACGCCGACCGCCACACCATGACCATCACCAAGAACGACAACACCACCGTCCGCATGGAGGTCTACCTCTTCGCCGAGTACGCCCCCGACGGCCGCTTCCGCCGCATCGAGGAAACCACCCTCATGCTCGAAGGCAACCACGCCGACCGCAACCTCGGCAGCGCCCGCTGACCACCCGTCACATGACCACCCGGCCGCCGGGGAGTCTCCGTCCGGCCCAACGTCCCGACACCGTACGAGGGGGCGCTGACAGACGGACCGGGCCGGGAACACGGACACCGAACGGACCGAACGGACCGCACGGACCGGCCGGCGGGCGGGGCCGGTCCGTGCGCTGTCGGTGGGGGCTGGCAGGATGCCCGGGTACCGGGGCGCCCCGAGCGCAGCCGGACGACCGGACGACTCCCGAAGGAGGACCGCGGTGGGGGACCTCGATGTGGTCAGGTTCGCGGACCGGACGCAGGTCGTCACGGTGACGCTGGAGGACGCGGCGGGCCGCGGACGTCACGACGGCTGGCATGAGGCCGAGATCGTGATCGAGACCGGTTTCGTGCGCGCCCGTCTGCCGCTGGCCTGCACCGACGCCGACCTCGCGGACCTCGCCGGCCACCTCGCCGCCCGGGCCGCCGCCGAGGAGGACGGCTCCCTGCCGGACGGCTCGGCCACCGACTGGCCGCAGGCGGGGCGTGGCGCCTACCTGCGGCTGCACGCCGCCGACCCGTTCGTGGTGGAGATCCGTGACCCGGTGCAGAGCGGGGTCACGGTGGGCGTCCCGCTGCACCTTCGCGACGGCTGGGCCGCCCGCGCGGCCTCCCGGCTGGACCGGCTGCGCGGCACGGTCACCGGTCGGGCCTGACGTCGCTTCCGTCGTGGGCTCCTGCTCCGGCTCCCGGGGGCCCGACCCCGGGCCCGGTCCGCAGGCCCGGTCCGCAGGCCGGGTCCGGAAGGGTTCAGCGGGGCAGCGACCGGCGGAGCCCGGCGACGTGGTCGCTCAGCCGGACGACCGTGATGTCGAACTGGCCGTACCCGTCCTCCCAGCCGGCGACCTGCTCGCAGCCCAGGTCCGTCAGGCCGCTCGCCGTGGCGTCGCCCAGGGGCATCAGTCCCTCGTCGCCGTCGGTGCAGAAGAACCCGAGGTGGGTGCGGAGTCCGGCGTGAGCGACGACGGCCAGCGCCTCCTCCCACTCCTCGTCGGGTTCCGGGGTGAAGGCGACCAGGTCCTCCGGTCCGTCGCCGGTGTCGAGGGCGGCCCGCAGGGCGTCGAGGAGGGTCCCGTCGGAGCGGAGCCGGGGGAAGTACACGGTCCACGTGCCCGCGAGGGAGGGGTCGGCGAGGTCGACGCCGTACTGGGCCACCAGCGGCGCGAGGTCGGCGCCCAGGACGAGTCCCGGCCCGAGGCGGACGGCGTCGAGGGCGGTGGCGAAGTCCTGGGGAAGGGTCGTCCCTGCCGTCCCGGCCCCGTCCGGCGGCAGGAACTCGAAGAGCGACCGGCTCGCGTCGAAGACCGGGGTCCGGCCGGACTCGTCGAACAGGCAGCAGTCCCAGACGACCGGTTCGGCGCCGCTCAGGGCTCCCGGACGCACCCAGGCGGCATCCCGACGGAAGCCGGTCTCGTACAGCAGGTTGCCGCCGACCGAAGCGGCGTAGACCGCGTCGGCGTCGAACTCCCGCAGGGGGCGGCCGAGTACGACGGCGAAGGCGTCGGCGAGCTGGCGGTTCCAGTCCTCGCCGCCGGGCGTCGGGGCGGTCGCAGGCGCCGACGGGTCCGGGGCGACGGAGGGATCATGAGTCATGGCGGCACTGTAGTGCGGCGCCCCGACAGCGGGGCCGCGAGCAGGTCGCCGGCTGGGAGGTGGTTCGGGCGAGGGACGGCGTCGGGGAGCGGGGGCCGGACGGCGTCGGTAGCGTCGAGCCCGGGTCGGCACGGGCACCCGCCACCCGCCACCCGCCACCCGCCGCAAGGCGTGCGGATGTGGTCCAGGAATGTTCGGCGGGGCGTGTCGGATCCGGGCGGTGGCGTTCGTAGAAGGGGTGAGAGGCGGCCCGAGGGGCGGCCACGTGACACAGGAGATGAGCCGCGATGCAGTACCTGCTTTCCGTGATCTTCGACCGGTCCGACCGAGCCACCCCGGAGGAGGAGGCGGCGGTGGACGTGTTCAACGACCGGCTCCGGGCCGAGGGCCGGTGGGTCTTCGCCGGTGGGCTCGGGGTGCCCGAGACGGCCACGGTGATCGACAACCGTGGTGAGGAGGCCGTGTTCAGCGACGGGCCGTTCGTGGAGTCGAAGGAGTTCCTCGCCGGGTTCTGGATCATCGAGGCTCCCGACCTCGACGTGGCGCTCGAACTGGCGGCCGGCGGCTCGAAGGCCTGCAACCGCAAGGTCGAGGTGCGGCCGTTCCTGTGAGTGCGACCGATGTCGGCGAGGCGGTCACCCGGGTCCACCGCGAGGAGTGGGCCCGGGTGGTCGCGGCCCTGACCAGGCGCTTCGGCGATCTCGACCTCGCCGAGGAGATGACCGCCGAGGCCTTCGCGACCGCCGTCGAACGCTGGCCGGTCGACGGTGTCCCGGCGAATCCGGGCGGGTGGCTGACCACCACCGCCCGGCGCCGGGCCATCGACCGGCTCCGGCGTGAGGCCGGGCGCCTGGACAGACACCGGGAGGCGCTGATGCTGTCCGACCCGTCCGGCCCGGGCGAGCCGCTCGGTCCCGTCGACGACGACCGGCTGCGCCTGGTCTTCACGTGCTGCCATCCCGCGCTCGCCCTGCCGACGCGGGTCGCGCTGACCCTGCGGATGGTCGGCGGGCTGACCGTGCCGGAGATCGCCCGTGCGCTCCTGTCCGGGGAGGCCGCCGTGGGCCGGCGGATCACCCGTGCGAAGGAGAAGATCAAGGCGGCGGGGATCCCGTACCGCGTGCCGTCGCGTGAGGACCTTCCGGCGCGGGTCTCCGGGGTGCTCACCGTCCTCTACCTGATCTTCAACGAGGGCTACCTGGCCTCGGGTCCCGGGACGGAGGCGGTCCGCGCCGACCTCACCGCCGAGGCGATCCGGCTGGCCCGACTGGTCCACGAACTGATGCCGCAGGACGGCGAGGTGACCGGGTTGCTGGCACTGATGCTGCTCACGGAGGCCCGCCGCACCGCCCGGACGTCGGCCGACGGCGAACTCGTCCCCCTCGGCGAGCAGGACCGCGGCGCGTGGGACCGCGACCTGATCGCCGAGGGCCACGCGCTGGTCCGCGCCCGCCTCGCCTCCGGCCGGGCTCCGGGGCGGTACCAGCTCCTCGCCGCCGTCAACGCCGTCCACACCGACGCCCGCGACATCCGCGACACCGACTGGACCCAGATCGTCGCGTTGTACGACCAGCTGGTCCGCCTCGACCCGTCGCCGATCGTGCGCCTCAACCGCGCGATCGCCGTGGCCGAGCTCGACGGCCCGCAGGTCGCCCTGGCGCAGGTGGACGCCCTGCCGCTGGACGGCTACCACGCCTTCCACGCCACCCGCGCCGACCTGCTGCGCCGCCTGGGCCGGAGCGAGCAGGCGCGGGCCGCCTACCAGCGCGCCATCGGCCTGGCCGGCAACACCGCCGAGACGGCGTACCTCGTGCGCCGCCGCGACCAGCTGCCCGGCCGCTGACCGCGGACGCGGACCGGCGGCCGGCAGCGCGGGGAGCACCACCGGGCCGGGTCGCGTGTACGACGGCTCGGGCCGGGCAGGCGCACGGTCGATGACCGGCGACATCCGCGCCACGGAGGTCTCGCCATGATCGTGAAGAAGCCGCACGACGCCGCGCGCCGGCACACCGTTTCGGAGTTCTCCGCGCTCACCGCGCTCACCGGGCCCACCGGGCTCGTCGGGCTCGTCGGCGAGTCCCTGGCCGGCCGCCTGCCGGCCGGACTCCCCCCGGGCCACGCCCTCCTGTTCGGCCGCGCGGATCTCACCACGGCCGCCCGACCCCACGGAACGGGTACCGCCGTCGGCGCGGCGAGGAGAAGCCCATGCTGTGGGTCCTGTTCCTGATCCTGGTGGCCGTCGTGCTCGGCATCATCGGCGCGGTGGCCGACGGTCTGCTCTACCTGCTGGTCGTCGGGATCCTCGTGTTCGTCGGCGCCCTGGCGCTGGCCGGCGCGCGCCTGCGCCGCACCGGCCGCCGTCCGACCCGCTGACCGGCGCGGGGGCCGGCGCGAGCCCGGCACGGGGGCCGGCACCGGAGCCGTTCGGATACGGACTCGGCCGTACCCGGCGTCGCCCAGGGCAGGGAGAGCGCGGCGGCCTGTCGGGTCAGCCTGCTCCGAAGGGGCGGCCGTGGGTCTCCTGCCAGGCCGCCGCCCGCATCACCTGCTCCTCGTCGAGGCCGGTCATGGCGGCCACCCGGTCGTACATCTCGTCGTCGTCGAGCGGGCCCAGCAACGCCACCGCGCGGGTGATCTGGCCGGCCCACAGCTCTTCGGTGACGAAGGGGCGGTGCTGGTAGACGGCGGCCAGTTCGACGAGGTGGGCCTCGCCGCAGGCGCGCAGCAGCCGCTCCCCGTCGAAGCGTGCGTCGCCGGTGACCGCCGAGGAGTCCGGGACCCGCAGGACCGCCAGCCGGTCGGCGGGCACCACCACCGCGCACTGGTCACAGAGGTCCGAGCCGTCCGGCACGACCCCTTGCACACCGTCGGAACCGTCCATCCTTCCGGTGTACTACGCTTCCCGGCCCGGCGCGCCGCGAGCCGGGCGGAGCCGCCGGAGCGCGGCGTCCGCAGGGACGGTCAGCGCGGCCGCAGACCGTCGAAGACCACGTCGAAGATCCGCTGCCGGGCGGCCGGGTCAGCGCCGAGGTGCTCCATCGTCGTACTGGTGCCGACCAGCAGGGCGATCAGCTCCGGCAGGCCGAGCTCGGGGCGGACGGCTCCGGCCCGCTGCGCCCCGTCCAGCAGTGCGGCCAGGTGCGTCTGGATCGTCGCGCTGGACTGCTGCAGGGCCGCGTGTGCGTCGACACCGGCCGCGGCGAGCGCCTGGGCGAACTCGTTCTTGCCCGCGGACTGTTCGATCACCAGGCGGAAGCAGGCGAAGAAGGCGTCGGCGGGCTCCAGCTCGGCGGCGAGTTGCGCGGTCCGGGTGGCGATCGCCTCCAGCCGGCGCACCATCACGGCCTCCAGCAACGCCTCCTTGGTCGGGAAGTGCCGGAAGAGCGTGCCGACTCCGACCCCGGCGGCGCGGGCGATCTCCTCGGTCGGCACGCCGACGCCGCGGGTGGTGAACACCTCCGTGGCGACGTCCAGCAGCTTGGCCCGGTTCCGGGCCGCGTCCGCCCGCAGCGGGCGCTCGGTGGCACCGCTCATTCCTTCACCTTCCCGTTGAAACGTTGAACCCTGAAGCGTTGCGCCGGGCTGCCGGACCCCCTGGACAAGCGGAGTGGCTAGTCCGTATCCTCAAAAGCGGATTCGCTAGTCCGATTCTAGCGACGGATCCCACCGGGGGTGGACCATGTCCGAAACGCCGTCACCGCGCGCCGTCTTCACCCGACTGCTCGACGGCATCGCCGCGGGCCGCTACGCCGAACTGGCCGGCCTCTACGCCGAGGACGCCGTCGTGGAGACCGTCTTCGAGCCGGTCGGGCCGCGCCGCACCGAGGGGCGGGCGGCGCTCGCGGAGCGGTTCGCACAGGTCGCCGCCGTCAGCCCCTTCGAGCTGACCCCGGCGAACGTGGTGATCCGGGAGACCGACGACCCGGAGCTGATCGTCGCCGAATGGGACTACCGGGTGCACCACCGGCCGACCGGGCGGACCTTCGAGGCCGCCAACATCCAGGTGCTGAGGGTCCGCGACGGCCTGATCGTCCACAGCCGGGACTTCCACGACCACCTGGCCCTCATCACGGCCACCGGCGCCCTGCCGCAACTGGTGGCGGCCCTGGACCACAGGTAGCGCGGGCGCCGGGCCCGCGGGACCGCCGGGCCGTCAGCCGTGGCCGAGCCTGAGCAGCACGATGCCCGCCACCACCGCGGCCCCGGCGGCCATCCGGGAGCGACCGAGGGGTTCGCGCAGCACCAAGGCGCCGATCAGGGCGGCGATCAGGATGCTGGTCTCGCGCAGCGCTGCGATCGCGGCCAGGTCGCCGACCGTCTGGGCCCACACCACCAGCCCGTACGCGGCCAGCGACATCACACCGCCGATCAGGCCCGGCCAGGGCCGGTGGCGCATCGCGGTGAGCAGCGGCCGCCCCCGGACCGCGAGCGCGACCAGGACCATCGCCGCGCCCTGGCCGAGGAACATCCAGGCCAGGTAGCCCGCGGTGCCGTCGGCCCGACGTACGCCGGTGCCGTCCATCACCGTGCATCCCGCGATCAGCACCCCGGTGCCCAACGCCGCGGCGAGCGCCGGGAGTTGGTCGCGCCCCGGCAGGCCGCCGGCGAACGCCAGCCCGGCCAGGCCGAGCGAGACGACCAGCACGCCGGCCGCCTGGACGGCGGGCAGCGTCCGGCCGAGCACGGTGACCGACAGCAGCGCGACGACCAGTGGCGAGGTGCCGCGGGCGATCGGGTACATCTGCCCGAAGTCGCCGAGCCGGTAGGCCTGGATCAGGAGCAGCTGATAGCCGACCTGGAGCGCGCACGACGCCGCGAGGAACGGCCAGGCCGCCGGGTCCGGGGCCGGGACGACGCAGGTGACGGCCAGGCCGCACCCGAAGGTCGCGGTGCTCATCAAGGCGAACCCGGCCAGCCGGTCCCCGGCGCGATGCGCCATGGCGTTCCAGAGCGCGTGCAGCAGCGCTGCGGCGAGGACGGCGAGCGGTACTGCTTCCGGCGTCACACGACAACCTTTCGGGCGTGGTCCGGGGCCGACCGCGGACCAAAGATGTATAGCCAACTTTGGCCATCCAATCGGTCCGGTCCACGACACGTCAACAGACGGCCGTCCGATGGACAGCCGTCGGGAAGGGTCGGGGCCATGCGTTCGCGGCGGCGGCAGAACGGCCGGCGAAGGGCGGGAGAAGGCCCAACGGCCCGCGGGACAAAGGCCGGAGAGGACGCGGCCGGTGCGGAGCGGGTGGCACCGCACGGCACGGCACCACACGGCACGGCACGGCACCACACGGCACGGCACGGCACGGCACCGGGCAGGCGCCTCGCAGCGGGCGGGTTCACGCGCGAGGGGGGGAAGGGCCCGCCACCGTGGACGGCCGACCGCCCCGGCCCGTCGGGGGCCGGGGCGGTCGGCTGACGGGTCAGTGGAAGTGCGGCAGGAAGCGCTCGCTCGGGGTGTGCGTGGAGCAGGGGTGCAGCATCAGGATGCCCGCGTTGTCCACGCACAGGTCGGTGCTCTTGTGCTGGATCTTCCAGGCGCCCGGCTCCTCAAACCACCAGGTCAGGTTGAAGATCTGGGAGTACGTCCCCTGGCAGTCCCCCTCGCTCAGCGGCGACCCGTCGGAGGCCCTCGGGCCGCCTTCGACGTCGACGCACTTGCCGGTCGCGTTGTTCACGATGTTGAAGTCCCACTGGCCGCCGCCCGCCGCGTGCCGCATGGTCCACAGGCTCCCCTTTGCGTCGTAGGCGCCGGCGACCACACGGGTGCCGTTGGCGCTGCTGCGCCTCTCGAAGCCGAGGAAGCTGCCGGGGTGGGCGTCGTCGACCAGGTCGACCACCGACCCGGCACCGACGATCCGCGTCCGGTAGTAGATCGGGTAGTGGTCGGAACTGCGGCCGGCGACCCGCATCCCGCGGAAGTTGCCCATGGGGCGGGTAGAGACCATGTAGTCGAGTTCGCCGCCGCTCTGCTGGGTCGCCGCACCACTGTGGTAGACGAAGCCGTTCAGGCCGGCGGCCACGGTGAACATCCCCTGGTTCGGGTCGCGGTTGAAGTCACCCATCGCCGTCCACGCGCGTCCGGCGGCGGTCGCCTGGTAGGCGATGTTGCCGAGCAGCTCCGGCGCCTCGTTGCTGGCGCCCGAGGCGGCGGCGTGGACGTTGTAGTAGATGTCGTCGTCGAAGCGCAGTCCGAGCGCGGGCCGGTTACCGGCACGGCCGGGCGGGGCGACGAAGATCTCGTGGGCCATCGTGTGGGTGACGGTGGCCAGGGTGACCCGGTGCCCGGTCGGGTCGGTGTCCAACCAGTAGACGTAACGGGAGCCCCACCGGAAGAGGTAGACCGTGTAGCCGTTGTGGGAGGTCGTGCTCAGCAGCGACATGCCGTACTGGTGCGGGTTGGAGCCCGCCTCCTGGACGGCGACGATGTCGTTGTCGTTACTGATGGCCCGCACGTCGCTCCAGCGGGCGCCCTGGGAGTTGTACGACGCCGTGGAGTGGCGGTCCGGCGTGTCCGCGTGGGCGGCGGTGGCGGGCAGGACGAGCAGCGCGCCGATCAGCCCGGCCAGGGCCGGCAGGGTGGCGAGGGCGCGGGTGCGCAGGCGGGAGTGGATGGCAAGGGGCAAGGGGGGACCTCGGATTTCCGTAGGGCCGGCAGAGGGGATGCGCGCGGGAGAACCGGGCCCGAGGCCTGGCGGGGTGGAGCCGGGTTTCGCGCGCCGTCCAGTACGGTACGGACGACCCATCAGGCATTACCAGGCAGTAACACAGGCAGAACTAGCCGCCCCTGGCTACTTCCGCCGGTCGCCGCGGGCGGGGGTGCAAGCCCGGCCTCATGCGCTCCCCAACGGGTCCGCTCCGGCCACCTCCGACCGCTTCGGACCGCGGACGGCCTCGGCTGCCGCCGTGGGCCGGGGCCGGGATCCGACGCCGGGCGCAGGTCTTCACGATGCGGTGGGCACGGGCTGCGGGCAGGTCGTGGGCGCGGCCGGACATGGCGCGGGAAGTCCGCACGAGCCGGGCCGACGGGCGCCCACCTGGAAGAGGCGCGCTGACGCGCACGCGCACACGGCCGCGGTCGCGGTCCTCGACCCGGGGAGGGCCGCACGGACCGCGCGACCACGGCCGCAGCGGAGTGAACAGGGAGGAGACGGGAGGGAGAGGGGCGGATGCCGCGCCGCGGCGGCGGCGTCAGAGGTCGCGGAGCCGGCCGATGGGGACGATGGCCGTCCAACTCCCCTTCTGCACCTGGTAGATCGATGCCACCTGGTTGCGGGTGTCACCGAACTCGTCGAAGGACACGTCGCCCGTCACACCGAAGAAGTCGACGTCCGGCACGGCCTCGGCGACGGACTTGCGGAGCTCCGCGCCCGAGCCGGAGGCCGTCTTCTTGCCCTGCCGGGCACGGCCGACCGCCTCGATCAGCGCCCACGTGGAGTCGTAGGCGTACGGGCCGAAGGGCCCGGGTGTCTCCGCGTGGCCGGCCTTCTGGTACTCGTCCAGGAAGGTGAAAGCGGAGGCGAGTCCCTCGACCGAGATGCCCGGATTGCTGGCCAGGTCGCCGTCGGAGGACGGGCCGGCGGCCTTGATGTACCCGTCGGTGTGCAGCCCGTCGCCGCCCGCCACCGGCACCTTGACCCCGGCGGCCTTCAGCTGCGCGGACAGCGGGCCGCCCTCGGGGTGCTCCCCGCCGTAGTAGACGATGTCCGGGTGCAGGCCGGCGATCTGCCGGACGAGCTTGGAGAAGTCCGTGGTGGCCGGCTCGATGGTCGTCCTGAGCTGCACCTTGCCGCCGGCCTCCTCGAAGGCCGTCGCGAACTCGGCGGCGAGGTTGCTGCCGTAGGCCTTGGTGTCGCTGACCACGACGGCGCGCTCGGCCTTCAGCTGGCTGCGGGCGTAGCGGGCGAGCAGCGGGCCCTGCACGGCATCGGTGGTGACGGTGCGGAAGTACGTGGGGAACGGGCGCACCTTGCCCTTGGTGCGGTAGTCCTCGCCCCAGGTGAGGCCGGGCGCCGTGTTCGACGGTGAGATCTCGGCGAGGTTCGCCCGGGCCAGCACCGGGGCCATGGCGAGTGCGCCGGACGACGTGAGGGGGCCGACCACGCCGACGACGTTGGGGTCGGCCACGAAGGCCTCGCCGTTGGAGCGGGCGAGCTTCTCGTCCGCCTGGTCGTCCTTGGCGTCCAGGACGAACCGGACGCCCGGCACGGTCTTCTTGGCGTTGGCCTTGGCGATGGCCAGTTCCGCCGAGAACTTGATGCCGAGCCCCAGGTCGGAGAGCTTGCCCGTGAGGGGGGCGTCCAGTCCGATGGTGAAGGTCGTGACGGGCTCGGCGTCCGCGGCGAGGAGCGAGCAGCCCGACAGCAGCAGGACGCACGCCATGCCCAGGTAGGGGGCGCGGCCCGGTCCGCGGCGGGCGGGGCGGGACGGGGTGGGGGCGGCGGCGCCCCCGGCCGTGGGCGTGGCGTCCGACGGCGTGGCATCCGGCGCGGGCGACGGGGATCTGGTCAACGGCACGTCCCTTGCGGAGGGTCTTTGCGCGCGTCGGGCCGCCTGATCTCGGTCGACGACGCGCTGAGGAACCGGCGGCCGGATTTCGAAGCGGGCCGACGGGATGAGCAGTTGTCCGCGGGGTGGAGCGAGCGGCGAGTCCGGTCCGGAGCGACGGGCGGGCACGGGCCGGCTCGCACTGCCGGGCACCGGACCGTCCGAGGAACATCACCGGTCGGGTTCGATGGGGCGTGACCTTATCCGCCTCCCTCGCGGAGCGTCAACGGACCAGGTCCTGCCGGTCGTGCCGGTACGGCCCGGCTCCGCACCGCCGCCCAACTGCCCCCACGCGCACCCATGATCGGTCCGGCGCCGCGGCGGCAGGAACGCTCCGCGCGTAGAGTGCGTCCCGTCCTCGACCGGCGGAGCCTGATCGGAGCCTGATCGAGGCCAGACCGGAGCCGGACCGGAGGCGGACGTCGGTGCCGTGCGGCCTCACCCGGCGTTCGGGCCGCCCCGCACCCCCGCGGCCACGGCGACCGCCCGCACCGAGGCCCTGACCTGCGCGCCGGCCTCCCACCCGGACACCGCGGGCCGCACCGGCCGGTCCCTCACCGCGGGGACCGGGGCCTCACGGTCCTCCGTCGGGGCCCGGTGCCGGCCGGCCGGAGGGTCCGCCCCGCCGGGGCGTCCGGGCGCCGTGCCGCACCGCCGGGCGTCCGCGCGGGTCGGCGAGCACGTCCCCGGCGCCGGATGAACCGCCGATGGGTTCGGCCCGGGGTCGCCACCGGCGTCAAGTGCGAGATTCGCCACACCTGCGCGCCGGAATCGCCTGACGCCCAGTCAACTCAGGGCGGCGAGGCCGCCCCGCGCCCGCTCGTACAGGTCCGGGTCGTGGGCGTTGACGATCAGGAGGTCGGGATCGGCCCGCCGGTGGAGCTCGGCGAGCCGGGCGTGGTTGTCCCGGACCTTCCGGCGGTCGTACGCGACGAGGACCTCCATGCCGGCCAGGAAGACGGGCCCCACGGAACGGCCGTCGAGGGTGCCGGCGTGGTGGAAGGCGTCGCCGGCGTGCGGGATCCGCCGGTCGCCGGCGTCGACGGCGCGACGCACGCGTGCCCGCGGGTGTGGCCCGGGAGGGAGACCAGGACGATCCCGGGCGAGATCGCGTCGTCGAGTTCCCTGACGGCGGCGAACCCCCGCCACATCTCCCCGTCCGGTTCGTGCTGGACGATCCTCGGGCCGTGCGCCCACTGGGCCCGGCGGTAGCGGTGCCGCTCGCGCCGGGACGGGGAGATCACCGAACCGAGCACCTCGGCGGTGGCGTGCAGGGTGGCGCCGGGGAAGTCGCCCGGTCCGCCGATGTGGTCCGCGTCGAAGTGGGTCAGCACGATGTGCCGTACGTCGTCCCGGCGGAAGCCGAGCCGTTCGACCTGCCGGGCGGCGGTCTCGGCGGCGCGCAGCGCGGGCCGGACGAGATGCCGGGCCGGGCCGATGCGGCGGCGGGGTCGGTGATGTCGTGGAGGCCGTGGCCGGAGTCGACCAGGACCAGGCCTGCGGGCGTCTCGACGAGCAGGACGTGGCAGACCAGGCGGGCGCCCGGCGGGTGCACGGTCGAGCAGTTGAGGTGACGGACCTTCACGGGCCGTCCTCGGGTGGCGGGCCGGGCCTCAGCCGGCGAGGGCGGGGGCGGGGGTGGTGGTGGTGAGGCCCGGGTGGGGGGTGCGTCCGGCCTCCTTGAGCAGGCCCCTGAGGCAGCGGGCGGCGAGGATCCAGTGCCGCGGACTCCTCGGGTTCAGGCCGGCGATCAGTTGCCTGAACAGCGTGAGGCTGTCGAAGTAGATGCGCTCGCAGACCAGGTTCTCGTCCTCGTCGAAGATGAAGTAGGCGCTCATGCGGACGCGGAAGCGGCTGCCGGTGGGCGGTATGGCGCCGAGGGGGCCGCGGTGGGTGCCGAGCAGCCAGAACTCGACGATGACGGCGTCGTCGCTGTGGCGCAGGGCGATGATCTCGTGGTCCTGGTCGGGGAACGCCACCCGGCTCGCGCGGTAGTAGCCGCGCACGGCGCGGTCGCCGTCGTGGACCGTCATGGTCGGGATCAGTTCGTAGTGCGGGTGCGGGAAGGTGGCCAGGACGTCGTCCCAGTCCTGGCGGACCTCGTCGTGGAAGTGGTCCAGGACGAGCTTCTGGCGTGCCGCACGGCGGGTTTCGGTGGTCATCGGTGGGTCGGCGCCTCACGGTGAAGGTGGGGTGGTGCCCGGGCCGGCCGGGGCCGCGGCCGGCTCGCCGGCGGGGAGGAAGGGGAGGACCCCGGGGCCGGTGGTCCGGGCGGACGCGGGGACCCGCGCACGACACTTACGGCGTAAGTGTTTCCTCGTCGAGGCTAGACTTGCGCCGTAAGTGATGTCAATCGCCCCGGCGGACGTGGGAGGGCACATGAAGGCCACGGGAACGGGGCGCGGTCGACGGCTGGGCCTGACGCGGGAGAAGGTCGTCGAGGCGGCGGTCGCCATGATCGACCGGGACGGGCCGGAGAACTTCTCGGTGCGCAAGCTCGCCACGGCGCTCGGCGTGGAGACGATGTCGCTCTACAACCACGTCCCCAACAAGGAGGCCCTGCTCGACGACGTCGCCGCGACCCTCCTCGGCCGGATCGACTTCGGCGGGGCACAGGACGGCACCTGGCAGGAACGGGTCCGGGCGCACGCCGCCGCGTTCCGCACCGCCGCCCGCGAGCACCCCAAGGCCTTCCCGCTGGTCTGCGCTCGCCCCTCGCAGGCGCCCGCGGTCCTCGGCGCGATCCGCTCCGCCCTCGGCGGGTTCGCCGAACTCGGCCTGGAGCCGCAGGAGATGGTGAACGTGCTGCGCGCCTACACGGCCTTCGTCATCGGCGCGATCCTGCGCGAACTCGGCCACTCGCTGACGTTCGGCGCGGCGCACCCGGACGAGCGGTGGCAGCGGGTCGACGAGATCACGGCCCTGGGCGACCCGCTGCTGACGTCGGTCGCGCCCTACCTGGCCGTGAGCGACCCGGACGCCGAGTTCGAGGCGGGCCTGGAGCTGCTGATCGCGGGCCTCGCCGCCCGGACGGCCGGCGCCCGGGCGGCGGAGTGAGGGACCTCCCGCAGCACCCCTCCCCACCAGAACGGAAGGGTCGGCGGAAATAATTAACTTAGCAAGGTATTGATTTGGCCCGACCCCGCTTCCTACCCTCGTAACCTCGGGAGACCAGGTTCCCGGGCGGCCTCACCACCTGACGGGAGCAGCCATGACGGAGCAGCGACTGCTGACCCAGCAGCGGCACGCCCTGATCCTGGAGGCCGTTCGCCGGGACGGTGCCGTGCGCCTCGCGGACCTGGTGGGCATCCTCGGGGTGTCGGCCGTGACCGTGCGGCGCGACCTGGTGTCATTGGAGAAGCGCGGCATGATGGGGAAGGTCCGTGGCGGCGCGGTGGCCATCGCGGGCGGCGCCGGGGAGCCCGGCGCCCTCGGCGCGACGTCCGTTCCGCAGGCGGCGGCCAGGACGGCCGTCGCCGACCGGGCGGCCGGCCTGGTCCGGCCCGGCAGCGTCATCGGACTGGGCGCCGGCCGGACGACGCACGCGATCGCCGAACGGCTGCTGAACACACCGGACCTGACCATCGTCACCAACTCGCTGACGATCGAGCAGCTCGTCCGGAGCTCCGCGGCCTCGACCCGCCGGACACCCGCGGTCATCCTCACCGGCGGAACCGCCACCCGGACGGAGGCCCTCGTCGGTCCCGTCGCGGACCGCACCATCACGTCCCTGCACATGGACCTGCTGATCCTCGGCACCCACGGCGTGAGCGAGTCCGAGGGGCTGACCAGCTCGATCCTGGCCGAGGCCCAGACCAACCGGGTGTTCATCTCGCGGTCCCGGCAGGTCGTGGTGGCCGCCGACCACACCAAGTGGGGCACCGTGGGCCTCAGCAGGTTCGCCGACCTGCGGCAGGTCGGCTGCTTCGTCACCGACGACGGCATGCCGTCGAAGGCCAGGGCCTTCCTGAGGAACCGGGTCGGCGAGTGCCTCGTCGTGGAGACCGGCCCTCCCCCGCCGCTGCCGTCCGCCGGCGGGTGAGGGTCGGACCGCTGCGGCGTGCCGCGCGCGGTGGCGGCCGGTTCACCCGGTGAGCCGGGCCACCAGCTCCCGTTTGAGCACCTTCCCGCCGGCGCCGAGCGGGAACTCCTCGGTGAACTCCACCCGGCGCGGGTACTTGTAGGCGGCCATCCGCTCCCGGCCCCAGGCGGTGATCTCCGCGGCGAGCGCCCGGTCCGGGCGGATCCCGGGTCGCGGCAGCACCACCGCGCACACCTCCTGGCCGTGCACCGCGTCGGGGAGCCCGACCACGGCGACCTGGGCGACGGCCGGGTGCCGGGTCAGCACCTCCTCGACCTCGCGCGGGTAGACGTTGTACCCGCCGCGGAGCACCACGTCCTTCTTGCGGTCGACGACGGTCAGGTACCCCTCGGTGTCCAGCACCCCGAGGTCGCCGGAGCGGAACCAGCCGTCGACGATCGCCTCGGCGCTCTCGGCGGGCCGGTTCAGGTAGCCGGCCATCACGTTGTGGCCGCGGACCACGATCTCGCCGGTCTCGCCGGCCGGCAGCAGCTCGACCCGGTCCTCCACCGCCGCGGCGGCGATCCCGACCTCGACGCCCCAGATCGGCCGGCCCACGGTGCCCGGCCGCAGCGGCCACGCGCGCTGGTTGTAGGCGACGACCGGAGAGGTCTCGGTCAGGCCGTACCCCTCGTACACCGGGCAGCCGAACGTCTCCCGGAACTCCTCCAGGACCGGCACCGGCAGGGCCGAGCCGCCGCAGAACGCCCGGTCGAGCGGTGGCCGGCGCGGATCGGTGCGGGCGGCGGCGAGCAGCGCGAGGTACATCGTCGGCACGCCCATCACCAGCGTGCACCGTTCGCGGACCAGCAGGTCCAGCGCCCGCTCCCCGTCGAACCGGGGCATCAGCACCAGGGTGGCGCCGGCCCGGAAGCAGGTGACCATGCCGCAGATCTGGCCGAAGGTGTGGAACAGCGGCAGGCAGCCGAGCAGCACGTCGTCGGGGCGGAAGTCGAACGGGGAGAGCATCGTGGTGCCGGTGTTCATCACCAGGTTGAGGTGGGTGAGCATGGCGCCCTTGGGACGGCCGGTGGTGCCGGAGGTGTAGAGCACCACCGCGAGGTCGCCGGGCTCGCGCGGCACCGCGCCGGCGACCGGGACGGCGGCCGCGGCGAGCGCGTCCAGCCGCGGCCGGCCCGCGTCCCGTTCCTGATCCACCGTCAGGACGGGTGTGCCGACGGCCTCCGCGGCCCGGCCGCCCTCGTCCAGCAGCGACGCCGCGCAGACCAGGGCGGCCACCTCGGCGTCGCGCAGCACGTGGGCGATCTCCTCCGCCCGGAGCAGGGCGTTGACGGGTACGGCGACCGCGCCGAGGGCCAGCACCCCGAAGTACGCCAGGGGGAAGTGCCGGCTGTTGGGGAGCAGCAGGGCGACCCGGTCGCCGGGGCCGATGCCGTGCTCGCGCAGCACCGCCGCGTAGCGCCGGGCGCCGGCCCACAGCTCGTGGTAGGTGGTCCGTTCGGTGCCGAGGACGAGCGCGGGGTGGTCGGGCCGGCGCAGCGCGGACTCGGCGAGCACGGCGGCCAGGGAGAGCATCGGCGGCTACCTGCGGGCGTCCGCGACCAGGCGGGCCCGGTCGGGTTTGCCGGTGGCGGTCAGCGGCAGCTCGGGGCGGACGGCGATCACGTCCGGGACGTGCTGCGGGGAGAGCGCGGTGGCGAGGTGCTCGCGCAGGGCGGCGACGGTGGCGGCGGCGCCGTCGCGCAGCACCACGGCGGCGTGCAGGTGCTCGACGAGATCGGTGTCGGGCACGCCGAAGGCGGCGGCCTGGACCACGCCCGGGTGGGCGGTCAGGGCGTTCTCGACGGCGGTCGGGTGGATCTTGATGCCGTTGGTCTTCACCACGTCGGCCAGCCGGCCGCTGAGGTGGATGTAGCCGCGTTCGTCGAGCCGGCCGAGGTCGCCGGTGTGCACCCAGCCGTCCCGGACGGTGCGGGCGGTGAGTTCCGGGTCCCCGAGGTACTCGCGCATCGCGAACGGGGACCGGACGCAGATCTCGCCGACCTCGCCGGGCGGCAGGTCGTGGTGGTCGTACGGGTCGCGGACCCGGACCTCGCCCGCGAGGACCCGCCCG
Source organism: Kitasatospora sp. NPDC088346 (assembly GCF_044740765.1). NCBI lineage: Bacteria > Bacillati > Actinomycetota > Actinomycetes > Kitasatosporales > Streptomycetaceae > Kitasatospora > Kitasatospora sp. NPDC088346. Next base: position 135,011 of record NZ_JBIURH010000018.1, read on the forward strand.
ACCGTGGACCGCAGCTCGGGCTCGTGGTGATCGGCGGGGGTGAGCATGCCGATCGCGCCGGCCTCGCTGGTGCCGTAGATCTGGATGAGCACGTCGCCGAAGCGCTCGACGGCTTCGGCGAGCCGGGCGGGCGAGGCGGGGGAACCCGTGTAGCAGAGCATCGTGATGCTGGACAGGTCGGTGCGGGCCGCCGCGGGGTGGTCCATCAGCCGGTACAGCTGCGGCGGCGAGATCAGCAGCCGGGTGACCCGGTGCTCGGCCACGGCGCGCAGCACCTCGCCCGCGTCGAAGCCCCGGTGCAGCACGACCGAGCCGCCGGAGGCGAGCGAGTCGTCCGCGGTCGCGCCGCTGGAGTGGCTCATCGGCAGGGTGGCCAGGTAGACGGCGCGCCAGGCCATCTGGAGTCCGGCGGCGATGAAGCCGTTGCGGGTGCGGAAGTCGACCGCGATCCCCTTGGGGCGGCCGGTGGTGCCGGAGGTGTAGGTGGTCACGGCGGACCGGTCGGGCGGGATCGGGACCTCGGGCGGGTCGGTGTCGGCGCCGGCGGTCAGGTCGAGGACGTCGGGGCCGAGGTCGCCGAGGGCGGCCAGGAGCGGCGGCTGCGGCAGGCGGGCGAGCAGTTCGCGGGCGAGCGGGAGGTGGTCCGCGTCGACGGCCAGGACGGTGGCCCGGGTCTCGGTCAGGATGGCGAGTTCGGCGTCCCGGGTGAGCCGCTCGCCGGGGTCGACCGCGTTGGTGGTGTGCAGGTGGACGGCGGTGGCGCCGATCAGGTTGGCGGCGTACCGGAGCAGCAGGGTGGCCGGGGAGTTGGTGGTGGTGAGGATGGCGACCACGGTGTCCGTCGCCCCGCCCGGGCCGTCCGCGGGCCGTCCGCCGCGCCGGTGCAGGACCTGGGCGGCGGAGCGGACCGAGGCGGTGAATCCGGCCGCCGTGAGGCTGCCGTCCTGCCAGGTGAGGACGGTGCGGGCCGGGTCGGCGGCGAGCACCCGGAGGATCTGGCCGACGTAGGTGTCGTTCGCTGGCATGGCGATTCCGATCGGCTGGCGGCTGGATTCCGGCGAGCATAGCAGCGCGCCGCGCGAATTCGGGGGGAATTCCGGGGCGATCGTCCCTGGCCGTACTGTCGCGGGCGGCGCTATCGAAATGATATGGCGTCCTGAGATGATGTCGGCACGTCGAACATCCGGGCCCGCCGACGGTCCGGAACGGGCCGGTTGTGTGCAGCGGACAATATGGGTGACCGGACGCGGTTCCGGCCTTCACCTCGCGCGCCGCCGGGAATACCGGGTGAATCGCCGGCCCGTGCGGCCGAGGCCCCGTACCGTGCCGGTTTCCTGAGAGCGAGTGGACGCCATGACGCATTACCGCACCTTCTTCCCGCCCCGGGACCTGGAATCCGCGCACACCGCGGGGCACCGGGAATTCCTGGAGATCGGGCGGCGGGCCGGGAAATTCCCCGCGGCCCGGAACGCGCGGAACGGCGTCGTCAGCGACATCCGGGTCTGGTGCAGCAACGACTACCTGGGGATGGGCGAGCATCCGCTGGTGCTGGCCGCGATGCGCGAGGCGCTGGACGAGTTCGGGGCCGGGGCGGGCGGGTCGAGGAACATCGCCGGGACCAACCAGTACCACGTGCTGCTGGAGCGGGAACTGGCCGATCTGCACGGCAAGGAGGACGCGCTGCTCTTCACCTCGGGCTACACGGCGAACGACGGCGCGCTCTCCGTGCTGCCGGCCCGGCTGACCGACTGCGTGGTCTTCTCGGACCGGCTGAACCACGCCTCGATCATCGACGGGCTCCGCCACAGCGGGGCCGAGAAGCGGGTCTTCCGGCACAACGACACCACCCACCTGGAGGAGCTGATCGCGGCCTCGCCCCCCGGGCGCCCCAAGCTGATCGTCACGGAGTCGGTGTACTCGATGGCGGGCGACCTGGCGCCGCTGGCGGAGATCGCCGACATCGCCAAGCGGTACGGCGCGATGACCTTCCTCGACGAGGTGCACGCGGTCGGGATGTACGGGCCGCAGGGGGCGGGCATCGCCGCCGCGCTGGGCCTGGCGGACGAGTTCACCGTGATCATGGGCACGCTGGCCAAGGGGTTCGGCACGGTCGGCGGCTACATCGCGGGGCCGGCCGCGGTGGTCGACGTGGTGCGCAGCCTCTCCCGGCCGTTCATCTTCACCACCGCGCTCCCGCCGGCGGTGGTGGCGGGCAGCCTGGCGGCCGTCCGCCACCTGCGCGGTTCGGACGTGGAGCGGACCAGGCTGCGGGAGAACGCGCAGCTGATGCACCGGCTGCTGAAGGACCGGGAGATCCCCTTCCTGTCGGACCGGTCGCACATCGTCTCCGTGCTGGTGGGCGACGAGCCGGTGTGCAAGCGGATCTCCGACCTGCTGCTGGAGCGCCACGGCTGCTACGTGCAGGCGATCAACGCGCCCAGTGTCCGGGCCGGCGAGGAGATCCTGCGGGTCGCGCCCGGTGCGGTGCACGGTCCGGACGAGGTGCGGGAGTTCGTCGCGGCGCTGGACGGGATCTGGCGCGAGCTGGGCCTGCCGCGCTACCCCGGGCCCGCGGCGCTCGCCCGGTAGACCGGCCCGGCGCTGGCCCGGTAGACCGGCCCCGGGCCCGGCCGTCGCCGGCCGGGCCCGGTTCCCGCGCGCGGGTCGGGGGTGTCAGTAGAGCCCCTCCGGGGCGGTCGAGGTCACCTGGAGGGGCCGCACGTTGGCCACCCCGTCGCTCGGCCACACGCCGGCGCAGTCGTACCGCAGGGCCTGGTCGCGTTCGAGGATGTTGGGCAGCAGGAGATCCTCGTGCAGCACCGTGAGCCGGACCTGGCCGGTGGCCCCGTACGCCACCGGTACGGTCCAGTCGTCGCGGTGCACGACCGCCATGGTGACCTGGGGGTGGTTGGGTACGTACGGCAGCAGGTCGGCGTCCTGACGGGTGGTCAGGCCGGCGGCGTTGCCGAAGGTGTTGCCGTAGCTGAGGCCGCAGATGCCGCCGTCCAGCGCCGCCAGGAAGTCCTGGTACGCCTCCGGGCCGATCTGGGTGCCGCTCAGGCGCACCCCGTCGAGTGCCGCCACCAGGGCGGGATGGCGCCGGCACAGCGCCTGGAGCAGGGCGGGCGTGGTGGTGAGGTAGTCGACGGTGCCGCGGGCGAGCACGTCGGCGATCTGCTCCAGCAGGTGGTCGGTGTACTCGCGGGCGTCGGCGAGCCGGCCGGCCCGGATCAGCCGTTTCACCCAGCGCGGGTCCATGTCGAGCGCGTACACCTGGCCGGCGTGCAGCTCGGACGCCTCCCAGACGCCGTTGCCGATCAGGTGCGGGCCGGTGGGGGTGGCCTGCAGCCAGGTCCGGCCGGGCCGGAAACCCTCCTGGACGAAGGACCAGCGCCGCCACACGCCGCGGTGCAGCAGCATGTCGGGGGTGTAGAAGACCCGGCAGGGCGCCCCGGTGGTGCCGCCGGTGTCCCACACCCGGCCGGTGAGCGGGCGCGGCACGGCCAGCGGGACGAGGTCGGCCGGGTCGCCGGTGCGCAGGTCGTCCAGCGGGAACGGGCCGAACGCCGTCAGCTCGGCGTAGCGGGTGAGGTCACGGGGGTCGAAGTCCAGCCGCTTCGCCCGGCGCAGCCAGTACGGGCTGCCGGTCGCCGGGTCGAAGTGCCGGCGGACGACGTGCCGGGCCCACCCGTCGAGGTCGGTGGCGAGCCAACCGTCGGTCAGCGCGTCCCACCCGGTCACCGGCCGGCCCGCGGGTCGGGCGCCGCAGCGGTCCCGGTGCCCGGGCGGGCCCCGGGGGCGTCGGCCTCGGGGACACCCGTCTCGGGGACGTCGGCCCCGGGGACTTCCGCCTCGGGAACGTCGATGCCCAACTCGTAGACGCTGGTGAGGACCTGCTCGACGTGCTCGGGCCGGTCCACGTGGACCACCGGGAACGGGAAGCGCAGGATGCCGTCCGGGATCGAGCCGCCGATGACCAGCCCCAGCCGCACGCCCTCCTCCTTCATCCCGGTGTAGACGTCCACCAGGCTGATCGGGTCGGTGGCGTTGCGGTCGAAGAGGTCCCGGACCCCGGCGCCCGTGGTCAGCGTCCGGCGGTCGAGGCAGGAGACCAGCGGCAGGCGGGGGTCGGTGAACTCCATCGCCTCCAGGTACGGGGCCAGGAAGGCGCGGAACGGCGCGCGCAGCGGCGAGTGCACGGCGATCGTCCGGTCGGGCAGCGGGACCAGCGTCCCCGGCGGCACCTCGGCGACCAGCTCGTCGAGGGCGGCCCGCTCGCCGGACAGCATCAGGATCCGGGCGGCGCCGTCGGCGGTCGGGCCGAAGTCGCCGGCCCGGTGCACGCCCGGGCGGCCCTCGCCGTACAGCGCGGTGTCCGCCCCGGCCGGGACGAAGGCCAGCGCCATGCCCTGCTCCGGGTCGCCGTCGGCCTGCTCGGGGGCCAGCCGGGTGTGCGCGAGCATCTCGAACAGCGCCCGCCGGTCCACCGCTCCGGCCAGGCTGCCGGCCGTCATGGCGCCGAGGCTGAGCCCGCCGAGCACCGCGGGCCGCAGGCCGTGCCCGGCCAGGATGTCGTGCACCGCGACGGCCAGGGCGGTCTCGCGGACGGTGCCGGCGCTCTGCCGCTCCTCCCGGCCCTTCGGCAGCTCCTCGTCGAGCAGTTGCCCGGGGGTGAGACCGGTCCACCGCGCGATCTGCGCGTACAGGTCCCGCATCACCGGATAGGCCCGGTACAGCTCCAGGCCGTGCGGCTCGGTGCCGACACCGCCGCCGAAAAGGTAACCGAGTGCCATGGTGCTCCTCCTTCGGGAATTCCACGGAAAGGGAACGGGCGGCGCGTGCCGGGCTTTCGGCCGCCGCCGGCGCCGGAACCACCGGCCCCCGGGCGCCGCGCCGCCACCGTAGCAGGGGCCGTGCGCGGAAATGCCGGAACACCTGAAATGGGCCGGGGGCAGGGGTTGTCGCGGTTCGCGCTATCGAGACGATATCGACGGCTGACAGCATCTGCATGGCGTTTCCGTCCGCCCCGCCGTGCGGGAATTCCGTCGCCGTGCGGGTAAAGGCGGCGACGGTCGCTCCGAGCGGGGGAACCGGAATGCCCGGAGCCCCGGTTCCCGTGACGGACGGGCTCCCGCGGCGCGTCCGCGGAATTCACACCGGAAATCCGTTCCGGGTCGTCGGCGCCGGGAATGCGGGCGCCGGGGAACCGGACCCGCCACGGTCGGACCCGGACGTCCGCCGATCACCACGCGGCCGGGCCACGCCCACCGGCCCGGCCCGTCGCGAAGGAGTGGGAACGCACCATGGCTCATGGATCAGGCCCGGCCACGCCGGTGCTGTGGACCCTCTCCGGCCCCACCCCGGCCGCGGTCGCGGCGGACGCGGCGAACCTGCACCGCCACCTGGCGGCCGACCCCGGCACCGGACCCGCGGACGTGGCGCGGGCCCTCGGCCGCCGCGCCCCCGGCCGGCACCGCGCGGCGATCGTCGGCACCGACCGCGACGGCCTGCTGGAGCGGCTGGCCGCGCTCGCCGCCGGCAGCCCCGCACCGGGCCTGGTGACCGGCGCCGCCGCGGACGGCACCACCGCCTTCGTCTTCCCCGGCCAGGGCTCCCAGTGGCCGGGCATGGCCGTCGACCTGCTCACCGGATCGCCCGTCTTCCGGGCCCGGCTGGACGACTGCGCGCAGGCCCTGGAACCGTTCACCGGCTGGTCGGTCCCGGACGTGCTGCGCGCCGCGCCCGGCGCTCCCGCGCTGGAGCGAGCCGACGTCGTCCAACCGGTGCTGTTCGCGGTGACGCTCGCCCTGGTGGCGCTCTGGGAGTCGTACGGCATCCGGCCGGCGGCGGTGCTCGGCCACAGCATGGGCGAGATCAGCTCCGCGGTCGTCGCCGGGGCGCTCGACCTGGACGACGCCGCCCGGGTCGCCGCGCACTGGAGCCGGCTGCAGGCGACGCTCGCCGGCCGGGGCGAGATGGTCTCCGTGATGGCCTCCGCCGACCGCGTACGGCCACTGCTGGACCGCTGGGGCGGGCGGCTCACCGTCGCCGCCGTCAACGGCCCAGGCTCGGTGGTCGTCTCCGGGGACGCCGACGCCGCCGCCGACCTGGTCGAGCACTTCACCCGGCTCGGCCTGCACGCCCGCACGGTCGCCGTCGGTCTGGCGGCCCACTCCGCGCACATCGACGCGATCCTGCCCGACCTGCGGGCGGCGCTGGCGCCGCTGCGCCCCCGGGCCGCCCGGCTGCCGTTCTACTCCGGCCTGACCGGCGGCCTGTTGGCCGACCCGGTGCTGGACGCCGACCACTGGTGCCGCAACCTGCGGGGCACCGTCCTGTTCGCGCAGGCCGCCGAAGCGCTGCTGACCGACGGTCACCGGCTGCTGCTGGAGGTCAGCCCGCACCCCGTGCTGACCTCGGCACTCCAGGAGACCGCGCGCGAGTGCGGCGCCGACGCCCGCGTCCGGGGCTCGCTACGGCGCCGACAGGGCGGCCCGGAGCGGATGTTGACCACCCTCGGCGAGCTGTTCGTGGACGGACACGGGCCGGACCTCGCGGCCCTCGCCGCCGGGGCCGGCGGCCGGGACGTGCACCTGCCGGAACCGGCGCGTGAGCCGGCCGCCGCCACCGCCCCGGACGAACTCCCGCTGGCGGAACGGCTGGCGGCCCGCTCCGAGCGGGAGCAGCACGCCCTGCTGCTGGACCTGGTCCACCGTTGCGTCAACGACGCGCTGGCCCGCACCGGCCCGGTCCCCGCCGACCGCGCCTTCCTGGACCTGGGCCTGGACTCGGTCACCGCGCTGGAGATCCGCAACAGCCTGGGCGCCGCCACCGCGCTGCGGCTGCCCGCCACCGCGGTCTTCGACCATCCCACCCCGCGGGCGCTCGCCGCCTTCCTGCGCACCGAGCTGCTCGGCGGAGGCGAGCGGGCCGACGCCGCCCCCGCCCCGGCGGGCCGGGCGGCGGGCGAGGACCCCGTGGTGATCGTCTCGATGGGCTGCCGCTACCCGGGCGGCGCCGACTCACCGGAGCGGCTGTGGGACCTGGTCGCCGCCGGGACCGACGCCGTCACCCCGTTCCCGGCGGGCCGCGGCTGGGACCTGTCCGCGGGCCACGGGTCGGACGGCCGCAGGCCGGGCCGGTACTACCAACGGGCGGCGGGCTTCCTGCACGAGGCCGACCGGTTCGACGCGGCGTTCTTCGGTATCTCCCCGCGCGAGGCACTGGCCATGGACCCGCAGCAGCGGCTGCTGCTGGAGATCGCCTGGGAGGCGTTCGAACGGGCCGGGATCGACCCCGGGACGCTGCGGGGCAGCCGGTCCGGGGTGTTCGTCGGTGCGATGACGATGGACTACGGCCCGCGCCTGACCGCCGGCTCCGACCTGACCGGTCATCTGCTGACCGGCAACACCGGCAGTGTCGCCTCCGGCCGGCTGGCGTACGTGTTCGGGCTGGAGGGCCCGGCCGTCACCGTCGACACCGCCTGCTCCTCCTCACTGGTGGCCCTGCACCTGGCGGCCCGGGCACTCCAGGCCGGCGAGTGCGACCTCGCGCTCGCGGGCGGGGTGACGGTGATGTCCACGCTCGGGATGTTCATGGAGTTCAGCCGGCAGGGCGGGCTCGCGCCGGACGGCCGCTGCAAGGCGTTCTCGGCGGACGCGGACGGCTTCGGGCTGGCCGAGGGCGCGGGCCTGCTGGTCCTGGAGCGGCTGTCGGACGCGCGCCGCCTGGGGCACCCGGTGCTGGCCGTGCTGCGCGGCAGCGCCGTCAACCAGGACGGCGCCAGCAACGGCCTCACCGCGCCCAACGGCCCGTCCCAGCAGCGGGTCATCCGGGCCGCGCTGGCCGACGCCGGACTGACCACCGCCGACATCGACGCCGTGGAGGCGCACGGCACCGGCACCACCCTCGGCGACCCGATCGAGGCCCAGGCGATCCTCGCCACCTACGGCCAGAACCGGCCGGGCGGACAGCCGCTGTGGCTCGGGTCGCTGAAGTCCAACCTCGGTCACGCCCAGGCGGCGGCCGGGGTCGGCGGGGTGATCAAGATGGTGCAGGCGATGCGGCACGGCGTCCTGCCCAAGACGCTGCACGTGGGTGCGCCCTCCCCGCACATCGACTGGTCGGCGGGTGCGGTGGAACTGCTCACCGAGGCACGGGACTGGGACACCGACGGGCGACCCCGGCGCGCCGGGGTGTCCTCGTTCGGTGTCAGCGGCACCAACGCACACGTGGTGCTGGAGGAAGTCCCCGCCGAAGACGCCACCGAGGCCACGGACGACGGCGTACTGCCCTGGGTGCTGTCCGCACGCTCACCCGAGGCACTGCGCGAACAGGCGGCTCAACTCACCACCGCACAGGGCGATCCCGCAGGCATCGCCCGCACCCTCGCCCACGGCCGAGCCGCGTTCGAGCACCGCGCTGTCGTCGTCGGCGACCACGCCACCCGCACCACCGCCCTGCACGCCCTCACCAACGCGGCGCCCCACCCCGCCCTCCTCGAAGCCACCACCGACACCACCGGACGCACCGTCTTCGTCTTCCCCGGTCAGGGCTCCCAATGGGCCGGCATGGCCGCCGAACTCCTCGACACCCACCCCGTCTTCGCCGACCACATCACCGCCTGCGAACAAGCCCTCGCACCCCACGTCGACTGGTCACTCACCGAACTCCTCCGCGACACACAGCCCTTGGACCGCGTCGACATCGTCCAACCCGCCCTCTTCGCCGTCATGGTCTCCCTCGCCACCCTCTGGCAACACCACGGCATCACCCCCGACG
>NZ_JBIURH010000019.1:0-56093 GCF_044740765.1 Kitasatospora sp. NPDC088346
CCCGGCCCATTCCCCCATTGCCACAAGAAGCAGTCTGGCCCCGCCGCTCACGCGGCGGGGCCAGAACCCAAGATCTTCACGAGCCTTCTAGGGTCCGTCACCGGCGTTCGCCCGCACGGGATTTCGCGTAGGCCTCCGCCGCACCGCCGGTTTCCGGCCAACTCGTGTCGTTCGCGTACTGGACCTTCGTGTGCGGACCGGATTGGGCTACCGTGAAATGGTTGCCAAGCGAAACCGATTCACCCCACGGACCGAGGTGCCCACCATGCAGGTGATCATCGATCAGGACCGCTGCTGCGGCTCAGGCCAGTGCGTGCTCACCGTGCCCGCCGTCTTCGACCAGGGTGAGGAGGACGGACTCGTCCGGCTGCTCCAGGAGAGCCCAGGGCCTCAACTCGCCACCGACGTCAGGCTCGCGGCGGCGCTCTGCCCGGGCAACGCCATCACCGTGCACGGCGACCCCGGCTGATCCGGACCGGCCGGACTCCACCCAGTTGGAAGGAGCACAGCCGCATGACCACCGACACCCCGACCGCCCGGCCGGACGATGCGACCGACACCACCACCACCACCGGCTCCGACACCTCCACCCGGGCGGCAGCCCCCCTCGCCGTGCCGGCCGCCCACGGCGGCTGCCCGTTCGACCCGCCGCCCGCCTACCAGGAGGCCCACCGCGAGGGCCCGATCACCCGGGTCTCCCTCTGGGACGGTGCCCCCTGCTGGCTGCTGACCGGCTACCGACACACCCGGGCCGTCCTCGGCGACCACCGCTTCAGCGCCGACGCCCGGGTCCCCGGCTTCCCGTTCCTGGTGCCCGGACGGCGTGAGCTGATCACCCGCACCACCCCCAGCTTCCTGCGCCTCGACGACCCCGAGCACGCGCGTCAACGGCGCATGCTGACCGGCGACTTCATCATCAAACGGGTGGAGGCGCTGCGCCCGCGGATCCAGCAGATCGTGGACGAGGCGCTCGACGCGATGATCGCCAAGGGCGGGCCCGCCGACCTGGTGCAGGAGTTCGCCCTGCCGGTGCCGTCCCTGGTGATCTGCCTGCTGCTCGGAGTGCCGTACGCCGACCACGAGTTCTTCCAGCGGCACAGCCGCACCCTGCTGGACATCCGGGTGGACATCGACCGGGTCGACGCCGCGCAGCGGGCGCTGACCGACTACCTGGGCGACCTCGCGGACCGCAAGCGCCGCGAGCCCGACGACAGCGTGCTCGGCCGGCTCGTCGCCCGCGACGAGCTCACCCGGGCGGAGGCGGCGGCCATGGGGCTGCTGCTGCTCGTCGCCGGCCACGAGACCACCGCCAACATGACGGCGCTCGGCACCCTGGCCCTGCTGCACCACCCCGAGCAGGCGCAGCGGCTCAGGGCGCAGCCCGAGTTGATCAAGGGTGCGGTCGAGGAGCTGCTGCGCTACCTGACCATCGTCCACCTGGGCCTTCCCCGGGTCGCGCTGGAGGACGTGGATCTGGACGGCACCCTGATCCGGGCCGGCGAGGGCGTGCTGTGCATGGTGTCCACGGCCAACCGCGACGCGGGGATGTTCGAGGACGGCGACCGGCTGGACGTGACCCGGGACGCCCGGCGCCACCTGGCCTTCGGCTTCGGGATCCACCAGTGCCTCGGTCAGCCGCTGGCCCGGGCCGAGCTCCAGATCGCGCTGGGCACGCTGCTCCGGCGGCTGCCCGACCTCCGCCTGGCGGTGCCCTTCGAGGAGGTGGAGATCCGCGAGGAGTCGCTGGTCCACGGCCTGCGGGAGCTGCCCGTCAGCTGGTGACGCGGGCCGGCGGCGGGTCGGGCGGCGCCCCGCCGCCGTCCTCAGGCGAGCAGGTTGACGGCGGCCCGGAAGACCCCCGGCAGCCCGACCGCCGCCGGGACGATCCGGGTGGCCAGCGCGGGCTGCTGACGTGCCCACAGTAGCCCGCCCGTCAGCAGGCGGTAGCTGCGCGAGGCGCGCCGCCAGGCCCGTTCGTACTCCTGCGGGCGCCCCGCCGCGACGCACCGCACCAGCGCCTCCGCGGAGGCGAGCGCGACCGACAGTCCCTCGCCGGTCAGCGCGTCCAGGTACCCGGCCGCGTCCCCGACCAGCAGGACCCGCCCCCGTACCCGGGCCCGGACCCGCTGGCGCAGCGGCCCGGCGCCACGGACCGGCGTGCGCGCCGGGGCACCCGCCAGCCGGGCGGCCAGGACGGGGAACCGGGACAGCTGTTCCTCGAACGGCGCGCGGTCGCCGGTGAGCAGCGCGACGCCGACCAGGTCCGGCGCGAGCGGTGTCACGTACGCCTCGGCGTGCGCCGACCAGTGCACCTCGACCGACCCGCTCCACGGTTCCACCGCGTAGTGCCGGCGCAGCCCGTACCGGCTCGGGGCGGCCGGGTCGGGTGGCCGGTGCAGGCCGAGGGCGCGGCGGGTGGGCGAGTGGAGGCCGTCGGCGGCCACCAGGTGCCGGCAGGTCAGCCCGGCGGCCCGCACCGAGAACGCGCCCTGGTGGAACTCGCGGACCGGGACGGGCAGCACTCGCACGCCGAGGTCGTCGGCGCGCCGGGCGAGCGCCGCGTGCAGGGCGGTGCGGCGCACACCCAGGCCGGGCCCGGTGCGGAAGGCGGCCTCGGCGCCGCGGCCGGTGTCCGCGTCCAGGTAGCGGATGCCGTGGAAGGGCCGGCCTGGCACGCCCACCCCGAGCCGTTCGAGGGCGCGGACGGCGGACGGCATCAGGCCCTCGCCGCAGGCCTTGTCGACCGGGGACGGCCGGGGTTCGGCCACCACGGCCTCCAGCCCGGCCCGGGCGGCCCCGATCGCGGTGGCCAGCCCGGCGGGGCCGCCGCCGACGACCAGCAGGTCGATCACGCGGGCGCTCCCGGCCCGGCCGCCGCCGCCGGGCCGCCGCCGAGTGCCTCGTCCTCGCAGCGGATCCGGACCCGGAGCAGCGCCAGGTCGAGCAGGGTGAAGCAGAGCGCGGTGACCCAGGCGGTGTGGACCAGTGGCAGGGCGAAGCCCTCGACCACCACCGCCAGGTAGTTGGGATGGTTCAGCCACCGGTAGGGCCCGGCGGAGACCAGCGGCAGGCCGGGCACCACGATCACCCGGGTGTTCCAGCGGGTGCCGAGGGTGCCGATGCACCACCAGCGCAGCCCCTGTGCGGCGAGGGCCAGCACCAGCATCGGCCAGCCCAGGGCGGGCAGGAACGGCCGGTCGGCGAGGGCGGGTTCGAGGAGGCAGCCGACCAGCAGGGCGGTGTGCAGCAGCACCATCGGCGGGTAGTGGCCGCGTCCGTGCTCGGTGCCGCCGAGGGCGAGGCTCCAGGCCGCGTTGCGGCGGGCGACGACCAGCTCGGCCAGCCGTTCGAGGGCGACCAGCAGGATCAGGACGGTGTAGGGAGTCATCGGCAACTACCAGCGCAGGAGGACGAGTTCGGAGGCGAAGCCCGGCCCGAGGGCGAGCATCAGCCCGTACGAGCCGGGCGGCGGTGGGCGCAGGTCGAGCGTGTCGCGCAGGATGTGCAGGACCGAGGAGGAGGACAGGTTGCCGACCGCGGCGAGCGACCGCCGGCTCAACTCCAGTGCGGTGTACGGCAGGTCGAGCGAGTCGGCGAGGGCGTCCAGCACCTTGGGGCCGCCCGGGTGGCAGATCCAGGCCGTGACGTCGCGGGGTTTGAGGTCGTGCCCGGCGAGGAACGCCTCGACCTCCTGGGCTACGTGCAGCCTTACCAGGGAGGGGAGTTCGGCGCCGAGCACGATCCGGAAGCCGGTGTCGACGACGTCCCAGCCCAGCTGGTGCTCGGTACCGGGGTAGAGCCTGCTGCGGGTGGCCAGCACGGTCGGCCCGGTGGCGGACGCGTGGCCCGGGTGCCCGGAACCGACCGCGAGCAGGGCGCCGGCGCCGTCGCCGAACAGGGCGCCGGCCACCAGGTTGGCGGCGGAGCCGTCGGAGCGCTGGAGGGTGAGCGAGCACAGCTCGGTGGAGAGCAGCAGCCCGACGCCGTCCGGGTTCCCGGCCAGGAAGTCGTGCAGCCGGGCGACCCCGGCGGCGCCGGCCGCGCAGCCGAGGCCGAAGACGGGGATCCGCCGGACGTCCGGCCGCAGGCCCAGGCGGCCGGCCAGGCGCGCCTCCAGGGAGGGCGCGGCGATGCCGGTGACGGAGGTGGAGATCACCAGGTCGACCGCGTCGGCGGTCAGTGCGCACTGGGCCAGCGCGCCGGTCACGGCCTGCTCGCCGAGCTCCAGCGCGGCGGCGATGTACGCGTCGTTGGCCCGGCCGAATCCGCTCAACTCGGCGTACTGCGCGAGCGGGAGCGCCAGGTGGCGGGTGTCGACCCCGGCCGAGGTGTGCACGCGGTCGAGCACGGCCCGGCCGCTGTCGGCGGGTAACCGCAGGGCCGTCGCGAACGTGTCCGCCAGCTCGCTCTGCCGGTACCGGTGCGGCGGTACGACGCCCGTCACTGCCACGATTCGGGTCACCGACCCAGCATAGGGATGTCGCTGACATACCCTCATCAATCGGTTGAACCGGGCGCGTCCCGCCCTACCATCGGGGGATGTCGAACGAGAGCGCGGCTGCCGCGGTCCTGCGTCCGGGTGCGCTGCTGAGGGCCTGCCATCCGGCTCCGGCGGCGGCGGTGACGCTGTTCGCGACGGCACTGGCGGTGTCCTGCGGCCGTGGGGTGCCGGGGTCCGTCTCGGTGGGGGCGGCCGTCGCGGCGGGGCAGTTGTCGGTCGGGTGGAGCAACGACCTGGTCGACCGGTGCCGGGACCGGGACGCGCGGCGGCGGGACAAGCCGCTCGCCACCGGGGAGTTGGACGCGGCCGCGGTCCGGACGGCCGCGCTCACCGCACTGGTCGTGTGCGTACCGCTCTCGCTGGCGAGCGGTCCGGCCGCGGGGGCGGCCCACCTGGCCGGTGTGGCCGCCGCGTGGGCGTACAACCTGGGGCTGAAGCGGACGGTACTGTCCTGGGCGCCGTACGCGCTGGCGTTCGGGCTGCTGCCGGCCCTGGTCACGCTGGGGCTGCCGGGTGCTCCCCGGCCCTACCCCTGGGTGGTGCTCGCGGCCGGACTGCTCGGCGTCGGCGCGCACTTCGCGAACGTGCTGCCCGATCTGGACGACGACCTGGCGGCCGGTGTCCGGGGGCTGCCGCAAAGGCTCGGGCGGGCCGGGGCCGGTGCGGCGGCGGCCGTGCTGCTGGCGGCGGCGTCAGCCGTCCTGGTGGTGGCACCGCCGGGCCCCGCCGGTGCGGCGGGCCGCGGCGCGCTGGCGGCGACCGCGCTGCTGGTGCTGCCGGCCCTGCTGCTGCCGCGCGGCCGTTGGCCGTTCCTGGCGGCCCTCGGGGTGGCGGCGATCGACGTGGCCCTGCTGCTGGCCCGCGGTTCGGCCCTGGCCTGAGGGAGGGAGGGGGCCAGGGCCGAACCGTGGGAGCTCGGGACCGTGACGCCACCGGGCGGTGGCGCCGGTCGGGTCAGGAGGCGGGCATCAGCACGGTGTCGACGATGTAGACGGTCGCGTTGGCGGTCTGGACGTTGCCGCACAGCACCTTGGAGTTGCCGTTGACCGTGTAGGCCTGGCCCGCGCCGGCCACCTTGAGGTCGGCGCCCTCCAGCGTCTTGTGGGCGCCGGCCAGGTTCGCGGGAGCCAACGGGGCGGGCGCCACGTGGTAGGTGAGCACCTTGGTCAGCTTGTCCTTGTCGGCCAGCAGCGCCTTCAGCTGGTCGGCGGGGACCTTGGCGAAGGCGTCGTTGGTCGGTGCGAAGACGGTGATGTTCTGCGCGGAGTTGAGGGTGTCGCCGAGCCCGGCCGCGGTCACGGCACTGACCAGGGTGGACAGCATCGGATTGTGGGAGGCCGCGGTGGCGACCGGGTCCTTGGCCATCCCGGCGAAGCTGCCCGAGCCGTCCTTCGGCACGGCCGCGCAGGCGGCACCGAACGGCGCGTCCGCCCCGCCGGCGGCCTTCGGGGCGGTCGACGGTGCGCCCGCCGCCGCCGGGGCGGCGGCCTGCGGGGCCGCGGGCGCCGCGGCGGGCGCGCCGTAGCCGGAGGAGCTGTCGCTGCTGCACGCGGTGAGGCCGAGGGCGAGCGTGCCGGCGGCGAGCAGGGTGGCGACGGACTGGATGCGGGTGACGAACATGGCAACTGCTCCTTGGATGGCGGTTGATGAAGGGAACATCGGTGACGTGAGGCGGTCCGGGCAAGGCGGTGCCGTCGCGCGGACTTCGGGGGACTTCGGGTACTGCGGGGAATCCGGGTCGAGGGACTCGGGGGCAGGAGGGCTCAGGGGGCTGGAGGGCTCAGGGGGTTCAGGGGGCTGGAGGCCTCAGGGGGTTCGGGGAGGGTTCAGGTGACGGTGACCACCGTCGAGTGCCAGCCGGTGGCTCCGGCGGGGAAGGGGGCCGCTCTGGCCTCGGGCTGGACGGCGCCGCCGGCGTCGGTGGCGCGGACCTCGATCCGGTGGGTGCCGGGGCGGGCACCCGTCCAGTCGTAGCTCCACTGCCGCCAGAGGTCGGGTCCGGCATCGGTGGCCAGCCGCGCCTCGGCCCACGGCCCGCCGTCCACCCGGACCTCCACCGCCGCGATGCCGCGGTGGGTGGCCCAGGCGCTGCCGGCGACCGTCACGTCCCCGGCCGGCACCCGGGCGAAGGCCGCCGGGACCTCGATCCGGGAGGCGGTGCGGACGGTGCCGGTGCGGTCCCAGCCGCGCTTGACCCAGTAGGGGTCGTACGCGGCGAAGGTGGTCACCTCCAGGTCGACCAGCCACTTGGTGGCCGAGGTGTACCCGTACAGGCCGGGCACCAGGCTGCGGCACGGGAAGCCGTGCGCGACCGGCAGCACCTCGCCGTTCATGGCGACGGCGAGCAGGGCTTCCCGGCCGTCGAGCAGGGCGTCCAGCGGGGTGCCGATGGTCATGCCGTCCTTGGAGCGGCCCACCAACTGGTCGGCGCCGGACCGGACTCCGGCCTGCCGGAGCAGGTCGGGCAGGGAGACGCCGAGCCAGCGGGCGGTGGACGCGTAGGGGCCGCCGACCTCGTTGGAGACGCAGGTGAGCGTGTAGTCCAGCTCCTGGAGCGGGCGCCGCAGCAACTCGTCGAAGCCGATCGTCACGGGGTGGTCTACCAGGCCGTGCAGCCGCAGACTCCAGTCCCGGGGGTCGATCCTCGGGAGGGTGAGCGCGGTGTCGACCCGGTAGAAGTCGGCGTTGGGCGTGCGGAACGGCGCCAGACCGGGAACCCCGGGGTGGGCCGCCGCCGGCGGCGGCGCCAACCGCACGGCGGGGGCGGGCAACCGGACGGCGTCCCGGGCCGCGCTCACGTCGTAACGGCTGTCGGCGTAGGTACGGCCGCCGAACCCGGAGAGCGCGGCGAGGGCGACCGTGCCGCCGGTGGCGGACAGCACCGCGCGCCGGCTCGGGCCGGCCGGCTCCGGTGCCGGCACGGCGGTCGCCGTCCGCAGCAGCCGGGCCAGCACGACCATCGCCGCCGCACCCACCACCCCCGCCGCCGCCGAGGGCAGTGCGTCGGCGGGGGTGGCGGTGGACCGTGACAGCGCCGCCCAGACGCCGACCGCGCCGAACGACGCGACAACCGCCCCGCCGAGAGCCGGCCGGCGGGCCGCGAGCACGCCGGCCAGCGCGGCCAGCGCGGTCATGGTCAGGTAGATCCCGCCCAGGAGCACCGGCTTGTCGGCGGTGCCGAACGTCCGGACGGCGTACTCCTTGAGCGGAGTCGGCGTCAGGTCGATGGCGGCGGAGCCGACGGCGATCACCGGCGCGCTGTCCGGGCCGGTGAGGGCGGCGGCGAGCTCGCCGATCCCGACGGCCGCGGCGGCGGCCGCCAGTCCGGTCCCCGCGGCTGCCGCCGCGCGGGCCGCGCGGCTGCGGCGGCTTCGCGGAGCGGCGGCGATGGCCGGGTTCGGGGTGGGCGTCTCGGTGGTCACGTCCTGCATTCGGTGCCGCGGGCCGGGCGGATGGGTGCGAATTTCGACATCACTTCGACGAGTGAACGCGAGCCGCATCGTGCCTGGTTGACGGCGTGTGACGGCAAGTCGACCGCTGCCTGGGCGGGTTCACGGAAGCAGTCGGGCCCGTTCGGTGATGTTGCGCGCCATGCCGCCGAACACGAAGGAGTGGAACGGGGCGACGGACCACCAGTACACGTGCCCGGCCAGGCCGTGCGGGTGGAACAGTGCCCGCTGCCGGTAGACGGTGCCGCCGTACCCGTCGTCGTCGACCCGCAGCTCCAACCAGGCCAGCCCGGGCAGCCGCATCTCGGCGCGCAGCCGCAGCAGGCTGACCGGCTCGATCTCCTCCACCCGCCAGAAGTCCAGCGAGTCGCCGACCCTCAGCCGCTCCGGGTCGCGCCGGCCGCGGCGCAGGCCGACCCCGCCGACCAGCCGGTCGAGCCAGCCGCGCACCGCCCAGGCGAGCGGGAAGGAGTACCAGCCGTTCTCGCCGCCGATGGACTCGACCACCCGCCAGACGGACGCCGGGGCGGCCGAGACCTCGCGCTCCTTGAGGTCCTCGTACAGGCTGCCGCCGGCCCAGTCGGGGTCGGTCGGCAGCGGGTCGCTGGGCGCGCCGGCCAGCGAGGCGGAGGACCAGCGGGTGGTCACCTCGGCGTCCTGGATCCGCTTGAGGGCCAGCCGGACGGACCGCTCGAAGCCGATCAGCCCGCCGGGCGGGTCGGGCACGTACCGGGCGATCTCGTGCTCGTGGCAGACCACCTCGTGCCGCAGCGACTCCACCAACGGCCGGGCGATCGAATTGGGGACGGGTGTGACCAGGCCGACCCAGTGGCTGGACAGCCGGGGGGTGAGGACGGGTACCGGGACGATCAGACGCTTCGGCAGGTCGGCGATCCGGGCGTAGCGGAGCATCATCTCGCGGTACGTCAGCACGTCCGGCCCGCCGATGTCGAAGGGCCGGTTGACCTCGGGCGGCAGGCCGGCGGCCCCGACCAGGTAGCGCAGCACGTCCCGGACGGCGATCGGCTGGATCCGGGTGTCCACCCAGTTCGGCGTGACCATCACGGGCAGCCGCTCGGTGAGGTGGCGCAGCATCTCGAACGAGGCCGAGCCGGAGCCGATGATCACCGCGGCGCGCAGTTCCGCGGTCGGGACGCCGCTCTCCCGCAGCAGCCGGCCGACCTCGGCGCGCGAGCGCAGGTGCGGGGAGAGCGAGTCGGGTGCGGCGCCGGGCGGCACCAGCCCGCCGAGGTAGACGATCCGGCGCACGCCGGCCCGGGCCGCCGCGTCCCCGAACGCCCGGGCGGCCTCGCGGTCGCGCTCCTCGAAGGCCGGGCCGGTGCCGAGCGAGTGCACCAGGTAGTAGGCGACCTGGACGCCGTCGAACACGCCGGCCAGGGTCTCGGGGCGGGTGACGTCCGCCCGCGCGGTGTCCACGTCGGCCCGCCACGGGTAGTCGCGGATCCGGCCGGGATCGCGGACCAGGCAGCGCACCCGGTGGCCGGCCGCCAGCAGTTCGGGGACCAGCCGTCCGCCGATGTATCCGGTCGCGCCGGTGACCAGGCAGAGCCTGCCGCCGGTGGGTTCGTCCGTCATCTCGTCTCCCGTGGCCGGGGCTCGCGCGGGGGCCGGGGCCGGGCTAGAACGCGTAGCGGATCCGCAGCCACGGCGCGTGCCGTTCGACCAGGGCCCGGAGCTCCGCGACGGCGGTGGCCTTGCGGCCGGCCCGGTAGCGGACGTTCAGGCCGCCGTTCTGCGAGCGCTTCGGCTCCTGGAGCTCCGGACGCCACAGGACCTCCTCGGCCCTGGGGTGCCAGCCCAGGTTGACGTGGTGCAGTTCCTGGTTGTGGGTGAGCATGATGATCTCGGCCGCGGCCTGCGCCTTGACGGCGGGCGGCAGGATGTCGTCCATCCGGCGCAGCAGTTCGGCCCAGTCCCGTTCCCAGCCCTCCCGCAGGACGACCGGGGACAGGTTGAAGTGCACCTCGTACCCAGCCTCCTGGAAGTCCGCCGCCGCTGCCAGCCGGTCGGGCACGGTGGCGGCCCGGACGTCCAGCAGCCGGGCGTCGGCGGGCGGCATCAGGGAGAACCGGATCCGGGTCCGGCCGCGCGGGTCGAGGTCCAGCAGGTCCCGGTTGACCCACTTGGTCGCGAACGAGGCCTTGGCGCCCGGCCAGTGCCGGAAGGCCCGGATCAGGTCGGCGGTGTTGTCGCAGACCAGGGCGTCCACCGCGCAGTCGTTGTTCTCGCCGATGTCGTAGACCCAGGCCGTCGGGTCGCACTGGTTGGGCTCCGGCTTGCGGCCCTGCCGGGCGATGTGGCGGCCCAGGTATCCGATGATCCGGTCGATGTTGGTGAACACGGTGATCGGGTTGGCGTAGCCCTTGCGCCGCGGCACGTAGCAGTACGCGCAGGCCAGCGCGCACCCGTTGGCGGAGCTCGGGGCGATCCAGTCGGCGGACCGGCCGTTCTCGCGGGCGGTGAGCGACTTCTTGACGCCGAGCACCAGCACCTCGCTCTTGATCCGGGCCCAGCGCTCCACGTTGCCCGCGTTGCCGTGCAGGTGGGGGATCTGCCAGTGCGAGCCGACCTCGATCAGCCGGGCCCCGGGAAACCGCTCCAGCACCTGCCGGCCGCGGGGCGAGGCCGCGGCGGCGGGTTCGGCGTAGATCTCGCGGACGTCGAGCAGGTGGCGGGGGCGCTGGTCGGCGGGCACGGCGGGTGGGTCCTTCCGGGGAGAGCGGGGCACAGCCTATTCGTCGCCCGGCCGCCCGCCGATTGGTGGGATTTCCTGGTAAAAGCGGCGCGTCCGGTCCATGATCGGACGAAATCTCCGGACCGCGGCACCCATCCGTCCCGGAGTCCGCTACGAACAACCGGTGCCGGAGGCTCTGCGGAGCACCCGGCCGCGCCCCGCCGTCCTCCCGGAGGTCCCCCATGCCAGCCGCCTACCCGATGGACCCGACCCGGGCCCGTCCGCCGCGACCGGTGGTCCGGGCCGCCGACCGCCGCCCGGAGGTGGGCCGGTGAACACCGTCGTGCACCTCTCCGGTCCGCACCGGCGCGGCCCCGACCTGCAGGAGCTCGTCGCCCGGGTCGCCTTCGGGGACCAGGACGCCTTCAGCCGCCTGTACGACGTGGTGGCCGGCCCGGTGCTCGGGCTGATCCGCCGCGTACTGCGCGACCCCGCCCAGTCGGAGGAGGTCGCCCAGGAGGTCCTGCTGGAGGTCTGGCGCACCGCCGCTCGGTACCGGCCGGAGCGGGGCGAGGTGATGCCCTGGGTGCTGACCATGGCGCACCGCCGCGCCGTCGACCGGGTCCGGGCCGCCCAGGCGGCCGCCGACCGGGACCAGCGGGCCGCCGCCCAGGCGCACGCCCCCGCCTTCGACGAGGTCGCCGAACAGGTCGAGGGCCGGCTCGAACGCGAGCAGGTCCGGCGCTGCCTGCAAGGGCTGACCGAGCTCCAGCGGGAGTCGGTCACGATGGCGTACTACCGGGGATACTCCTACCGGGAGGTCGCCGACATGCTCGGTTCGCCGCTGGGCACCGTCAAGACCCGTATGCGCGATGCCCTGATCCGGCTGCGCGACTGCCTGGGGGTGGGATCGTGACGACCGCTGCCGACCTGCACACGCTCACCGGTGCCTACGCGACCCACGCCCTCGGCGAGGCCGAACGGCACGCCTTCGAGCAGCACCTCTCCCAGTGCCCGGCCTGCGAGCAGGAGGTCCGGGAGTTCACCTCCACGCTGGCCCGGCTGGGTGCGGCCGAGGCCGTCGTGCCGCCCCACGAGATGAAGGCCAGAGTGCTGGCCGGCATCGGCACCGTCCGCCAGCTCGCCCCGGTCTCCTCGGAGCCGGACCAGGACGGCGCGGGCCGCCGCCCCGGCAGGCTGGCCCGCCAGTGGCCCAAGCTGGCGCTGGCCGCCTCGGTGGCCGTCGCGGCGACCCTCGGCGGCCTCGCCTACCAGCAGCACGACCGGGCCGAGCAGGCCATGGCCGAGGCGGCCGCCCTCCAGCAGCAGCAGGCCCGCTTCAGCAGCCTGCTCACCGCCCCGGACGCCCGCACCAGCACCGGCACGGCCGGCGGCGGCGTCGGCACGGTGGTCTGGTCGGAGACCCTCGGCCAGGCCGGCTTCCTCGCCTCCGGGCTGCCGACGCTGCCCCCGGACAAGGCGTACGAGATCTGGTTCAACGACGCCGGCACGATGCGTCCCGCCGGACTGCTGCCCGGCCCGGACGGCTCGCTGCTGCTCGCCGGCGGCATCCAGGGCGCGGCGGGCATCGGCGTGACCGTCGAACCGGCGGGCGGCTCCGCGCACCCCACCGGCTCCCCGATGATGCTGCTCGACTTCACCTGACCGGCCGTCGGGTGAGCCCCTGACCGAAGGCCACCAATCCGTTTCCCCGTGTGCTCCGAATGGCTGGTGGAACGCAAGTGGCAGGACCGGGCCCGTACGGGCCCGGTCCGGATCGACAGGGGTGCACGTGACCATGCCGCAGACTGCCCGAGCAGCCTGGATCCCGGCCGGCCGCCGGGCCGGCGGGCCGCGCCGGATCGCCGTGATCGGCAGCGGCGTCGCCGGGCTCACCGCCGCGTACCGGCTCCAGAGCGGCGGCGCCGAGGTCGAGCTGTTCGAGGCGGACGACCGGCTCGGCGGCCACGCCCACACCCAGGAGGCGGTCGGCGCCGACGGCCGGACCGTCCCGCTGGACACCGGATTCCTGGTGCACAACCGCCGCACCTACCCCAACCTGGTGCGACTGTTCGCCGACCTCGGGGTCCAGACCCGCGAGAGCGAGATGAGCATGTCGGTGCGGTGCGACGGCTGCGGGCTGGAGTACGCGGGCTCCCGCGGCCCGGCCGGGCTCCTCGCCCAGCCCACCGCGCCGCTGCGCGGCCGCTACCTGCGGATGCTCACCGAGGTCCCGGTCTTCCACCGCCGGGCCCGGCGGCTGCTCGCCGACCCGGCGGCCGGCGACCCGACGCTGCGCGAGTTCCTCGCCGCCAACGGCTTCTCCCCGTACTTCGTCAGCCACTTCATGACGCCGGTGGTCTCCGCGGTCTGGTCCTGCGCGCCGGACCTGGCCGGCGACTACCCGGCCCGCTACCTGTTCGCCTTCCTCGACAACCACGGGATGCTCAGCGTCACCGGCTCGCCCACCTGGCGCACGGTGGTCGGCGGCTCCCGCGGCTACGTGGCGAAGATCGCCGAACGGCTGACCGCCGTTCACCGCGGCGCCCCCGTCCGCGCGGTCTTCCGGCACCCCGACGGCGCCCAGGTGATCACCGAGGACGGCCGGCGCACCGAGGCCGACGCCGTCGTCGTCGCCACCCACCCCGACCAGGCCCTCGCCCTGCTCGCCAACCCCAGCGCCGCCGAACGCGAGGTGCTCGGCGCCATCCACTACTCCCGCAACCCCACCGTGCTGCACCGCGACGCCTCCCACCTGCCCCGCGCCGTCCGGGCCCGCGCCTCCTGGAACTACCGGATGCCCGACTGCACCGGAGCCGCCGACCAGGTCCAGGTCAGCTACCACCTCAACCGGCTGCTCGGCCTGGACACCGCCGAGGACTACCTGGTCACCCTCAACGAGGACCCGGCCAGGCCGATCGACGACGAACACGTGCTCTCCCGCACCGTCTACCGCCACCCCATCTACACCCAGCAGGCTCTCGCCGCCCAGCGCCGCCTGCCCGAACTCAACACCGGCCGCACCGCGTTCGCCGGGGCCTACCACGGCTGGGGCTTCCACGAGGACGGCTGCCGCTCCGGCCTCGCCGCCGCCGAGGCCCTCGCCGGGGTGACCGCGCCGTGACCCCCGCCGCCCTGCCCGGACCGTGGGGAGCGGCGCTGTACGAGACCACCACCACCCACGTCCGGACCGCACCGCTGCGGCACGCCTTCCGCCACCGCGGCCTGCTCTGGCTGGTCGACCTGGACGCCCTGCCCAGGCTGCCCGCCCCGCTGCGCCCGCTGGCCCGGTTCCGGGCCGCCGACCACCCCGGTGACCCCCGGCTCACCCTGCGCCAGAACCTCGACCGCTACCTCGCCGGCGAAGGCGTCGACCTCGGTGGCGGCCGGGTCCTGATGCTCACCCAGGCCCGCTCGCTCGGCCACGTCTTCAACCCGATCACCGTCTACTGGTGCCACACCCCCGACGGCCGCCCCGCCTGCACCGTCGCCGAGGTGCACAACACCTACGGCGGCCACCACCGCTACCTGCTGCACCCCGACCCGGACGGCCGGGCCGCCACCCCCAAGGAGTTCTACGTCTCGCCGTTCTTCCCGGTCGACGGCGGCTACCGGATGCGTCTGCCCCGGCCCGCCGAGCGGCTCGACCTGACGATCCACCTGGAGCGCGCCGGCGGCCGCCCGTTCACCGCCACCGTGCACGCCACCCGCACCCCCGCCGGGCCCGCCGCCCTGCTGCGCGCCCTCCTGCGGCACCCCTTCTCCACCGTCGCCGTCTCCCTGCACATCCGCTACCAGGGCATCCGGCTGCTGCTGCGCGGCCTGCCCGTCCAGCCCCGTCCCGCCGCCCGGCCCCCGGCCCAGGAAGAGGTACCCCTCCCGTGACCCAGCAAGCCTTCCGACCCGTCCACCACCGGCCGGACCAGGTCGACGCCCTGCGCTGGCCCGACGTCGCCCGCGTCCCCGACGTCCCGCTGCGCGCCGCCGTGGCCGAACGCCTGCTGCGCCGGGTCGCCCGCCGCCGCGGCCTGCGGGTCGAACTGCCCGGCGGGGGCGTGCTGGTACCGGCCGGCCCGGGCGCGCCCGTGCTCACCCTGAACCGGCCGGACGCCTTCTTCCACCGGGTCGGCGCCACCGGACTGATCGGCTTCGGCGAGTCCTACCAGGCCGGCGACTGGGACTCACCCGACCTGGTCGGCCTGCTCACCGAACTCGCCACCGCCCCCGAGACCCTGGTGCCGACCGGCGCCCAGTGGCTGCGCCGACTCTACGTGCAGCGCCAGCCCGAGGACGAGCTGCCCTCCACCGCCAACTCCCGGCGCAACATCAGCCGCCACTACGACCTCTCCAACGAGCTGTTCGCGCTCTTCCTCGACCCGACCATGACCTACTCCTCGGCGGTCTTCCCCACCGGCCCCAGCGGCCTCCCCTCGGCCGACTGGGACACCCTGCCCGCGGCCCAGCACCGGAAGATCGACCACCTGCTCGACCTCGCCCGGGTCGGCCGGGGCAGCCGGGTGCTGGAGATCGGCACCGGCTGGGGCGAACTCGCCCTCCGGGCCGCCGCCCGCGGCGCCCGGGTGGTCAGCCTGACCCTCTCCGAGGAGCAACTCGCCCTCGCCCGGCAGCGGATCGCCGACGCCGGCCAGAGCGACCGGGCCGAGGTCCGGCTGTGCGACTACCGCGCCGCCGAGGGCGAGTACGACGCCGTGGTCAGCGTGGAGATGATCGAGGCGGTCGGACGGCCGTTCTGGCCCGCCTACTTCAGCACCATCGACCGGGTGCTCGCCCCCGGCGGCCGGGCCGCCCTGCAGGCCATCACCATGCCGCACGAACGGATGCTCGCCAGCAGCGAGACCTACACCTGGATCCTCAAGTACATCTTCCCCGGTGGCCTGATCCCCTCCGTCCGGGCCATCGCCCAGACCGCCGACCGCTACACCGGCCTGCGCCTGACGCACTGCCGGCCCTACGGCCCGCACTACGCCGAGACCCTGCGGCTGTGGCGCGAACGCTTCACCGAACGTGCCGACGAGGTCGCCGACCTCGGCTTCGACCAGGTGTTCCGCCGCATGTGGGAGCTGTACCTGGCGTACTCCGAGGCCGGCTTCCGCACCGGCTACCTGGACGTCCAGCACCTCCTGCTGACCCGTGAGGGGGCCACCCGATGAACCCCGCCGCGGCCGCCCGGCTCGCCCCGCTCATCGGTGAACTGCTCGGCAGCCCGCTGCCGTTCCGGCTGCGCGCCTGGGACGGCTCGACCGCCGGGCCCACCGACGCGCCCACCGTCATCCTGCACAACCGCCGCGCGCTGCGGCGCCTGATCTGGCAGCCCGGCGAACTCGGCCTCGCCGACGCCTACATCAGCGGCGACCTCGACGTCGAGGGGGACCTCGCCACCGGCCTCGCCCGGATCCGCCGGATGCTGGCCGGACACGTCACCGTCCGCCCCGCCCCCCGGGACTGGCCCCGGCTGCTCACCGCAGCCGGCCGCCTCGGCGTCCTCGGCCCCCGACCGCCCGCGCCCGCCACCCGCGCCGCCGTCCGCGGCGAACGGCACAGCCGGGCCCGCGACCGGGCCGTGATCAGCCACCACTACGACCTCTCCAACGAGTTCTACGAACTGCTGCTCGGGCCGGCCATGGCCTACTCCTGCGCCTACTGGACACCGGAGGCCACCACCCTCGCCGAGGCGCAGGCCGCCAAGTTCGACCTGATCTGCCGCAAGCTCGGCCTGCGCCCCGGCATGCGGCTGCTCGACGTCGGCTGCGGCTGGGGCGCCCTCGCCGTCCACGCCGCCCGGCACCACGGGGTGCGGGTCACCGCGGTGACCCTCTCGCGGCAGCAGCACCGCTTCGCCGAGTCGCTGGCCGCCGAGGCCGGTCTCGCGGACCGGATCGACGTCCGGCTCCAGGACTACCGTGAGCTCGCCGACGGCGCCTTCGACGCGATCAGCTGCGTCGAGATGGGCGAGCACGTCGGCGACCGCGAGTACCCGGCCTTCGCCGCCCGGCTGTTCGCGCTGCTGCGGCCCGAGGGCCGGCTGCTGGTGCAGCAGATGTCGCGCGGCCGAGGCACCCCCGGCGGCGGCGCCTTCATCGAGACGTACATCGCCCCGGACATGCACATGCGGCCGGTCGGCGAGACGGTCGCCCAGCTGGAGGACGCCGGGCTGGAGGTCCGCCAGGTCGAGGCCCTGCGCGAGCACTACACCCGCACCATCGACGCCTGGCGGCGCACCCTGGAGGAACACCGGGAGGAGTTCGTCGCGCTGGTCGGCGTCCCGACCTTCCGGCTCTGGCGGCTCTACCTGGTCGGCAGCTCGCAGGCGTTCGGGCAGCGCCGGATGGGCGTCGATCAGATCCTCGCCGTCCGCCCGACCCCCGACGGCTCGGCGGCCGTCCCCGCCACGCCCGCGCAGTGGTACGGGTGAACGGCGTAGCCTTCGCGGTCAACCTCGCGGCCACCTTGGCCGCGGCGCTCGCCGTGCTGGTCGCCGCCTTCGCGGTCGGCCTGCGCACCGGCCGGCACCGCGGCGTCGACATCGCCTGGGGCCTCGGCTTCGCCGCGGTCGCGCTGGACGGCTACGGCCTGTCGGCCGGCCACGGCGACGCCGGGCGCCGCGCCCTGGTCACCGTGCTGGTGGTGATCTGGGCCGTCCGGCTGTCCGCCCACATCGCCCGGCGCTCCCGCGGCGCCCCCGAGGATCCGCGCTACGCGGCGATGCTGGCCGAGGCGCCGGCGGGCGGCGAGCGGTGGTACGCGCTGCGCAAGGTGTACCTGCTCCAGGCCGGGATCCTGTGGTTCGTCTCGCTGCCCGTCCAGGCCGCCCAGTACCTGCCGGACCGGCTCGGACCGGCGGCCTGGGCCGGCACCGTGCTGTGGGCGGTCGGCCTGTTCTTCGAGGCGGTCGGGGACCGGCAGCTGGCCCGCTTCAAGGCCGACCCGACGAACCGGGGCCGGGTGATGGACCGCGGCCTGTGGCGCTACACCCGCCACCCCAACTACTTCGGCGACGCCTGCGTCTGGTGGGGCCTGTTCCTGTTCGCCGCCCAGGACCCGATCGGCTGGGCCTTCCTGCCCAGCGTGCTCCTGATGACCTGGCTGCTCGCCTACGGCAGCGGAAAACCCCTGCTGGAACGGCAGATGAGGGAGAGCAAACCCGGCTGGGCCGCGTACGCCGCCCGCACCAGCGGCTTCTTCCCGCTGCCGCCGCGGCGCGGCCCCTCCCGGGCCGGCTGACGACCGTGCCCGCCGCCCCGGACGGGGGCGGCGGGCACCTGGACCGGCCGGGGATCACCGACCCGCGGCCGCCACCGTGAAGACCGTTCCGCCGCCCATCGGCCCGGTCCGCTCCGGCGCCGTGATGTCGGCCCAGGACGACCAGGTGCCCCGGGTGTAGTCACCGTCGGCGCTGTACACGCCGCCGCTGTTCGTCCCGCTCGCGCCGCCCGTGACGGCGTACAGGTGCAGGGTGTTGCCGGTGGCGGCGGCGGAGATCCGGCTGACCGAGCCGCCCAGCCCGGTCGCCGCCGACACGTCGGCCCAGGTGTTCCAGTCGCCGCCGGCGTAGTCGCCGGTGATCTGCTGGACCCGCCCGCCCGACACGGCCAGCACGTGGAACCTGCTGCCGATCGTGGCCGTGGCCAGCTCGGTGACGCCGCCCGGCCCGCCGCGGTACGCGGTCAGGTCACCGCTGCTCCACGTGCCGCGGGTGTAGTCGCCGTCCGCGATCCGCAGGTGGCCGTCGGCGCCGAGCGCCGCCACGTGCAGGGCGTTGCCGACGGCCGAGGCCGCGATCCGCGTGACCGGGCCCGGCAGGTGGGCCTCGGCGCTGATCTCGCCCCACCCGCTCCAGGTCCCGGTGTCGTAGTCGCGGGTGGCCTCGAAGACCCGCCCGCCGGCCAGCGCCACCACGTGCAGGGTGTTGCCGATGCTGGTCGCCGCCACCTGGTCGACCGACAGGTTGCCGCCGGGGGTGGCGAGCGCGGTGCCCGTCGGCCCGCTGCGGATGATGTTCTCCCACGGCCGCCACTCGAAGGTGCCCGCCTGCCACTCGGCGAGCTGGATCCACCCCGACGCCGTGCTGCGCACCGCGTGCAGGTCCCCGTTGCGGGTGTAGGCGGCGGCCAGCCGGGTGGTCCGGTCGAACCCGAGGGTGGTGTTCAGCCAGGTGAGGGCGTTCATCCGGTACCAGGTGCCGCTGGTGTAGTTGACCTGGTTGTCGGAGAGCGCGTCGTCGAGTCCGGCGATCACCCGGACGCGCTCACCGCTGATCTGGTCCTTGTGCATGCGGTCGTAGTCGACGTCGAGCACCTGGCCGACGGACGCCGTGCGACCGCCCTCGTCGGTCTCGGTCAGCGTGATGGTGTACCGGCCGGGCGCGGCGTAGGTGTGCGCCGGTGAGGCGCCCGGGACGACCGCCGTGCCGTCGCCGAAGTCCACCTTCCAGCCGTTGACCGCCCACGGGCCGGTGCTGCCACCGGTGTCGACCGTGTAGGACAGCGGCCCGTTCGGGTTGACGACCAGCGACGGGACCAGCGGACCCGGCGTGCCCACGGTGACGGCGGAGGACGAACCGCTCACCCGGGCGCCGAGCTCGTCGGTGGCGACGACCGTCGGCCGGTACACCCCGGGGGAGGCGTAGGCGTGGTCGGCGGTGGCCTGTCCGGTCACCAGGGCCGGCGTCCCGTCCCCGAAGTCGTAGGTGTAGGTGAGCTTGGTGGGCCAGGCGTTGACGGCCGTGGGGGTCACCCGGGCGGTGAACGGCGCCGGGCCGCGAGGACTGGGGACCTGGGCGCCGGAGGACACCGCGGTGACGCTCCTCAGCCCCTTCAGCTCGTAGGCACCGCGGTCCCGGCCGGTGCTGCCGGGGGCGTTGGGGAGCAGCGGATCGTCCAGCGGGGGTGTGCCCAGGAGGTCGGTCGGCAGCGCGCCGGGCGCCGCCGGGTCGGCCGCGTCGACGGCCGCCGTGGCGGCCTCGGTGACCACGTTGGCCGTCGGGAGGGCCTTGGTGTCGAAGGCGATGTCCTGGTCGACGTCGTGGGCGCCCTGGCCGGTCGCGCCGGCGAAGTCCTTCGGCGACCGGTAGGCCGTGCCGGCCCAGGTGTACGCGGAGGCGTTCGGGAACGGGTGGACGACGTTGTGGTCCACCGTGCTGCCGGTGGTGGAACCCGCCGAGACGGAGACCTCGGTCCCGTCCTGCTCGGCCCCGCAGGCCGGCGCGACGCCGACGGCGAGCGAGTCGGCGTTGTGCCCCGTGAGGACGTTGTTCGCCACCACGGCGCCGGCGGAGGCACCGTCCAGCACGACGCTCGGGCCGCAGACGAAGGCGACCGTGTTGTGCACGACGACCGGCCCCGACGCGTCGGTGACCCGCACCCCGCCCAGCGTCCGGGAGAGGTCGTTGGTGGTCACCAGGGTGTCGCGGGCGCCGCCCTCGACGGTGACACCGCCGGATCGGTGGAAGCGGTTGCGGCTGACCGTCACGTGGTCGCCGGGCCCGGACACCCGGACCGCCGGGTCCCCGGCGCCGAACTGGTTCCCGTCGAGCGTGACACGGCTGGATGCGGTCACCGCGACCGCTTCCGACGTGCCGCGCAGGTTGAACCCCTGGACGACGACGTCGTGCACACCGGAGAGGACGAACGCCCGGCCGGTCGCGCCCACGAGGGGCAGCGGGCCCTGCGTGCCGGTGCCGCCGACGAAGGTGATCGGCTTGGCGGGGGTGCCGGAGCGGGTCAGGTGGACCTCCTCCCGGTACTGCCTGTTCCCGGCCACCCGTACGGTCTGGCCGGGTTCGACCAGTGCCGCGGCCGTGGCGATGTGGCAGAACGGCTCGGCCGAGCTGCCCGGACCGGTGTCGGAGCAGCGGGTGGCGTCGGTGTCGACGTACAGCGTGGCCGGGGAGTCCGCCTGCGCGGGAGCGGGGACGCCCAGCACGGTGGTGGCGACGGCGGCCGAGAGGCCGAGGGCGCGGCGAATGCGCACGGGAGGTCTTCCTCCGGGGAAGGTGAGGGCGGGTCGCTCGGCAGCTGTGCTCCGCTGTCCGCCGGGCGGTCGGCGCCGTCCGGATCCGGTCCGGACGGCGCCGTGGGTGGCGCGGGCCGTCAGCGGCCGTCAGCGGCCGTCAGCGGCCGGCGGCGGCGACGGTGGTGACGGGTGCGAGGGAGGTGTGGGCGTCGGGCGAGGAGACGTCGCTCCAGGCGGACCAGCGGCCGGCGGTGTAGTCGCCGTTCGCGTTGTGGACGTGGCCGTTGCTGACGCCGTACAGGTGGAGGGTGTTGCCCGTGGTGGCGGCGCTCAGCCGGGTGACCGAGCCGCCGAGGCCGGTGGCGTCGGAGACGTTCGCCCAGTTCGTCCAGGTGCCGGCGGTGTAGTCGGCGGTCGCCTGGTGGATGCTGCCGCCGGCCAGGGCGAGCAGGTGGAACGAGCCGCCGATCGAGGCCGCCGAGAGCTGGGTGACACCGCTCGGGCCGCCCCGGTAGGCGGTGAGGTCGCCGTTGGACCAGGTGCCGCGGTCGTAGTTGCCGTCGGCGATCCGCAGGTGACCGTCGGTGCCGAGGGCGGCCACGTGCAGGCTGTTGCCGGTGGTGGCGGCGGCGATCCGGGTGACCGGGAACCGCAGGTCGGTGGCGGCCGTGACCTCCGCCCACTCGGACAGGCTGTGGATGCCGAAGTCGTAGGTGACCTGGTAGATCCGGCCGCCGGCGAGGGCGAGGACGTGCAGCTTGTCACCGATGGTGGCGGCGGCGACCTCGGTGACGGTCTGGTTCCCGAACGGCGAGGTGCGCGGGATCGTCGCCCACGGCGACTGCCAGTGCAGGTCGGACGGGCGCCAGTCGGCGACCTGGACGGAGTTCCCGAGGGCCCGGACGGCGTGCAGGTCGCCGTTGGCGGTGTAGGCCGCCGCCATCGACGGCGTGTTCTTGACGGTGTGGTCGGCCTCCAGGTCCGCCAGTCCGGCGAACGGCTGCCGGGTGCCGCGGGTGTAGTTCAGCTGCCCGGCGAAGATGCCGCTGCCCGAGGTGCCGGCCAGCACGTCGACCCGCTCACCGGTGAGCAGGTCCTTGTGGTGGTCGTCGTACTCGGCGGTGAAGCCCTGGCTCGTCGACGCCGTCCGCCCGGCCTCGTCCCTCGCCGTCACCGTCACGGTGTACGTGCCGGGACGGGCGTAGACGTGGTAGCCGGAGGCGCCGGTGGCGGTGGTTCCGTCACCGAAGTCCGTGGTGTAGCCGCTGACCTGCCAGGGGCTGCCGTCGGCGGCCGCGTTGACCTGCACGCTGAGCTGTGTGGTGCCCGGGACGGCGGTGAGGGTGGGCCGCAGCGGTCCGTCCGCGTTGACGGCGATCCCCGGGACGAGCGGGTCGCCGACCACTCGTCCACCGAGGTCGTCGGTCACGGTGACGGTCGGCTTGTAGACGCCGACCGTGGTGTAGACGTGGTCGACCGTGGTCGCGGTGGTCACCAGGGGGGTGCTGCCGTCGCCGAAGTCGTAGCGGTAACCGAGCTTGGTGGGCCAGGCGTTGACCGGCTCGGCGACGAGGCGCGCGGTGAACGGCGCCGGGCCCGTCGGGGTGGGGACGGTGGCGCCGCCCGCCCGGAGGGAGACGCTCCGCAGCCCCTGGAGCTCGTAGGCGCCGCGGTCACGGAAGCCGACCGTGCCGGAGTGGGCTACCAGCGGGCTGTCCAGCGCCGCCGTGCCCGTCAGGTCGGTGGGCAGTGCCCCGGGGGCCGACGGATCGGCGGAGTCGATCGCGGCGAGCGCCTGGTCGGTCAGCCGGTCGGTCATCGGCTGGCCGGCGAGCTCGAACTCGACGTCCTGGTCGACGTCGTGGCGGCCCTGGCCGGTGGCGGCGTTGAACGCCGCGGGCGTCGCGTACGCGGTGCCGGACCAGCTGTACACGGCGGCCCCGGGGCGGGGGTGGACGACGTTGTGGTCGACCGTGGTGCCGGCGGTGGAGCCGGCCGCGACGGAGACCTCCGCGCTGCCGGGGCCGCCCTCCGGGCCGCAGTCCGGCCCGGCGCCCATGGTGAGGTCGCGCTCGTTGTGGCCGCTCAGCACGTTGTTCTCGACGACGGCCCCGGTGGAGGCGCCCTCCAGGGCGATGCCGGGGCCGCAGGAGAACGCGACGGTGTTGTGGACGGCCACCACGCCGGGGGCGTCGGTGGCGAGGACGGCGCGGCGGGTCCGGGCGAAGTCGTTGGTGGTGATCACCGTGTCGCGGACGCCCGCCTCGACGGTGACCCCGTGGTCGTCGTGGAAGTGGTTGCGGCTGACCGTCACGTGGTCGCTCTGACCGGAGATCCGGATCGTGCCGGTGCCGTTGTAGCCGTCCGAGGGGGTCCCGTCGACGGTGACCCGGCTGGAGTCCTCGACGGCCACCCGGTCGCCGTCGCCGCGCAGGACGATCTGCCGCAGCACCACGTCGTGCACGCCGCTCAGCACGAAGGCCCCGGTGGCGGTGCCCACGACGGCCGAGTCGTCCCGGCCGGGAAGCCCGCCGACGAAGGTGATCGGCTGGTCGGGCGTGCCGGACCGGGTCAGCCGCACCTGCTCCTCGAAGACCCGCCCGGGCGCCAGCTGCACGGTCTGGCCGGGCACCACCACGGCCGCGGCGGCGGCCACGGTGCAGAAGGGCACGGCCTGGGTGCCCTGGCCGCTGTCGGAACAGTGGCTCCGGACGCCGTCCACGTAGAGGGTGGTGGCGGGGGCGGCGAAGGCGGGGACCGGGCCGGCCAGCAGGGCGGTGGCCACTGCGGCGGTCAGGCCGAGGGTACGGCGTATGGGCAACGTGGTGCTTCCGTCCGGGTGCTGAGTCCACGACAGACGCCGTGGTGGTGGAGAACCGGCCCAGTTTTCCAGAACCCGTTCGCACGCGTCGAGTGGGGGAGGGCCCCGGTGGATCTCACCTTGATCACGTTTGCCCGCAGGGGCCGCCCGGGACGCCTGAGATGCCCGAACCGCCCGAGATGCCTGAACCGCCACAGACGCCGGAGGCCCGCCGACCGGTGGATTCCGGTGCGGCGGGCCCCTCGTGCCGACGGGTCAGGAACCGGCCG
The DNA here is from genome assembly GCF_044740765.1 of Kitasatospora sp. NPDC088346. NCBI lineage: Bacteria > Bacillati > Actinomycetota > Actinomycetes > Kitasatosporales > Streptomycetaceae > Kitasatospora > Kitasatospora sp. NPDC088346. Next base: position 23,708 of record NZ_JBIURH010000019.1, read on the forward strand.
CGGCCAGCCCCGTGATGCCCGAGGTCGGGGCGTTGCGGTCGGGCGCGGTGACGTCGGCCCAGGCGGACCAGCGGCCGGCGGTGTAGTCGCCGTTCGCGTTGTGGATGCGGCCGTTGGCGACGCCGTACAGGTGAAGCGTGTTGCCGGTGGCGGCGGCGCTCAGCCGGGTGACCGAGCCGCCGAGACCGATCGTGTCGGAGACGTTCGCCCAGCTGGTCCAGGTGCCGGCGGCGTAGTCACCGGTGGCCTGGTGGACGTTGCCGCCGGCCAGCGCGAGGACGTGGAACTTCGACCCGATGGCCGCGGCGGACAGCTCGGTGATGCCGCTCGGGCCGCCGATGTACGCCGTGAGGTCGCCGTTGCTCCAGGTACCGCGGGTGTAGTCGCCGTCGGCGACCCGCAGGTGCCCGTCGGCGCCGAGGGCCGCGACGTGCAGGGTGTTGCCGGTGGCGGCCACCGCGATCCGGCTGACCGGGGCGTGCAGCCAGGTGGCGGCGGTGATCTCGCCCCACGCGCTCCAGCGGCCGCTGTCGTAGTCGCCCACGGCCTCGAACACCCGGCCCTCGGCGAGCGCGACCACGTGCAGCTTGTTGCCGATGCTGGTGGCGGCCACCTGGGCGACGGACGGGCTCAGCCCGGCCGGGACCTTGCCCGGGACGGCGGACCAGCCGCCCCAGAGCGTGCCGGTGCGGTCCCAGTCGGCGATCTCGACCATGCCGTCGAACGCGGTCCGGACGGCGTGCAGGTTGCCGTTCGCGGTGTACGCGGCGGCGACCGAGACCGGTGCGGGGTCGGCCGGGGCGATCTTGGCGAACGGGCTCCAGCTGCCGCTGGTGTAGTTCGCCTGGCCGTCCGAGAGCCCGTCGTTCGAGGTCTGTGCCAGGACGCGGACCCGCTCGCCGGACCGCAGCGCCTTCTGGGCGTCGGTGTAGTCGGCGTTCACCACCTTGCTGACGCTGGCCGTCCGGCCGCCCGCGTCCGTCTCGGTGAGCGTCACCGTGTAGCTGCCCGGGCGGGCGTAGGTGTGCTGGAGGAAGCCGGAGCTGACGACGGTCCCGTCGCCGAAGTCCGCCCGGAAGTCCCGGATGGACCACGGGCCCGAGCTGCCGCTGCTGTCCGCCCAGTACGTCAGGGCGGGCCCGGACTCCACGGGCTTGACGTTGAGCACCGGCACCAGCGGGCCGGGACGGTTCGCGTAGACGTACGCGAGCAGCGGGCTGGTCACGCGCACGCCCAGCTCGTCCGTGGCGGTCACCGTCGGGTGGTACGCGCCGACCGCGGTGTAGGTGTGCAGGACCGACGTGTCGGTGGTCACCAGCGGTGCGCTGCCGTCGTCGAACTCGTACGTGAAGGTGACCTTGGTGGGCCAGGAGTTGGTGACAGCGGCCGTGAGCCGGATGTCGAGCGGTGCCGGCCCCATGTCCGGGGCGCCGTTGACCCCCGAGGTCTGGAGGGAGACGCCGTGCAGGCCTTCGAGCTCGTGCGCCCCGCGGTCGCGGCCGGTTCCCCCGGGGGTGTTGGCGACCAGCGGGTCGTCCAGGGCCGTCCGGCCCTCCAGGTCCGCGGGGAGCGTGCCGGGCGCGGCGGGGTCCGCCGAGTCGATGGCGGCCGTGGCCGTCTCCAGCAGGGTGTTGCGCTCCGGCAGGTTGCCCGGGTTGAACCTGACGTCCTGGTCGGCGTCGTGGCGGGCCTGGCCGGTGGCGGCGGTCAGGGCCTGCGGGGTGCGGTAGGCCGTGCCCGCCCAGGTGTAGGCCGAGGCGTCCGGGAACGGGTGGACGACGTTGAAGTCCACGGTGGTACCGGTGGTGGCGGCCGCCGCCACCACGACCTCGGACTCGCCGCGGCCGCCGGTGTCGGCCCCGCAGACGGTGGCCGGTCCGGTCGCGAGCGACTCGCTGTTGTGGGCCGTCAGGACGTTGTTCTCGACCACGGCCCCGGTGGAGGCGCCGTCCAGGGTGACGCTCGGGCCGCACGCGAAGGCGACGGTGTTGTGCACCACCGTCAGGCCCGGTGCGTCCGTGCCCCGGACGCCGCTCAGGGTGCGGGAGAAGTCGTTGGTGGTGACCACCGTGTCGCGCGCGCCGCCCTCGGCGACCACGCCGGCCGACTGGTAGAGCCGGTTACGGCTCACCGTGACGTGCTCGCTCTGCCCGGTCACCCGGACCGCGGCCCCGCGCACGTCGGAGCCGAAGGTGTTCGCGTCGACCGTGACCCGGGCGGAGTCCGCCACCGTCACCCCGTCCAGCGTGCTGCGGACCGCGAACTGGCGGACCACCACGTCGTGCACCCCGGTCAGGACGAAGCCGTGGCCGCTCCGGCCGACGACCGGGAGCTTGCCCAGCGATCCGGTCGTGGTCGCCGGCGTGCCGACGAAGGTGATCGGCTTCTCGGGGGTGCCCGAGCGGGTCAGGTGGACCTCTTCCAGGTACCCCTGGGTGTAGCGCACCTGGACGGTCTGTCCGGGTTCGACGACGTTCGCGGCCGCGGTGACGGTGCAGAACGGCTGTTCCTGGGTGCCCGGGCCGGCGTCCGAACAGTGCGCGGGGGCGGCGTTGTTGACGTAGAGAGTGTCCGGGGAGTCCGCGAGCGCGGGTACCGGGACGGCGAGAACGACGGTGGCCCCGGCGGCCGTGAGGCCGAGGGCGCGGCGTATGCGCAAGATCGAGTCTTTCCGTGAGAGCGGCGCCGGGGAGCGCCCCCCGGCGCTGGGGCCGGACCAGACTGACAGAAACCGTTCGGGTGCGTCGACACGGTTTCGCCGCAGCCCGCCCGCGTCCCGGTCACATCCGGGCGGCCGGGACCGCGGACTGACGCTCCGTCCGGGCGCGTCCGGGGGCGGCCGGCCACCAGGTGCGCTCACCCAGGTCGTGGACCAGGGCGGGCACCAGCAGCGACCGTACCAGCAGGGTGTCCAGCAGCACTCCGAAGGCCACCATGAAGGCGATCTGCGCCAGGAAGGCGAGCGGGATCACGCCGAGCGCGGCGAACGTCGCCGCCAGCACCACGCCCGCCGAGGTGATCACCCCGCCGGTCGCCGTCAGCCCGCGCAGGACGCCCTCCCGGGTGCCGTGCCGCAGGGACTCCTCGCGGACCCTGGTCATCAGGAAGATGTTGTAGTCCACCCCGAGCGCCACCAGGAACACGTACCCGTACAGCGGCACCGAGGGCTCGGTGGCGGAGAAACCGAACAGGTGCGGGAAGACCAGTGCCGAGACCCCGAGCGTCGCGAGGAACGACAGCGCCACGGTGGCCGCCAGCAGGAGCGGCGCCACCAGCGAACGCAACAGCAGCACCAGGATCAGCAGGATGCACACCAGCACCACCGGGATGATCACCGTCCGGTCGTGCTCCGCCGTGTGCCGGGTGTCGTGCTGCTGCGCGGTGTACCCGCCGACCAGCGCGCCCGCCCCCGGGACGCCGTGCACGGCGGTCCGCAGCCGCTGCACGGCGGCCACCGCCGCGTCGCTGTCGGCCGGGTCGGCGAGCGTGGCGTCCAGCCGGATCCGGCCGTCGACCACCCGGGCGGGAGCGCCCGGCGCACCACCGCCGTACGGCGTCACCGAGGCCACCCCGTCGACGGCCCGGGCCGCGGCCAGCACCCGATCGGCCGCGTCGGCCGAGGCGATGACCACCGCGGGATTGCCCGAACCGCCGGGGAAGTGCGCGGAGAGCGTCCGCTGCGCCGCCACCGACGGCTGCGGCTTGGTGAAGAGCTCGGTCTGCGGCACCCCCTGGGCGTCCAGCAGCGGCGCGAACGCCGCGCAGGCCGCCAGCACCGCCAGGCTCGTCGCCCAGACCGCCCGCGGCCGCCGCCCCACCAGCGCCGCGACCCGGCGCCAGATCCCGTGCACCGGCGCGGACCCGTCCGCGGGCGGCCGCGCCGGCCAGTACGCGGCCCGGCCGCACAGCACCAGCGCCGCGGGGAGGAACGTCAGCGCCGCCAGCACCGCGCAGACGACGCCGACCGCACCGACCGGGCCGAGCGCCCGGTTGTTCGTCAGATCGGAGAGCAGCAGCACCAGCAGGCCGAGAGCCACCGTCAGGCCCGAGGCCGCGATCGGCTCCACCGACCGCCGCCAGGCCACCCGCATCGCGGCGAAACGGTCGCCGCGCCGCCGGAGCTCCTCGCGGAACCGGGCCGAGAGCAGCAGCCCGTAGTCGGTCGCCGCCCCGATCACCAGGATCGACAGCAGCCCCTGGACCTGCCCGTCCACCCGCACCACGCCGTGCTGCGCCAGCACGTACACCGCGGCGCAGGCGACCCCGAGCGCGAACACGGCGCCGAGGATCACCAGCAGCGGCAGCAGGACGCTGCGGTAGACGGCGAGCAGGATCAGCAGCACCACACCGAGGGCGACCAGCACCAGCAGCCCGTCGATCCCGGCGAAGGCGCCGGCCAGGTCGGCCTGGATGGCGGCCGGCCCGGCGATGCCGACGGCGGTGCCCGGCACCCGGCCGGCCTCGGTCCGTACGGCGGCCAGGCTGTCGGTGACGCCCTTGCCGAGGTCGGCGTGGAACGAGAGCACCCCCTCCAGGGCCCGGCCGTCCCCGGAGCGCAGTGCGGGCGAGGTCTGCCCGGTGGCGCCGGGGACGCCGGCGGCCCGGCGCAGTGCCGCGGTCGCGGCCTGCTGCTGGGCGTCGGTGACCGGGCCGTCCGTCGCCTCCCACACCACGATCACGGGCAGCGTGGCGTCGGTGGCGAAGGACTTCCCGAGCGCCAGGACCTCGGTGGACTCGGCGCTGCGCGGCAGGAAGGCGGCGCTGTCGTGGGTGGCGACCTCGCCGAGCCGGCCGGCGAACGGTCCGAGGGCTCCGCCGAGGCCGAGCCAGAGGGCCAGGAGGGCGAGCGGGATCAGGTACCGGGTGCGGTTCACCCCCGGAGGTTATCTCATCGGTCAAGAGACTCAATCATTGAGATATCCGCCGGGCTCCCGTTCTTGCGCAGGCTCCCGTTCTTGCACAGGCTCCCGTTCCTGGGCCGGCTCCCGTTCCTGCTCCCGTCCCCTGCTCCTGTCTCCGGCTCCGCGTAGGCTGTGCGGATCCGTACCCGACCTGCCGAGGACGTCGAGCTTGCCCCCGCACCCGCCCCAGGAGTCCGGCCCCGACCGCCGCGCCTTCGGTGGCCTGCTCCAGGGGCTGGCCTCCGAGATGAACCTGCTCGGCCACGACTTCGCGGCCGCCCAGGGCCTGCACGCCACCGACGTCCAGGCGCTGCTGGCGGTCATGCGGGGCACCGCGGGCGGAGGGGTCGTCACCCCGGGACGGCTGCGCGAGGAGCTCGCCCTCACCTCCGGGGCCGTCACCGCCGTCCTCGACCGGCTGGAGCGGGCCGGCCACATCCGCCGCACCCGCGACGAGGCGGACCGCCGGCAGGTCAACATCCACTACAACCCCGGCGCCAGTGCCCTCGCGACCGCCTGGTTCACGCCGGTCGCCGAGTGCACGGACGCCGTGCGCGAGGAGTTCACCGCCGACCAGCTCCACGTCGTGGCCCGCTTCCTGGGTCGTATGACGGAGGAGCTGGAGACGCTGCGCCGGGCCCGCCGCGAAGGCTCCGCCGATCGCTGACCGGCCCGGCCGTCGCGTGGGTCAGGCCGTCTCGACGGGCAGGCCGGCCTCCACCCAGTCCTGTATCCCCTCCCGGTACTTGCGGACGTTGGTGTAGCCGAGCGCCGTGAGCCGGTCGGCGACCTGGCCGCTGTTCGGGCAGGCCGGGTTGGAGCAGTAGGTGACGATCGCGGCGTCGCGGTCCGGGAGCAGTGCGGGCGCCTGCGCGTCGACGTCGGCCCTGATCAGGGCGACGGCGCCGGGCAGGTGCTGCTGCGCGTAGTACTCGCCGCCGAGCGTGTCCAGGACGGTTACCGCGTCGGCCGCGATCGCCGACGCCAGTTCGTCACGGGAGATGAGTGTGGTCATGTCGCTTCCTTCGAGTAAATCGGACTACAGTCCTCTTGTGACTCACGACAGTAACGGACCGCAGTCCGTTTCCGCAATGCCGCTGGAACTGCTGCGCACCCCACCGCCCAAGGAGCGCGCGGACGCCGCCCGCAACCGGCTCGCCGTCCTGGAGGCGGCCGGCCGGCTCTTCGTCGAGCACGGCGTCGAGGCCGTCTCCATGGACCAGGTCGCCGCGGCCGCCGGCGTCGGCAAGGGCACCCTGTTCCGTCGCTTCGGCGACAAGTCGGGCCTGGCCGCGGCACTGCTCGACGCCCGCGAGCGCGTCCTCCAGGAGGCCGTCCTCCAGGGCCCGCCCCCGCTCGGCCCCGGCGCCCCGGGCGGCGAACGCCTGACCGCGTTCCTCGACGCCTACCTCGACTACCTGCTGGAACACCTCGCCCTGGTCCGGATGTCCGAGACCGCCACCCCGGGCGCCCGCTACCGCATCGGCGCCTACCGCTTCTGGCACCGCCACCTGGCGATCCTGCTCGCCGCCACCCCCGACCCGGACCACGCCGCGCACGCCCTGCTCGCCCCCCTCGCCGCCGACCACGTCGCCGCCCTGCTCCCCGAGTTGGGCGAGCGACGCCTGCGCGACGGGCTGCGGCGGCTCGCGCTCGCGGCGATGTGAGGCCGCGCGCGACGCGGTACCGCGGCGCCGGCCGGTACCGCGGCGTCAGGACAGCGGTGCGATCCGAGTGCCGTCGTCCAGGGTCGCCGTCACGCCGGGCTGCTCGCGCGGCGGGTCCTCCAGGGCCAACGTGCGGTCGGGGACGGCCTGTTCGGACGAGCCGTGCGGGCCGGCCACGGTGATCCGGGCGACCCGGCGGCTGCCGGCGGCGAGCAGGTACTCGCGCCCGTCGGGGGCGCGCCACCTGGTCCACCCGACGGTGTGCTGGTCGAAGCGGCTGCACCCGCGGCCCTCGGCGAGCGCCGTGCGGCGGGCCGGGTCGTCGGGCCGGGCCGCGGGCAGCAGCACCTCGGTGGCGGCCGAGCCGGTGCCGTTCCAGCGGTCGGTGCGCAGGCAGACCCAGGTGGCGGTGCCGGCCTGCTGCGGGAGCGACTGCTGCGCGAACGCCCAGGCGTTGAGCGACCTCACCCCGGGCGCCCGCTCGGGAACGGCGCACGCGGTGCGGGCCCAGGCCAGCAGTGCGTCGGAGCCGGTGGCCTCGCGCGGGGAACGGGCGTCGCCCTGCTGCGGCAGCGGGGTGTAGGTCAGATGGGCGGGGAGCAGCCCGCCCGTGTCGGCCAGCAGGAAGGCGTGCTTCTCGGCCACCGTCCTGGAGGACCGGAGCTGGAGCACCGCGCCGTCCAGGCAGCCGCCGGGCGTGCCGCTCGGGACAGCGGCGGTGAGCCCGTCCGTCCGGTCGACCGAGCGGGACTGCGTGTCCGGTTCGCGCAGCAGCCTGATCTCCACGCCGTCGACCCAGGGAGCCAGCAGGAAACGGGAGTTGACGCCGTCGCGGTGCAGCACCACGGCCGCGCCGGTGACCACGTCGGCGTCGTCGGCACGGGCGACCAGCAGACCGCCCGCCGGAGTGTCGGTGAAACGGGCGATCCGCCCGCCGTCGTACAGCAGCACCACCGGCGCCCCGTCGACCCGGCCGGCGAACAGCAGCTGCGGGGTGCCGTCGGGCGGACCGGGCCGGGTGCCGGGCTCCAGCTGGAGGCGCCCGCCGCGCCAGGCCGCGAGGGCCTGGCCGGTGAGCCCCTCGTCGCCGAGCAGCTCGCCGCGGGCCGGCCAGGCGGACAGGTCGAGGCGGGCCGTGTGCTGCCAGAGATCGGGTGCGGCCCGCAGCAGCCCGGACGGCCCGGCGGCGTCGACGGACACCGGCGCGGCCGCGGGCGCGCCCGGCAGCGGTACGGCCCAGGCGGTGACGGCACCCAGCAGCAGGACCCCGCCCGCGGCCAGCCGGGTGGTCCGCCGGCGCCGCAGCAGATCGCCGGGCCGGACCCGGACGGTACACGGGTCGAATCGGGTCGAGCCGGACAACTCCGCCGCCCCCAGGGGGATTTCGGCGATCAGGCGGTCCGCCTGGCGGATCGCCCCGCCGGGTTCCGGCACCCCGGCGGCGGTGAGCAGCCGGGCCACCTCCTCGCGCGGCAACCCCTCCGCCAGGCACAGTGCGTACGCGGCCCGGCCGGCGACGGAGAGCGCGCCGAGTGCCTGGTCGACGGCCAGTTCCGCCGCCGTTCCGTCGGCGGTGAACAGCCGCAGCCCCCACACCCGGGGCAGCGGCCGCCGCCCCGGCCGCCGGGCCCGGGCCAGCGCGCCGCGCACCACCCGCACCCGCAGCGCGGCGTACACCTCCTCCGGCTCCCCGGCCCGGGCGGCCGCCCGCCCGGGCAACGCACGCTGCACCACCCCGTGCGCGGCCAGCAGCCGCCGCCCGCGGTCCACCCCGGCCGGCAGCACCAGGTACGCGATGCGGGCCAGCCGCCCGTAGTTGCGCACCAACGCGGCCTCGGCGTCCCCGAGCCCGTCCGCCCCACCGCCGCCGACCACCCGTACGGATGCCCTGACGGCGCGGCGCAGTTTCTGACGGTCCATCGGATCGGCTCCCGGCGGGACGGCTCACGGCTGGGCAGCGCACCGGCGCGGCGCGTTGCAGATCATCCAACGAGTCGATCATGCGATGGTTGCGGCCGTCCGGCCGATGCCCGGGCGAGCACCACCGCGCCGGGTGTAGGCCCTGTCGCCCCGCGCTCGCGCCGACCGGGTGGCTCAGAGTGCGAACACGCCGTACGAGAATCCGTCGGCGCGGAGCTCGGGGCCGGTGAGGTGGACGCCCCGGGTGGCGAGTGCCTGGCGCGGGGTCAGGTCGGGGAGGTGGACGGCCGCCGGTTCGCGGCGGGGGTTGACGACGACCAGGAAGCGGTCGCCGCGGGTGTAGACCAGGGGGTAGCCGGTGTGCAGGACGTCGAGGCTGCCGTGGGCGCCGAGTGCGGGGTGGCTGCGGCGCAGGGCGATCAGGTGGCGGACCAGGTGCAGCAGGGAGGACTCGTCGGCGCGCTGGGTGGCGACGTCGGGGCGCCCGGGGTCGGGGTCGAGCGGGAGGTAGGGGTGGGCGGTGCCGGCGGAGAAGCCGGCGCCCGGGGTGGCGTCCCACTGCATCGGGGTCCGGCAGCCGGCGCGGTTGTAGCGGGGGCCGAGCGTGCTGCCCTCGGTGTCGGGCAGGCCGGGGACGTACCGCATGCCGATCTCGTCGCCGTAGTAGATCGCGGGGAGGGTGGGCCAGGTGAGCTGGAAGGCGAAGGCCGGGGCGAGCTGGTCGGGGGTGCGCGGGCCGCAGGCCAGGCGGGAGAAGTCGTGGTTGGAGGTGGGCAGGACGATCCGCCCGGTGGTGCCCACGGCCCGGTCGGCGGTGCGCCAGGCGTCCAGGAAGACGCCGATGTCGCCCTTGCCCTCGGCGTCGAAGTAGCACGGCTCGGGGGGCCAGCCGTCCTGGTCGGTGCCGGTGCCGTTGTGCCAGAGTGAGCGCAGCGGCCGGCCGTCCTGGTCGCCGCCGAACTGGAGGAGGAAGTCGCCGTGGAAGCCGGCCGGGACGGACCGTCCCGGGTCGCCCCACTCGGCGAGCAGTGCCGCGTCGGGGTGCCGGTCGTCCAGCCAGCCGCGGAGCTCGGTCCAGAGCCGGCCGGTCTCGACCTTGCCGGGGTCGTCCTTGACCAGGGAGGAGGCCATGTCGACGCGGAAGCCGGCGATGCCGAGCCCGAGCCAGTGCGCCATGATCTCGCGCAGCGCGGCCCGGTTGGCGCGCGGGCCCTCGGCGTCGATGCCCTGGCGCCATGGTTCGGCCGGATCGGTGCGCGCGTAGCCGAAGTTAAGGGCCGGCTGGAAGTCGAAGAAGTTCGGCAGGTACCAGCCGGGCCGGCTGCCGGGGGAGGGGGCGAACCGTTCGGCGGGGTGGTCGGCCCAGATGTAGCGGTGGTCGGTCGGGTCGGCGGCGGAGGCCCGGAACCACGGGTGCTGGTCGGAGGTGTGGCCGGCGACCAGGTCGAGCAGCACCCGGATCCCCAACCTGCCTGCCCGGTCGGTGAGTTCGGCGAGGGCCGCGGCATCACCGTAGCGCGGCGCGGTGGTCAGGTAGTCGTCGACGTCGTAGCCGGCGTCGCGGAACGGCGAGGCGAAGCAGGGGTTGAGCCAGACCGCGTCGACGCCGAGCCAGTGCAGGTACTCCAGGCGTTCGGTGAGGCCGGCGAAGTCGCCGATCCCGTCGCCGTCGGAGTCGGCGAAGCTCTGCGGGTAGACCTGGTAGAGCACGGCGTCGGACAGCCAGGCCGGTACGGGGCGGTTCGCGGTCATACGGCGCTCCTTCTCCCGGGGTGCGGGGCGGACTCACTCCAGGATGCCCGCGTCGGGCGGCGGATGTGGGCACCTGGCGCAGAACGCCGGGGCCGGCCTCAGCGTGCGGCGGTGGGCCGGGCGACGGCCCGCAGTCGGGCGACCGTGTAGCGCGGGTGCCCCAGGCCCACCAGCCGGAAGGCGTAGGCCGTCGCGCGGTGGGCGGGGCTGATCCGTTCCATCACGCCGTGCTCGCCGAGCGGCTGCCATCCCGGTGCGGCGGCGGCCAGGCCGGCGCAGCCCCGGTAGCCGGAGTGGAACCGGGCGCCGGTGGCCTTCACGATCGGGTGCCGGCCGCTGCGTACGACCCACGGGTGGAAGAGGTCGGCGAGCAGTTCGGTGCCGGGGCCGAGGGCGCGGTGGGTCCGGTCGAGGAAGCCGGCCACGTCCTGCGGCGCGAGGGACATCAGCAGGCCCTCGGCGATGACCAGGGTGGGCCCCGGTTCGGCGGGCAGGGCCGCGGTCCAGTCCGGGTCGGTCACCGAGGCGGCGTGCAGGTCGATCCCCCGGTCGGGCAGCAGCCGTCGGCGCAGGGTCATGACGTCGGGGGTGTCGATGCCGACCCACCGGACCGAGTCCGGCACCCGGTCGGCCAGCCGGGCGTTGCGGGTGCACAGTCCGATGCCGACCGACACGACGGTGGCGTCCGGGTGCTCGGTGGTGAAGGCGGTGGTGAGCCGGTCGAGGACGATGGCGCGGTGCAGCGAGCCGAGGGCGTTGCTCCGGTCGGTGAGCACCTCGGAGGGCCGGTAGCCGGTCCGTTCGAGCACGGCGGTGGCGAGCGGATCGCTGAAGTCGGTCGAGGGGAGCAGACGGCGGGCGTGGGCGCGGCCGTAGAGCGGCGTGAGGAGTGTCGAGGCGACGCCGGTCAGGCCGTGGGAGGCAGAGGCAGCTGACATGAGGTTAGGCTTACCTAATCCGAATGCGGCGTCAAGTCCCGCCCGGCGCACGACGGCGGCCCCGAAAAGTCGCTCCGGCAGGAGTCTGACGCGGCGTCACCGGCCCTGCCGCGCCTCGCCCGGCGACATCCGCACCCCGGCGCCGCCCCCCGCGCGTGGGCGTGGGCGCGGGTGCGGGTGCGGGCCCGTCGGCGGAGGTGCCGGTCAGGAGCCGGCGGCCCCCGTCGCGCCGTCGACGGGCTCGCGGAACCCCGCCAGGATCCGTTCGGCCGCCAGCGTCGCGGTCAGCGTGCCCTCGCGGACCTGCTGCTCCAGGCCGGGCGCGAGCCGCCGTACCTCGGGGTGCTCGTGCAGGGCGGACAGCAGTTGGTCGTGGACCATCGACCAGGTCCAGTCCACCTGCTGGTCGCGCCGCTTGGCCTCCAGCGCACCGGAGGTGTCCAGCAGCAGCCGGTGCTGCTGGAGCCGCTCCCAGAGCTCGGCGAGGCCGCTGCCGTCCTGCCCGCTGCAGGTGAGCACGGGGGGCGTCCAGACGGCGTCGGGTGCCTGCAACAGCCTGAGGGCGCCGGCCAGTTCGCGGGCGGCTGCGCGGGCGTCCCGTTCGTGCGGCCCGTCCGCCTTGTTGACGGCGACCAGGTCGGCGAGCTCCAGCACGCCCTTCTTGATGCCCTGCAGTTGGTCGCCGGTGCGGGCGAGGGTGAGCAGCAGGAAGGAGTCGACCATGTTGGCCACGGTGGTCTCCGACTGGCCCACGCCGACCGTCTCGATCAGCACCACGTCGTAGCCGGCGGCCTCCATCACCACCATCGACTCCCGGGTGGCGCGGGCCACCCCGCCCAGCGTCCCCGAGGTGGGGGACGGCCGGACGAAGGCGTTCGGGTCGACCGCCAGCTTCGCCATCCGGGTCTTGTCGCCCAGGATGGAGCCGCCGGTACGGCTGGAGGTCGGGTCGACGGCGAGCACCGCGACGCGGTGGCCGGAGCCGGTGAGCATGGTGCCGAGCGCCTCGATGAAGGTCGACTTGCCCACCCCCGGCACGCCGGTGATGCCGACCCGCACCGCCTTCCCGGCATGCGGGAGCAGCTCGACCAGCAGGCGCTGGGCGAGCGCCCGGTGGTCGGGGCGGGTGGACTCCACCAGCGTGATGGCCCGCGCGATGTACGCGCGCGAGCCCTCCAGCACACCCTTGACGTAGGCGTCGAGGTCGATCGTCCGCGGCGGCATCGGGTCAGTGGCTCACAGCTCGTGGCCGAGGTCGGCGGCCAGCGCCTTCAGCAGGTCGTAGGCCGCGTCCGGAATGACCGTGCCGGGCGGGAAGACGGCGGCGGCGCCGGCCTCGTACAGGGCGTCGAAGTCCTGCGGCGGGATGACGCCGCCGACCACGATGGTGATGTCCTCCCGTCCGGCGGCGGCCAGTTCGGCGCGCAGCGCGGGGACCAGGGTGAGGTGTCCGGCGGCCAGCGAGGAGACGCCGACGATGTGCACGTCGGCCTCCACGGCCTGCCGGGCGACCTCGGCGGGGGTCTGGAACAGCGGGCCGACGTCGACCGTGAAGCCGAGGTCGGCGAAGGCGGTGGCGATCACCTTCTGCCCGCGGTCGTGCCCGTCCTGGCCCATCTTGGCCACCAGGATGCGCGGGCGACGGCCCTCGGCCTCCTCGAACCTCTCGACCAGTGCCCGGGTGCGCTCCACCCCGGTGGACGGTCCTGCCTCGTCGCGGTACACACCGGAGATGGTACGGATCTGGCCGGAGTGACGCCCGTACACCTTCTCCAGGGCGTCCGAGATCTCGCCGACGGTGGCCTTGGCCCGGGCCGCGTCCACGGCCAGTGCCAGCAGGTTGCCCTCCAGTGAGCCGCCGCCCTTCGCGCCGGCCTCGGCCGAGCGGGTCAGTGCCCGCAGCGCGGCCTGGCAGACCTCCTCGTCGCGCTCGGCGCGCAGCCGGCGGAGCTTGTCGATCTGCTGGGCCCGCACCGAGGAGTTGTCGACCTTGAGAACGTCGATCTGCTCGTCGTTGGCGACCCGGTACTTGTTGACGCCGATCACCGGCTGGCGGCCGGAGTCGATCCGGGCCTGGGTGCGGGCGGCGGCCTCCTCGACGCGCAGCTTGGGGATGCCGGCGTCGATCGCCTTGGCCATGCCGCCGGCCGCCTCGACCTCCTGGATGTGCTGCCAGGCGCGGGCCGCCAGGTCGTGGGTGAGCTTCTCCACGTAGGCGCTGCCGCCCCAGGGGTCGATCACCCGGCAGGTGCCCGACTCCTGCTGGAGCATCAGCTGGGTGTTGCGGGCGATCCGGGCCGAGAAGTCGGTCGGCAGCGCCAGCGCCTCGTCGAGCGCGTTGGTGTGCAGCGACTGGGTGTGGCCCTGGGTCGCGGCCATCGCCTCCACGCAGGTGCGGGTGACGTTGTTGAACACGTCCTGGGCGGTCAGGGACCACCCGGAGGTCTGCGAATGGGTGCGCAGCGAGAGCGACTTGGCGTTCTTCGGGTCGAACTGCCTGACCAGCTTGGCCCACAGCAGCCGGGCCGCGCGCAGCTTGGCGACCTCCATGAAGAAGTTCATGCCGATCGCCCAGAAGAACGACAGCCGGGGCGCGAACGCGTCCACGTCCAGACCGGCACCGAGGCCCGCCCGCAGGTACTCCACACCGTCGGCCAGGGTGTAGGCCAGTTCCAGGTCGGCGGTGGCCCCGGCCTCCTGGATGTGGTAACCGGAGATGGAGATCGAGTTGTACCGGGGCATCTTCTGCGAGGTGTACGCGAAGATGTCGGAGATGATCCGCATCGAGGGCAGCGGCGGGTAGATGTACGTGTTGCGGACCATGAACTCCTTGAGGATGTCGTTCTGGATGGTCCCCGCGAGCTTCTCCGGGGGCACCCCCTGCTCCTCGGCCGCGACGATGTAGAGCGCCAGGACGGGCAGCACCGCGCCGTTCATGGTCATCGACACCGACATCCTGTCCAGCGGGATGCCGTCGAACAGCTGACGCATGTCGTAGATCGAGTCGATCGCCACACCGGCCATGCCGACGTCGCCGGTCACCCGGGGGTGGTCGCTGTCGTAGCCGCGGTGGGTCGGCAGGTCGAAGGCGACCGACAGGCCCTTCTGACCGGCCGCCAGGTTGCGCCGGTAGAAGGCGTTCGACTCCTCGGCGGTGGAGAAGCCGGCGTACTGGCGCACCGTCCACGGCTGGTTCACGTACATGGTCGGGTACGGGCCGCGCAGGAACGGGGCCACGCCCGGGTAGGTGCCCAGGAAGTCCAGCCCGGCCAGGTCCTCGGCGCTGTACAGCGGCTTGACGCCGATGCCCTCCGGGGTCTCCCAGAGCAGTTCCTCGACGTCCTTGCCGGTGGCCTGCTGCCAGGCAGCCCGCCACTGCTCGCCGGTGGCGGCGGTGCCCGCCGGCGCGTCGAGTCCGATCTCCGTGAAGTCGGGGATCATCGGGCCACTCCGATCTGGTCGAGCAGGGAGGTGAGGACCGCGACCGCGTCGCCGCCCGCGAAGACGAACTCGTCCACCCCGGCCTGCCGGTACGCCTCGGCCTGCTCGCCCGCGGGCCGGCCGGCCAGCAGCACCCGGCCGGCGCCGGCCTGCTTCAGGGCGGACGCCACCGTCTCGGCGTGCTCCTCGTAGAGCGCGTCGGAGGAGCAGAGCGCGGCGACGGTGGCGCCGCTCGCGGTGAAGGCCGCGGCCAGCTCGGCCGGGTCGGTGCCCTGGCCGACGACGGTCTCGATGCCGCCGGCCTGGAACAGGTTGGCGGCGAAGGTCAGCCGTCCGGTGTGGGCGGCGGCCGGACCCAGGGCGGCCAGGAACAGCTGCGGGCGGGCGCCCGAGGTGTCCCGGTGCCGGTCGGAGCGGGCCCGCAGGGCCTCGTACGCCTCGGCGCGGCGCACCCGCGGCAGGCCGCCGGTGAGCGGCGCCGGGGCGGGCTCGCGGACCAGCGCCTGCTCCTGGAGGTTGGGGAACTCGCTGACGCCGGTGATCGGTTCCCTGCGGCGGGCCAGCGCGACCGAGCGCCGGGCCCAGGTGTCGCCGATCCGGTCGGCGACCAGCCCGGAGCCGAGGGCGGCGCGCTGGCCGCCGGCCCGTTCGATCTCCTGGAACCACGCCCACGCCGCTGCGGCCAGCTCCTCGGTCAGCTGCTCGACGTACCAGGAGCCGCCGGCCGGGTCGACGACCCGGGCCAGGTGGGACTCCTCCAGCAGGATCGCCTGGGTGTTGCGGGCGATCCGGCGGGCGAAGGCGTCCGGCAGGCCGAGCGCGCTGTCGAACGGCAGGACGGTCACCGAGTCCGCCCCGCCGACGCCCGCGCCCAGGCAGGCCACGGTGGTGCGGAGCATGTTCACCCACGGGTCGCGCTCGGTCATCATCACGGCGGAGGTGACGGCGTGCTGGCGCTGGGCGGCGGCCTCCGGGGAGATCCCGCTCACCTCGGCCACCCGCGACCACAGCCGCCGGGCGGCCCGGAAGGTGGCGATGGTCAGGAACTGGTCGGCGCCGGCCGCGAAGCGGAACTCCAGCTGGGCGGCGGCCTCGTCGGGGCTCAGCCCCGCGGCCGTCAGCCCGCGCAGGTAGGCGACGCCGGTGGCCAGCGCGCAGCCCAGCTCCTGGGCGGGCGAGGCGCCGGCCTCGTGGTACGGCAGCGCGTCGACGGTGATCGCGCGCAGGCCCGGGTAGCCGTCCCGCAGTCGGGCGGCCAGCGCGGCGGCCTCGGTGAGCAGCCCGGCGGTGGGCGCGTCGTCGCCGGTCCTGGCCAGCAGGCCGAGCGGGTCCGCACCGAGGCTGCCGGTGGCGGCGTCGGCGGGCACACCGCGCTCCCGGTACAGGGCGAGCAGCGCCTCGGCGGCGGCCGGGAACTCGGCGCCGGCGTCCAGCGCCACGGCGGCCAGGTCCAGGTAGACGCCCTCCAGCAGCTGCGGCAGCGCGCCGATCGGCAGGCCGTCGCGGCCGAGCTCCAGCCAGAGCGAGCTCACGCCGTGCTCCAGGTCGGCGAGCACCGCCTCGTTGGAGGTCCGCGGGTCCGGGTGGGCGTGGCGTTGGCGCACGTCCCAGCCGGAGACGGCCGAGCCCTGCGGCCGCCCGCCCCGGACGAACGGCGGGAAGCCGGGGAACCCGACCCCTTCGGGGGCGTCCTCGGCGGTGTAGAGCGGACGGACCGTGAGGCCGTCCTCCAGCTTGGTGGCGAGGGCGTCCTCGGCCTGCGCACCGGTCACGTCCTGCTTGCCGGACTTGCGCAACACACCTTCGACCAGGCGTTGCCACTGCTCACGGCTTGCATCCGGGAACTCGGCGGCCAGGGAGAGCCCTTCGGGCGAGACCGTCATGAGGGAAGGTTAGAGCCCGTGCCGCCGCGGCTGTACAGCAAACCGGTGTGACCTTTCACTCCTTGCACTCCAAGCGCCGCGGAGTGCAACGCCGGTGTGCTTGGGGGCGGCGTTTCGACGGCTCGGCGTGGTGCGCCCGCGGCGGGGTCCAGGGCGGCCAGCGCGGCGTCCGCCGCGCGCGCCGCACGGGCGTCCAGCCGGCCCGCGGTACCGCGCAGCAGGTGGCCGCCCTCGGCCGCGGCCAGCACCAGCAGCCCGGGCAGCAGGTCGGTGCAGCGGGCGGCCACCCAGCGGGTGCCCCGGGTCGCCATCCAGTGCAGGTCGGCGGCGAGACCGGGAGCCGCGCCCGGCGGGTCGGCGCCCGGGGCCGGGCCGAGCCGGTGCCCCGAGGCCGCCAGGACGGCGTGGAACTCCCGCGCGATCCGGTGGTGGCCCGCCGTGCTCGGATGCAGCCGGTCGACGCTGAGCAGGGCCCGCTCGGTGAGCCAGGGCAGCTCCGCGAGGTGCAGGTGGGCCGCACTGTGGCGGGCGGAGAGCGCGTGCACCACGGCGTTGACGGCCCGCATCCGGCGGGCCAGCGGACGGGCCAGCGGCGGCGGCAGCCGCAACAGCCGCCCCGGGTCCGGCAGGCAGGCGGTGAGCAGGACGCTGCTTTGGGCCCGCAGCGCGGCCAGCGTGGCGTCCAGGTGGCGGGCCGTGGCGGCGACGTCGAAACCGGCCCGCAGGGTGTCGTTGCCGCCGATCAGCACGGCCGCGTGGGTCGGCCGCAGGTGGAGCGCCGCGGGTAGCTGTGCCCTCGTCAGATCGGCGCTGAGCGCCCCGCTGTGGGCCAGGTTGCGGAACTCCACCGGGCCGTCGGACAGGCTCGGCGCCAGCACCGCGGCCCAGCCGCGCGGGCCCGTCGGCGCCGCGTCGCCCACACCCTCGGTGATCGAGTCGCCGAGCGCGGCGAACCGGACGGCTGTCACGGCGCGGGCTCCGGACGGCCCGCCGGGGTGGGCACCCGGTGGGCCGCCAGGAACGCCGCCACCGCGGACTCCCAGCCGAACGTCTCCGCCCGGGCCCTCGCGGCCGCCCGCCGCTCATCGGCCGGTCGGGCCAGCAACTCCCGTACCGCGATGGCGAATCCCTCACCGGAGTCCTCCGCGGCCAGGCCCGCCGAGCCGACGATCGGGGGCAGCGCGGAGGAGCGGCTCACCGCCACCGGCGTCCCGCAGGCGAGTGCCTCCAGCGCGGCCAGCCCGAAGGTCTCCACCGGCCCGGGGGCGAGCACGGCGTCCGCGCTGGCCAGCAGCGCCGCCACCTCGTCCCGCCCGCCGAGGTGGCCCAGGAACCGCACCGGCAGCCGCAGCTCGGCGGCCCGCGCCTCCAGCCGGCGGCGCAGCGGGCCGGCGCCCGCGACCGCCAGCACGGCGGGGACGCGGTGGCGCCGGCGCAGGGCGGCCAGGGCCTCCAGGGCCCGTTCGGGACGCTTCTCGGGGGAGAGCCGGGAGCAGAGCACCAGCAGCACCTGGCCGGGATCGGCGTACCGGGCCCGTACCTGCGGATCCCGGCGGTCCGGGTGCAGCTGGGCCAGGTCCACGCCGAGCGGGGCCCGGGTCAGGTTGGTGGTGCCGATCCGCTCGAACTCGGCGGCGGCCCAGGCGGTGGTGCACAGCACCGTGTCGTACGAGCGGGCCGTGCGGGCGTTCAGCCGGTCGGCCAGTGTCCGGGCGGTGGCGGCGGGCGCGCCCCAGGTGCCGAGCAGGCCGGTGGCGCTCTCGTGCGAGACCATCAGCGACCGGACGCCGTGGGCGCGGGCCCAGGCGCCGGTCCAGCGCAGCGTGGTGCGGTCGGAGACCTCCAGCCGGTCGGGTGCCAGCTCGGCGAGGGTCCGGGCGACGGCCCGCCGGTCGGTGAGCACCCGGTAGCCGCCGCTGCCGGGGACGGTGCGGCCGGGCAGGGTGATCACCCGGCCCTGGGACGTCGACTCGTCCGCGCGGCGCCGGCCGGGCACCACCAGGACGGGCCGGTGCCCGGCGGCCAGGTACCCCTCGCCGAGGTGGCGCAGGGCCGTGCGCAGGCCGCCGGAGACCGGGGTGACGAAGTTCGCCACCCGGACGATCCGCAGCCCGTCGTGCGGCCGGCTCATGCCGGGAGCTCCTCGGGCAGCTGCGGGACGGGTGCGGCGACCGGGCCCACCGCGGCGCCCGGACCCGCGGCGGTGGCCGGACCGGTGCGGGTGCCCGCGGCCCGGTCCGCGGTCGGACGCAGCGCCCGGGCCGTCCCGCCGTGGTGCTCGGCCAGCACCTCGGTGTAGTGGCGCAGCAGCAGGTCGCCGACCGCCTCCCAGGTGCGGGCGGTGACGTCGTCCCGTCCGGCCCGTCCGTAGGCGGCCCGGACCTCGGGGCCGGCCGCGGCCAGCTCGGCGACCGCCCTGGTGACGGCCGCGGTGTCCCGGGGCGGCACCAGCAGGCCGGTCCGGTGGTGCCCGACCAGGTCGAGCGGGCCGCCGACGGCCGGGGCGATGACCGGGACGCCGCTGGCCATCGCCTCCTGGATGGTCTGGCAGAAGGTCTCCAGCGGGCCGGTGTGCACGAACAGGTCGAGGGTGGCGAAGCAGCGGGCCAGCTCGGCGCCGGTCCGGCGGCCCAGGAACAGCGCGCGCGGCATCGCCGCCCGCAGGGCCGGCCCGCTGGGACCGTCCCCGATCACCACCACCCGTACGCCGGGCAGCTCGCAGGCCCCGGCCAGCAGGTCGACCCGCTTCTCGGGGGCCAGCCGGCCGACGTAGCCGACCAGCAGCTCGCCGTCGGGCGCCAGGGTGCGGTGCAGCGCGTCGTCGCGGTGCGAGGGGTGGAAGCGGACCGAGTCCACGCCGCGCGGCCACAGCCGCACCCGGGGCACGCCGTGCGCGGTGAGGTCCTGGGCGGCGGGGGTGGACGGCGCGAGGGTGCGGTCCGCGGCGGCGTGCACCGCCCTGATCCGGGCCCACGCGAGCGCGGAGCCGGCGCCCCGGCCGACCCGGTACGCCTGCGCGTAGCCGGCCAGGTCGGTCTGGTAGACGGCGACCGAGGGCAGCCCCAGGCGCCGGGCGACCCGTGCGCCGCGGGCCCCGAGCACGAACGGGCTTGCCAGGTGGACCAGGTCGGGGCGGTGCTCGGCGACCGCCTCGGCCAGCCGGCGGCTGGGCAGCGCCACCCGGACCTGCGGGTAGCCGGGCAGCGGGATCGAGGGGACCCGCACCACCGGCAGCGGAGTGGAGTCCGGGCCGAAGGAGTGCGGTGGGCAGTGGGCGCCCCGGGCCGGGGCCGGGGTGATGACCAGCGGCTCGTGGCCGCGGCGGACCAGGTGCTCCGCAGTCCTCAGCACGCTGTGGGCGACGCCGTTGACCTCAGGAGGGAAGGACTCGGTGACGATGGCGACTCGCATGCCAACGTTGTGTCCGGCCGGGGCGTGCGACCGACCACGGGGATCTTTCGTACAGGCGAACGTCCGTGGCCAATTGGGCGCGGCCCGGCCGGAGGCCGGTCAGTGCTGCGCGGCGGGCGTCTCCTCGCGCATCGCCCACGGCGAGCCGTACGCGGTGAGCAGGTCCAGGAAGGGCTTCGGCGGCAGCGCCTCGGGGCCGAGCACGCCGGCGCCGGACCAGGCGCCGCCGGCGAGGAGTTCGAGCGCCACCACGGGGTTGACGGCGGTCTGCCAGACCACGGCCTGGGAGCCGTACTCGCGCATCGACCAGGTGTTGTCGACCACGTGGTAGAGGTACACCTGCCGGGGGCGGCCGTCCTTGGTGCCGCGGACCCAGGTGCCCGCGCAGGTCTTCCCGTGCATCCGGTCCCCGAGGGTGGCCGGGTCGGGCAGGCAGGCGGCCACCACGTCGCGCGGCGAGACCCCGACCGGGCCGGCGGCGCTGCCGACGGTGACCGGGTCGGTGGCGGCCAGGCCCAGCCGGTGCAGGGTCTTGAGCACCTCGATGAAGTCCTGGCCGAGACCGTACTTGAAGGTCACCCGGCGGGCGCCGACCCAGCGGGGGATCAGCAGCACCTCCTCGTGCTCCACGTTGACGCACTCGACCGGCCCGATCCCGTCCGGGAAGTCGAACACCTCCGGCTCGCTGAACGGCTCGGTGGTGTACCAGCCGCGCCCGGACTCGAAGACGACCGGCGGGTTCAGGCACTCCTCGATGGTCGTCCAGATGCTGAACGAGGGCGCGAAGTCGTAGCCGTCGACGGTCAGGTCGGCGCCGTCCCGGACGCCGATCTCCTCGATGTCGTCGAAGAGTTCGTCGGCGGCGTAGCGGGCGAAGACGTCGGAGAGCCCCGGCTCGACGCCCATCCCGCACAGCGCCAGCCGGCCGGCCTCCTCCCAGGCGCGGGCCCGGGCGAACTGCTCGTCGCCGAGCTTGACCCCGCACTCCTGGTAGGGCCGCTCGGGGTGCGGCCGGGACAGCGACATCGCCATGTCGAGGTAGTGCGCCCCGCCCGCCAGGGCCGCCTCGAACAGCGGCAGCACGAAGCGCGGGTCGGTGGCGTTGAACAGCACGTCGCAGCGGTGCTCGGCGAGCAGCGCGGTGACGGCGGCGGGGTTGGAGGCGTCCACGGCGGCGGCCCGGAAGCGCTCTCCGCCCGGGCTGCCGGCGAGTCCGGCGACGGCGGCCTCGGCCCGCGCCGGGTCGTAGTCGGCGACCACGAACTCCTCGAAGAACGGGCGGCGGACGGCGATCCGGGCGGCGGCCGTGCCGACCCCGCCCGCACCGACCAGCAGGATCCTCATCGCGGCCTCACGGGGCGTCGACCGGGTCGGCGGCACTGACCGGGACGTCCGGGTGCCGGAACCAGGGCCCGTCGACCGCCCACTGGATCAGCATCAGCACCACGCCGAGCAGCAGCGCACCGATGCCGATCACGGTGACCCCGCCGGTCTCGCCGAAGATCGGCAGGTCGATCGAGGTGGAGCCGTAGTCGGGGTTGGCGTAGACGTCGAAGGCGCCGTAGCAGAAGAAGTAGAGCAGCATCAGGCCGCCGAGCAGCGGCAGCAGGCCCTTGAAGATGAAGTCCCGCGCGCTCCTGGTGAGCACCTTGCGGTAGTACCAGACGCAGGCGAAGCCGGTCAGGCCGTAGTAGAACGCGATGGCCAGGCCCACCGAGGCGATCGAGTCGGCCAGCACGTTGCCGCTGATCGCGGTGAGCAGCACGTAGAACGCGATGGAGGCGATGCCCATGCCGACGGTGGACCAGGTCGGGGTGAGGTGGCGGTGGTGCACCCGGGCGAACTGCCGGGGGATGGCCTTGTGCGCGGCCATCGAGAAGGTGGTCCGGGCGGTCGGCAGGATGGTGGTCTGGGTGGAGGCCGCGGAGGAGGTCAGCACCATGAAGATCAGCAGCTTGGTGAGGAACCAGCCGAACCCGACGCTGCCGAAGACGGCGCCGCCGAGCGAGGACAGCACGTCCCCGGAGTTGTCCTCGTTGCCCAGTCCGATGCCCTCCGTTCCGATGCCCGCGAAGGCCTGTGCCGAGGTGGCGACCAGCGCGTAGATGAGCAGCAGCAGGACGGTGGAGATGACGGCGGCCCGGCCCGGTGTGCGCTCGGCGTCGGCGGTCTCCTCGTTCACCGAGACGGCCGTGTCCCAGCCCCAGTAGATGAAGACGGCGGCCAGCACGCCCGCGGTGAAGGCGGTGGAGGAGGACACCTCGAACGGGTTGAACCAGGACCCGTCGATGTGGATCGCGGTGGACGGCGGGCTGTCCCCGTACACCTTGACCAGGGCGGTGACGGAGAGCAGCACCAGCATCACGACCTCGATGCACAGCAGCCAGCGCTGCAGGGCGGCCGAGATCTCGATGCCGACGTAGCAGATCGCCGTCATCACGATGATCCACACCACGCCCGCCACGGTGGTCCACGCCGTGCTCTCGGCCAGTCCGTCGAAGCCGAACAGCCGGAAGCCGTAGACACCGGCGATCTGGGCCAGGTTCGCCATCACGATGATGTCGGCGACCACGATGCCCCAGCCGCCCATCCACCCGGTGCGCGGCCCGAAGGCCCGCGCGCCCCAGGTGAAGGTGGTGCCGCAGTCCGGGTCGGAGGCGTTGAGCTCCTTGTAGGCGTACGCGATCAGCAGCATCGGGATGAACGCCAGAATGGTGATGATCGGCGCCTGGAGGCCGACCCCGACGACGATGATGCCGAGGGTCGCGGCCAGGCTGTACGCGGGAGCGGTGGAGGCCAGTCCGATGGCCACCGAGGAGACCAGGCCGAGGGCGCCGGTCTTCAGCCCCTTCTCGCCGGCCCGGGAGCTGACCACCGTGGGTGCGGCGGGCGGCGGCGGAGTGTGTTCCCCGGGGGGACCGTGCATCGTTCCCTACCCCCTGATCCTGTGCGCAGAGGTGCTGACGGGCTCAACCACCTCAGCGTACGCCGGGGAGCGGGCCCTTTCCTGCGGGCTGCGCGCCGGGCCGGGTCCCCCCGGTCGCAGTTGACCGCCGGTTAGGGGCCCGCCGGGCTCCGCGGGGCCGGTACCACGGGCCTGGAACGGGCTGGTGATGCGGGCGGCACCGGGAGTGACGGAGGCCGCCGTCCGGGTGAGACGGGAGGTCCGGGGTGCGCGTCGCGGACCTCCCGTCAGCTCGGCCGGGCCGCCGCCGGGTTCGCCCGGCCCCGTGGCAGCGGGGGCCGGGCGGCGGTCGGCGGCGGCCGTCGGGGCCGGGCGGCGTCAGCCGGCGATGCCGCAGTACTGCTGCTGCTTGCCGATCACCCGGTACATGCAGTCGGCGGTCTCCACGAGCCTCAGGACGGCCTCCCGGTTGCGGCTGGTCTCCCGGCCGATCACCTCGTCGGGCGGGTAGAAGCCGCTGCTGCCGTTCGGGCCCGGGTACATCTCGAAGGTGTAGGCGAAGACCCGGTGGACGCCCCACAGCCAGTCGTCGATGGACCCGTCGGTGATGTACAGGTCGCTGGACTGCTCGGGGGTGTAGCCGTTGGTGCCGGCCATGGTGCGGCCGAGGGTGGCGAAGGTGTTGTACTCGTCCGCCGTCATGCCGGTGGTGGTGTTGGCGGTGGTCCAGCCGAACGGCCAGAGCACCAGCTGGCTGTAGGTGTGGAAGTCGATCGCGGCGGTGATCTGCTGCTTGCCGCCGACCACCCGGCTGCGGACGAAGTCGGCGACCACCTTGGTCTCCTTGGCCGACTCCGGCGCGCTGCCCCGGTAGGTCTCGCTGGAGGTGGAGCCGGACGAGCCGCCGCAGCAGCCGAACTTGTAGTTCCAGTTGCGGTTGAGGTCGGTGCCGACGCTGCCGCTGCCCGCGTTGGGCTGGCGGTCCTTGCGCCAGCTGCGGTAGCGGCCGGTCGCGATGTCGTACTCGCCGCCGTCCGGGTTGAGGTCGGGCACCACCCAGATCTCCCGGCTGTTCACCGCCGCCGCGATCCGGCTGTCGGTGGCGTACTTGTCGCCGAACTCGTGCAGCAGGTACAGCGCCATCTCGACGGTGAGGTGCTCGCGGGCGTGCTGGTGGGCGGTGAACAGCACCTCGGGCTCGTTCTCGTCGGTGCCGACGTTGTCGCTGATCTTCACGGCGACGATCGCCCGGCCCTCGTACGAGGTGCCGATGACGCGCTTGCTCATGATGTCGGGGTGCGCGGCGACCACGGCGTCGATGTCCGCGGTGGCCTCGGCGTAGTTGTGGTAGCCGGAGTCGGCCGACGGGAAGTCGGCCGGCGTGTCGACGGCCTGCGGGCTGCCGTCGGCGCCGTCCGCGCGCCCGGGCAGCGGCGCGAGGTCCCAGCCGAGCGCCCGTACCCGGGCGGCCTCGGCCGGGGTGGCGGTGAGGACGACGGAGGTGGTGCGGACGGCGTCGACGGAGGCACCGGTGGCGGCGATCGCGGACCGGTCGGCGACGGTGGCGGGGCCCTCGGCGACGTACTGCCGGGCGGTGTCGGCCGCGACGGCGGCGCTGTCGGGGCCCACGGGGTGCGCGGAGGCCTGGTTGCCGAGCGGGGACGCGAGGGCGAGGGCCAGCAGCACGGCGGTGGCCGCGGCGGGCTTCCCTCGGCGGGGCAGTCGCATGACTGTCCTCCTGTGGGGGTCCGTAGGGGACGGAACGGGGGAGGAGCTGCGGCGCGCGCCAGCATGATGGTCCGTCAATGTCATGGTTGCGTCAAGAGTGTGGTGCCAAGGCGGCGGGAGGGAGGCCGCCCGGCGGTGTGACACCGGATCAGTGCGTGGGCCCCAGGGCGGCGTACACCAGCGACAGCGTGCCCATCGACACCAGCGTGGACGACAGCACCGAGTCCCGGGCCACCGCCGTGCTCAGCCCGTACTCGCGGGCGTAGACGAAGGCGTTCTGGGCGGTCGGCAGGGCGGAGCAGAGCACCACCGCCAGCAGCTGATGCCGCGGCAGGTCCAGCAGCAGGCCCCCGACGGCCAGCGCGGTCAGCGGCTGCACCAGGGTCTTCAGGACGACGGCCACGCCGACCTCGGCGCGCCCGCCCGGGACCGGGGCGCCGCGGCCGTGCAGCGACATCCCGAGCGTGATGAGCGCGGTCGGGACGGCGGCCGCCCCCAGCAGCTCGACGGGGCGGGCCAGCGCGGTCGGCACCCCCAGGCCCGCGGCCGAGACCAGGGCGCCCAGCGCCGAGGCCATGATGATCGGGTTGCGCACCGGAAGCATCAGCATCCGGCCGGCCGTGCCCGCACCCCGGCCCCGGCCGGTCCCCGCGTCCAGCAGGGCCAGGATCACCGGCGAGACCAACAGCACCTGGAACAGCAGGATCTGGGCCACGAACGAGGCGTCACCGAGCACCTGCACGGCCACCGGGATGCCCAGGTTGGCCGAGTTGACGTAGCCGGCCGCCATCCCGCTGATCGCCCGGTCGGCGGGCCGGCGGTGGAACAGCCGGCGCCCGGCCAGGAAGCCCAGCCCGGTGGCCAGGACCGTCCCGGCGGCGAACGCCAGCATCGCGGTGTTCGCGAAGGCGTCCAGCCGTGCGCCCGCCAGCATCGTGAACAGTGCGGCGGGCATCGCCACGTGGAACACGAACCGGCCGAGCACCGCCTCGGCCTGCTCGCCCAGCAGTCCCGTCCGCGCCACCAGGTAGCCGACCGCGGTGAGCACCCAGATCGGGGCGAAACCGGACAGCAGCGACTGCATGGAACCTCGGTCTGGATCGTCGGGCACGGGCCGCGGGCGCCAGTCTGCCAGGGCCGCCGCCGGCCGCCGGCGGCGGGGCCGCCCGCCCGTGCGTCCCCGAACGCACCCCGACGCACCGCGGGCGGTCCCGGTGGGTGCCGGGCACCCACCGGGACCGCCCGGGAACGGCGGCCGAGCCGGTGGCTCAGGGCAGGTTGAGCACCTGGCCGGGACGGATCAGGTCGGGGTTGGTGCCGACCGTCGGGTTCTGCGCGTACAGCCCCTTCCAGCCGCCCAGCGTCAGCGAGTCGGAGATGGTGGAGAGGGTGTCGCCGGGCGCGACGGTGTAGGTGTTCGGCGGGGCCGGCTCGGCGACGGCGGCGGTCACCGCTGCGGCCCGGGTGGTCGGCGCGGACGCCGCGGTCGTGTCCTGGGCGGCGGTCGGCGTGCCGCTGGGGGAGGCGCCGGGCACCGGAAGGTCGGCGCCGGGCGAGGCGGTGCCGGTGGGGGCCGTGCCGGTCGGCGCGGGGGTGACGGGGGTGGTCGCCGTGGGGTCCCCGGGGGCCGGGGTGGCCGGCGGGGTGACACCGGGCTGCGGCACGATGGTCGGCTGGTCGGTCGGCAGCCCGCTGGGCTGGCCGGTCGGCAGGCCCGACGGCTGGTCGGTCGGCAGGGCGCCCGGCAGGGTCCCCGGAAGGTCGGTGGAGATCTGCGGGGAGGCGCCCGGCTGCGCCGGAGCGGTGGTCGCGTCGGGGGTGGTGGTCGGCGTGAAGTACTGCGGCACGGCCGCGCCGTCGCCGCGGACCCGGGGACCGGTGTCCGGCGTGGTCTCGGTCGGCGCGGGGGCCGGGGTGGCCGTCTGCGCGGGCAGCCCGGCGGCGGGGCCGCAGGTGGGCCACAGGCTCGGGCCGTGGCCGGCCAGCAGCCGCTCGGCGACGATGACCTGCTGCTCGGGCGTGGCGTGGTCGGGCTGCGAGGCGAACTCGTCGCCGCCGTACGCCACCCAGGTCCGCAACGTGAGTCCGAGGCCCCCGTAGTGTCCGGTGCCGGGATCGCCGTTCCAGTCCGCGCCGGTCTGGCACTGGGCGACCGTCTGCCAGGTGTCGGCCGTGGCGGCGTGTGCGCCGGTCGCGGTCAGCAACGGAAGCGCGAGACCGACACCCGCCACGCCGGCGGCCGCCACGGCCCGGTCGGCCTGGGTGGGACGGCGGTGACGCCCGGAACCCGAAAAGACCATTCAGTCATCCCTCTCCGCACGCCTGCGAGGTGAGCTGTCGGGTTCGGACCGGGAGGTGGCCCGGCCGCGCCGGGCGCGGCTTCACCCCAAGCCGAGGGGGATCGGCGGAAAAACCTGGGTCCCCCGCCCCTGCCCAGGGTCTTTCGATCGTCCCGTGGCGCGGTGGGCAGGGTTGGGCGTGCCGCGTTCCGGGCGCCCGCAGCAGCGGGCTGCTCGGGAGATTAGAGGGATCCACGCCTCAATAACAAGCCTGCATACTGAGCATCACACAATCATCACGACACCCCCGACCGGCGGCCCGTCAACCCCCCCTCCGCCCCGGCCGGGACCGGCGGTCCCGAGACCCCGGAGGTTCGACGGCGCACGGCCCCCGGCACGTCTGCGACCAGCGCTCGAAGGCGCTCCCGGGTCCCCCGGCCGACGGCCGGCCCGCACCCGGCCCGCCCGCCTCTCCGGGGATTTCGACGCCCTCCGGCCGAACCGCCGACCCCCTCCGCCACGTCTTGTCCGGTGTGGGACCAGCTCGACAGCTCGACCAGGGAGGCCGCCCATGTCCGTACAGTCGATCACCGGGGCGCCGACCGCCACGGCCCGGCGCCGGCCGGCCCGCGTCGGTGTGCTGCCCGGGCTGGAGGCCGCGGGCTGCCGCCAGGTGGACCCGGACCTCTTCTTCGGGGCGCGCCGGCAGGACACCGGGCCCCGGGTGGAGGCGGCCAAGGAGGTCTGCCGGCACTGCCCGGTGCGCGAGGCCTGCCTGCGCAGCGCGCTGGTGCACGAAGAGCGGGACGGTGTCTGGGGTGGGCTCACCCCGGCCGAACGGCGGAGGTTCGGCCGTCAGCTGGGCGACCTGATCGACCTGGGCGAGCAGGCCTCGCGCCGCTCCGACGCCGAGCTGATGGCGATCGGCCGCGAGCAGCGCCGGGCCCGCCCCGGTGTCGTCCTGCTCCTCACCGACCGGGGTTGGACGCAGGCCCAGCTCGCCTCCGCGCTGGGCGTGGAGCCGGCCGCCGTCCGTACCGCCCGGATCACCGCCGAGCGGATCGTCGCCCACTGCCGGGCCGTCGGCCTGCGGGCTCCGACCTGGGCCCGGGTGGTCGTCCCCGTGGGATAGCACCCGGGACGGCGGTCAGTCCTCGTGGCCGGCCAGCCGGGCGCCGTGCTCGGCCTCGTCCGCCCGGACGTCGCCGGGGGAGTCGGTGACCAGCCGCCAGCGGCTCGCCCGCCCGTCCGGACCGGTCAGTGCTCCCCGCCGCAGCCCGGCGCCGATCCGGGCCCGGGCCTCGGCCTCGTCCGCCGGATCGGCCGCGAACAGCACCCGCACCCGGAGCCGGCTGCCGGCCGGCTCGGCCGAGGTGAAGTGCGGGGCGAGCGGGCACGGCGGTTCGTGCTCCCAACCGCCGCACAGCGCCACCGTCACGGCGGCCCCCGGCGCCCGCGGGTCGGCCCCCGGTTCCAGCTCGACCACCGCGTCATGGGCGAACACCCGGCGCACCGCTCCGGTGTCCGCCCGGCCGTGGGACGCGCCCGCCGGACTCACGGCGCCGTGAAGAAGGCGGGGAACGCGGGCGCGAGCCAGGGGCGGCGCCCCCAGGCGAGCAGGGCGCCGCGGGCGACGGCCTGGAGCGGGGAGCGACGCCCGAGGGCCATCAGGAAGAAGGTGACGGGCTCGGTGACGATCGTGCAGTCGGGCCGCCGCGGCGCCTGCTGATCGACCGTCACCGTGCCGTCGTCGACGGTGACTCCGAACAGGGTGCCGCCGCGCACGCCGATGGCGTAGCGGATGTGGCGACCGGCGGCGGCCCGGGCGTCGACCACGCGGGGCATGGCGGTGCGCAGGAACGGGAGCGACAGGTCGACGCGTTCGCGGTCGACCATGTGCGGCTGCCCGAGCGCCCGGGCCAGGTCGTAGCCGTGCCCGAGCATGTGGGTGAGCAGGTAGGAGGCCAGGGTCGGCAGGTCCATCGGCCCCAGCGGGGTGTCGAGGAGCCGGGCGCCGGGGCCGCCGGCGGCGGCCTCGGCGAAGTCGCGGGTGTGGCGGACGATCGCCTCCGCGAGGACGAGCGGGTCGCGTTCCGGGTCCGCGGCGAGCGACCCGGCGTTGGCCGCCGCGAGGCTCGCGGGGGTGCCGTCGCCGTACGGGCGGTCGAGGCCGCGAGCCAGGTCCGCCATCAGCCGGTTGGCCATCGCCAGGTGGGCGGCCGCCTCGCCCACGGACCACTCGGCGCCGGGTATCGGCGCCGCCGCGTCGGGCCTGGTCCGCAGGACCCGGGCGATGTCCTCGGCCGTGGCGAGGGTGGCCGCGATCAGTCGCGGACTGACGGCGGCGGCAACGGCGGGCTCGGTCATGGGGACGAAGCCTGGCCCACGACCGGCCGGGCTGTCCAGAGGTGTGCCGGGGGCCGCCGGCGGGTCAGTCGAACAGGTCCGGGTCCGAGGCGGTGATCTGGTCCCACAGCGGACGCGCCTGGAACCAGCCCGCCAGGTGGGTGCCGATCTGCCCGCGGGTGATCAGTGCGGTCTCCCGGTCGATCAGGTGCGGGGTGCCGGCGGCCATCGCCAGCAGCTGTGCCTGGCAGGAGCGTTCCATGGTGATGAACCACCAGACCGCCTCGGCGACCGAGTGCCCGACGGTGAGCAGGCCGTGGTTCTTGAGGATCACCGCCTTGTGGCTGCCGAGCGCGGTGGCGATCCGCTTCCCCTCCTCGGTCTCGTTGACGACACCGCGGTAGTCGCTGTGGATGCCGTGGTCCTCGAAGAAGGCGCAGGCGTCCTGGGTGATCGGGTCCAGCGGGATGCCGAGGCTGGAGAACGCCTTGCCGTGCAGCGAGTGGGAGTGCGCGGCGGCGACCGCGTCGGGGCGGGCGGCGTGCACCTGGGAGTGGATGACGAACGCGGCCCGGTTCACCGGCCGGCTGCCGTGCAGCAGGGTGCCCTCGTGGTCGACCAGGATCAGGTCCGAGGCCCTGATCTGCTGGAAGCTCATCCCGAACGGGTTCACCCAGAACCACTCGGGGTTCTCCGGGTCGCGCACCGTGATGTGCCCGGCCACCCCTTCGGAGAAGCCGAACCTGCCGAACAGCCGGAATCCGGCCGCGAGTTGCTCCTTGCGGTACTGCCGGTCGGCCTCGACCGACTCGAAGACCGGAGGCATCGGCAGGGTGACGCCCTCCGGGACGGGACCGACGGCGGCGGCCAGGGCGGCGGGCAGCGTGGTGCTCATGGCGGGGCTCCAGGAGTCGGCGGCGGTGCGGACAACCGAAAGATACAGCGGTGTATCGGATACGCCAATGGATCCGATGTGTATCGGTATCGTGAACGGTGTCGCCGCCCGTCCGACCGGGCCGCCCGGCCGAACAGGGAGTACCGATGCCCAAGGGCGTGACCAGACGCCGCCCGCGCACCCGCGCCGCACTGCTGCGGGCGGCGCTGGAGACCTTCGCCGAGCAGGGCTTCCGGGCGGCCTCGATCGAGCAGATCTGCGAGCGCGCGGGCTTCACCCGGGGCGCGTTCTACTCCAACTTCAGCAGCAAGGAGGAGCTCTTCCTCGCCCTCTTCGACGAGCACAGCGAGCGGATCGTCCGGCGGATCACCGAGCTGGTTGACTCGATCGCCACCGAGGACCTCACCCTCCAGGGCCTGGTCGAGGTCCTCTCCGACGTCGAACCCGCCGAACGCGACTGGTACCTCGTCACCACCGAGTTCACCCTGCACGCCATCCGCGACCCGCAGGCCGCCTGGGTGCTCGCGCGCCACGACGCGCGGCTGCGCGCGGAGATCGCCCGCTGCCTGCGCGAGCACCTCGACCGGGCCGGCCGCACCCTGACGGTCGACGCCGACGAGCTCGCCCGGCTGCTGATCGCCGTCCGCGAGGGCGGACTGGCCCAGAGCTACGTCGAGCCCGACGAACTCCCGCCCGGACAGCTCGAACGCCGCTTCCTCGCGATCCTGCTGACCGCGGTCAGCGCGGAGCGCACCGACGGCCGGCCCGGGCCGGGGTGACCGCGGCCGGGAGAGACCCCCTGCCGACGTCCGCGCGGCAGCCGGCTGCGCCCCATCGCGTCCGGCCGCGTCCGGGGACAACGAAAAATGCGAGCCGGGATCTCTCCCGACTCGCATCGTCCCTCACCGTGGATTCCGGTGAGTCATTCTGTGTCCGAGGGGGGACTTGAACCCCCACGCCCGATAAAGGGCACTAGCACCTCAAGCTAGCGCGTCTGCCATTCCGCCACCCGGACCGGGTGTGTTGCCCCGGGCTTCACTTTCGTTCGCCCCGTGGCGACAGAGAGAACAATACCAGGCCTGCGGAGCGCTTCTCACCTGCATATCTGCCGTCCGGCGGGGCCTTCGGGGGAGCCTTCCCCCGAATATGTGCAACAGCGACAAATCGGGGCACCGGCGAGGGGGCGCGACGGGGCGGCCGGAGTGCGCGCCGGGCGCGGAGCGGGGTGCGCCGGAGCGCGGGCCGGCACCGGGGTCGGGACGCCCGCGCCGGGCGGTGCGGTGGCGAGAAGCCGTCGCCGGGGTGAGCGGTCCCGCCGGATGGTCTTCACGATCGGTGGCAGGATCGGATCAAATCGTGCCCCTTGTCCTCAGAATCTGTCGGAAGAGTTCAGCACCCGCCTAGTTCCAGTCCTGGCTTCAGCCGCTGACAGCTGGTCTCCTAGCCTCTGTGGACCAAGGGAGCCTTGAGCGGAACGCCCGATTCCCGAGAGGCCGCCGGTGGCATTGGCTGCGGTCGGTGGCAGAGCCTCCCGTCACCGTGCGAAGGGCGGCTTGACCGTGGAACAGACCAGCGAGGCGACAGGGCCTTCGACCAGATCGGCCGAGGACGAGGATCCCCTCCCATCCGGCCGCACCCCGGCGGCCGGAGCGGGAGCCCGAGCCGTCCCGGTCACCGGGCGGCGGCCGGAGCCGGAGCCCCGCCCCGGGGTGTGGCGCTTCGCCGCGGCCACCAGCGAGGCCTCGGTGCCCCGGACCCGCCACGCGGTCCGTGACCGGCTGCTCGCCGAGGGCATGGCGGGGGAGCGCTACCAGGAGCTGATCGACGACCTGCTGCTGATCGTCTCGGAACTGGTCGGCAACGCCGTCACCCACGCCGCGGCCCTCTCGCCGCAGGTCACCACCGAGCTGAGGATCGACGGCTCGCACGTGCGGATCGCGGTCGAGGACGGTCACCCCTACCGGCCGAAGGCGCAGGAGAGCGACCTCGGCCGACTCGGCGGCCGCGGCCTGCTCCTGGTGAAGAGCATCACCTTGCAGGCCGGCGGGGTCTGCGACGTGGAACGGACCGAGCAGGGCGGCAAGGTCATCTGGGCCTCGCTCCCACTCCCGCTGCCGCCACACCCGCCGACGCCCGACGCCGCGCTGCCCCCGGCACCCGCCGGCCCGCCCGCGCAGGACCCGGACGTCCTGGACGGCGGCGCCTGTCCGGTGTGAGCTTTGGCCGGAAGCCGGAAGCCGGAAGCCGGAAGCCGGAAGCCGGAAGCCGGAAGCCGGAAGCCGGAAGCCGGAAGCCGGAAGCCGGAAGCCGGAAGCCGGAA
>NZ_JBIURH010000019.1:56186-143314 GCF_044740765.1 Kitasatospora sp. NPDC088346
GGAAGCCGGAAGCCGGAAGCCGGAAGCCGGAAGCCGGAAGCCGGAAGCCGGAAGCCGGAAGCCGGAAGCCGGAAGCCGGAAGCCGGAAGCCGGAAGCCGCGCGGGCCGGGACCGCGACAAGGTTGCCGCGGACCCCGCCGGCCGCCCTACCAGTCGCGCCCGGCGATCTCCTGGATCCCGGGCAGCGCCGCCTCGAAGACCGTCCGGAACCACACCGAGAACGGCTTCTCGGCCTGCAGTTCCTTGAGCTCCTGGGCCGTCACGAACCGGGTCGAGTCGACCTCGTCCGGGTCCGGGTCCAGGTCCGCGGTGACCAGGCCGACGAAGAGGTGGTTCCACTCGCGCTCGATCAGGCCGGACGCCTCGTCGGGCAGGTCGTAGCGGACCGTCCCGGCCTCGCAGAGCAGTGCGGGGGCCGCGCCGAGCTCCTCCGCCGTCCGGCGGGCGGCGGCCACGAAGGGCTGCTCGCCGGGGTACGGGTGGCCGCAGCAGGTGTTCGACCACACGCCGGGCGAGTGGTACTTGCCGAGCGCCCGGCGCTGGAGCAGCAGCCGTCCCTGCTGGTCGAAGAGGAAGACGGAGAAGGCCCGGTGCAGCCGGCCGGGCTGCTGGTGCGCCCAGAGCTTCTCGGCGGTGCCGGTGGTGACGCCCTCGTCGTCCACGAGTTCCAGCAGGATCTCCGCCCCGGGGTCGGTGCCCGGATCCCGGGCGGTGACGCCCGTGGTGAGGTCCGGCCTGCTGGTCGATGGGCTCGTGGGCATGAGGCCCCTTTCGCGCGGGGACCGGAGCCGCCACCCGGGCGTGCGGGCCCGGGTCCGTCCACCCGGTCCGGTGGTCGGCTGCGCCTCGCCGGCGGTCCCCGGAGCGCCGGGGAGCACCAGGGGCGTCGGGGCCCCAGTCTGCCGTATGGCTCACTGTCCGTGCTGGTCCGACGCACATGTGGGCCGTCATCGGCCCGTACCGGTATGGATGAATGGTGAAACTGTTCGAGTGCTGATCGAGTGTGTCGACCGTCCGTTCACCTTCTGGCAAACCTGGTCGATTCCCCGGGCGTCGGGGCGGTCGGACCGGGCTCCGTCCGTGGCGCCCCGGCCCCGTCGGGGACCTTGTCGCGGGGGGCGGTCGTCCGGAATGATGATCCACCCGGATCCCGGTCGCCACCTGCGGGTTCTCCGGGCCGGCGGGCCGCGCCCGGACGGACCGCCCCGGGTCGTCACCGCGCCTTCACAGCCGTCCCGGCCGGGTGCGGGCCGGCCGTCGCGGTCGCCTACCATCACTACGACACGGTGTACCGCCTCCGGGCGGCGCCGGGTCACCGTCCCGGGGGGCCGGTGCGAGGCCCCACCGGGCAGGTCGGCCGGTCCGTGCCCGCCGTTCCCGTCGCGGTGGCCGGGTGCGCCGAGGGCAGTCGCAGGTGGGTGTCCGTCGACACCGCAGCAGCACACGATGAATCAGGAGACACCGCATGATCGGCCTCGTCCTGGCAGCCGGCGCGGGCCGCCGGCTCCGCCCGTACACCGACACCCTGCCCAAGGCCCTGGTGCCGGTCGACGGCGAGCGGACCGTCCTGGATCTCACCCTCGGGAACTTCGCCGAGGTCGGCCTGCGCGAGGCCGCCATCGTGGTGGGCTACCGCAAGGAGGCGGTCTACGACCGCAAGGACGCCCTGGAGCAGAAGTACGGCGTTCGGCTCACCCTGGTCGAGAACGACAAGGCCGAGGAGTGGAACAACGCGTACTCGCTCTGGTGCGCCCGTGACCTCTTCGCCGAGGGCCTGCTGCTGGCCAACGGCGACACCGTCCACCCGGCCTCGGTGCAGCGCACCATGCTGGACGGCAACGACCGCCTGATCAAGGAGGGCCGCAACCCCGGCATCCTGCTGGCCCTCGACACGGTGAAGAAGCTCGCCGACGAGGAGATGAAGGTCGTCGTCGACCCGGCCGCGGGCATGCGACGGATCACCAAGCTGATGGAGCCCACGGAGGCCACCGGCGAGTACATCGGCGTCACGGTGATCAACCCCTCCGCCGCCGAGGACCTCAGCGACGCGCTGCGCGCCACCTTCGAGCGCGACCCGCAGCTGTACTACGAGGACGGTTACCAGGAGATGGTCGACCGCGGCCTGCGGATCGACGTCCAGCCGATCGGCGAGGTCTCCTGGGTCGAGGTCGACAACCACGACGACCTGGCGAGGGCGCGGGAGATCGCGTGCCAGTACTGACCCGCCTGGTCCCCTCGCCGGTCTTCGTCGAGATCCGGTCGGCGGCCCTGGACGCGCTCGGCGGGATCCTCGCCGACCAGCGGCTGTCCGCCTCCGGCCGGATCGCGGTGGCGATCAGCAACGGCTCCGGCGCGGTGCTGCGCGAGCGGCTGGAGCCGCTGCTGCCGGGCGCCGACTGGTACCACGTGCCGGACGGCACGCTCGACAGCGCCGTGCGGCTGGCCGACGAGATGCGGGCCGGGCACTACGACGCCATCGTCGGCCTCGGCGGCGGCAAGATCATCGACGTCGCCAAGTACGCGGCCGCCCGGGTCGGCCTCCCGCTGGTCGCGGTGGCCACCAACCTCGCGCACGACGGCATCTGCTCGCCGGTCTCGACCCTCGACAACGACGCGGGCCGCGGCTCCTACGGGGTGCCGAGCCCGATCGGCATCGTGGTCGACCTGGACGTGGTCCGGCAGGCCCCGCCGCGGTTCGTGGCCGCCGGCATCGGCGACGTCATCTCCAACATCTCGGCCTGCGCCGACTGGGAACTGTCCAGCGCCGTGACCGGCGAACCGGTCGACGGACTCGCGGTCGCGATGGCCCGCGCGGCGGGCGAGAACCTGCTGCGGCACCCCGGCAGCCTGAAGGACCAGGACCTCCTGACGGCCCTGGCGGAAGCCCTGGTACTGTCCGGCATCGCGATGAACATCGCTGGCAGCACCCGGCCGTCCTCGGGCGCCTGCCACGAGATCTCGCACGCCCTGGACGTGCTGTATCCCAAGCGGTCCGCCCAGCACGGCGAGCAGGTCGGCCTCGGTGCGGCCTTCGCCTGCTTCCTGCGGGGCGAGCGCGAGCTGACCGGCCTGGTCGTGGACCGCCTGCGGAGCCACGGCCTGCCGGTGACCGCGGACGAGATCGGCTTCACCGGAGCGGAGTTCACCGAAGCGGTGCACTACGCTCCGAACACCCGTCCGGGCCGTTTCACCATCCTTGAGCACCTCGACCTCTCCCCATCAGACATCAGGGACGCGTACGCCGACTATGTCCAAGCCGTCAACAGCTGACCGCACCGCCGGCAGCCCGGCCGAACCGCCCGCGGTCGACCTCACGGTCCGCCCCTCGATCGAGGAGCTGCGGGCCGTCATCCACCCGGAGGGCATGCTCCAGCGCCGCAGCGCCGAGCACTGGGCGGGCCGCCTCTACATGCGGAAGATCTCGCTGCGGATCACCCGGGTCCTGTCCACCATGACGGTGATCACGCCCAACGGCCTGACCTACCTGATGATGCTCACCGGCGTCCTGGCCGGTGCCGCGCTGCTGGTGCCCGGGATCGCCGGAGCCGTCCTCGGCGCCCTGCTGATCCAGATCTACCTGCTGCTCGACTGCGTCGACGGCGAGGTGGCCCGCTGGCGCCGGCAGACCTCGCTGACCGGTGTCTACCTCGACCGGGTCGGCCACTACATGTCCGAGGCCGCGCTGCTCACCGGCCTCGGCCTGCGGGCCGCCGACCTGTTCCACCGGGAGGGCACGGCCTCGCAGTGGGAATGGGCCTTCCTCGGCACCCTCGCCGCGCTCGGCGCGATCCTGATCAAGTCGGAGACCGACCTGGTCGACGTGGCCCGGGCCCGCAGCGGCCTGACGGCCGTCGAGGACAGTGCCTCGGTGCCGCGCTCGACCGCGGTGGCCAAGGCCCGCCGGGCCGCCTCGCTGCTGAAGTTCCACCGCCTGGTCGGCGCCGTCGAGGCCTCGCTGTTCATCCTGGCCGCCGGCATCGCCGACCAGGTGCACGGCGGGCTGTTCTTCACCCGCCTCGCGGTGGTCGTGCTGGCCGCCATCGCCATGCTGCAGACGGTCCTGCACCTGCTCAGCATCGTCCTGTCCAGCAGGCTCCGGTGACGGCCGCGGACGGCTTCCGGCTGGGTGCCGTCATCATCACCATGGGCAACCGCCCGGCGGAGCTGAACGCGCTGATCGACTCGGTCCGGGCCCAGCAGGGCCCCGAGGTCGAGCTCGCCGTGGTCGGCAACGGCGCTCCCCTGCCACCGCTGCCGGAGGGCGTGCGCAGCGTCGAGCTGCCCGAGAACCTGGGCATCCCCGGCGGGCGCAACGTCGGCATCGAGCTGTTCGGCCGGGACGGGCGGGACGTCGACGCCGTGCTCTTCCTGGACGACGACGGTTCGCTGCCGCTGGAGGACTCCGCCCGGCTGCTGCGGGAGGCCTTCACGGCCGACCCGCGGCTGGGCATCGTCTCCTTCCGGATCGCCGACCCCGACACCGGGGTCACCCAGCGCCGCCACGTCCCCCGGCTGCGCGCCAGCGACCCGCTGCACTCCTCCCCGGTGACCACCTTCCTCGGCGGTGCCAGCGCGGTGCGCAGCGAGGTGTTCAGCACGGCGGGCCAGCTGCCGGCGGACTTCTTCTACGCCCACGAGGAGACCGACCTCGCCTGGCGCGCCCTGGACGCCGGCTGGTCGATCGACTACCGCGCGGACATCGTGCTGCACCACCCGACGACCTCGCCGGGCCGGCACGCCACGTACCTGCACAACGTGGCCCGCAACCGGGTGTGGCTGGCCCGGCGGAACCTTCCGGCCCTCCTGGTGCCTCTCTACCTGGGAACGTGGTTCCTGCTCACGCTGGCCCGCCGTCCCTCGGGTGCGGCGGTCAAGGCCTGGCTGGGCGGTTTCCGGGCCGGGTGGCGGGAGCCCTGCGGGCCTCGCCGTCCGATGCGATGGCGTACTGTATGGCGATTGACCAGGTTGGGCAGACCGCCAGTCATCTGATCGCAGCGGTCGGCAGCCCCCCGCTGCCGGCCGGAATCTCCCCCGTGATCCCAGAGGGTCCGCCCGGTTCCCCATCGTCCCCCGGGGGCGAACCGGCGTCCTGATCCATGAAGGATGAATGTGTCGACAGTGAGTGACTCCGTGAGCCTCTCCACTCCCGTGGGGGCTGATGCGGGTCTGACCCCCCAGCAGCTCGCGGCCAAGTACGGCCTTGAGGTGAGCGGCAAGCGGCCCGGTCTGATCCAGTACGTCAAGCAGCTGTGGCAGCGGCGCCACTTCATCGTGGCCTTCGCCACGGCGCGCCTGGTGGCCCAGTACACGACCGCCAAGCTCGGCCAGGTCTGGCAGGTGCTCACGCCGCTGCTGAACTGCGCCGTGTTCTACCTGGTCTTCGGCGTGATCCTGAAGAGCCGGGAGTCGGTGCCGGTCTACATCGCCTGGCTGTGCGTCGGCGTGTTCGTCTTCCAGTTCTCGCAGAGCGCCATCCAGTCCGGCACCCGGTCGATCTCCGACAACCTCGGGCTGATCCGGGCGCTGCACTTCCCGCGCGCCTCGATGCCGGTCGCGTTCACCGTCATCCAGCTGCAGCAGCTGCTGATCTCGATGGTCGTGCTGGTCGCGATCGTCCTGCTGAGCGGCATCACGCCCGGCCCCACCTGGCTGCTGATCATCCCCGCGCTGCTGCTCCAGTGCGGCTTCAACACCGGGCTCGCCCTGGTGATGGCGCGGGTCGGCTCCAAGGCCTCGGACATCTCCCAGCTGATGCCGTTCATCCTCCGCACCTGGATGTACGTCTCCGGCGTGATGTACAGCGTCCAGGCGCAGATCTCCAGCTACCCCCCGTTCGTGCGGACGATCACCGAGCTCAACCCGGCGTCGGTCTACATGGACCTGATGCGCTACGCGTTCATGCCGGACAGCTTCAACCCGAAGATGTACCCCGGTGGCTACGACGCCGCAGGCAACGCCCAGCCGCACTGGCTGACGCTCCCGAACCACGTGTGGATGATCGCCGTCGCCTGGGCCGTCTTCGCCTTCGTGCTCGGCTTTGTGTTCTTCTGGAAGGCGGAGGAGGAGTACGGCCGTGGCTGACATCGCGACGAACATCAAGGAGGTGCCGGTGGCCGCACAGACCGCCAAGGTGCCCACCGTGGTCGTGGACGACGTGCACATCGTCTACAAGGTGCACGGCGCCGGCGCCGGCAAGGGCAGCGCGACCTCCGCGCTGAGCCGCCTGGTCTCCCGGAAGAAGTCGCCCTCGATCCGCGAGGTGCACGCGGTGCGGGGCATCAGCTTCACCGCCTACAAGGGCGAGGCGATCGGCCTGATCGGCTCGAACGGCTCCGGCAAGTCGACCATGCTGGCGGCCATCGCGGGCCTGCTGCCGACCGAGCGCGGCGGCATCTACACGAACGGCCAGCCGTCCCTGCTGGGCGTGAACGCCGCGCTGATGAACGACCTCACCGGCGAGCGCAACGTGGTCCTGGGCTGCCTGGCGATGGGCATGACCAAGGAGGAGGTGCGCAACCGGTACCAGGAGATCGTCGACTTCTCGGGCATCAACGACAAGGGCGACTTCATCTCGTTGCCGATGCGCACGTACTCCTCCGGCATGGGCGCCCGCCTGCGGTTCTCGATCGCGGCGGCCAAGACCCACGACGTGCTGCTGATCGACGAGGCGCTGGCCACCGGCGACCAGGCGTTCCAGCAGCGCAGCAAGGACCGGATCAACCAGCTCCGCAAGGCCGCGGGCACGGTGTTCCTGGTCAGCCACGACAACAACTCGATCCGCGAGGTCTGCGAGCGGACCATCTGGATCGAGCACGGCGAGCTGGTCATGGACGGTCTCACCGAGGACGTGGTCTCCGCCTACGAGCGGGGCGAGCGCCCCTGACCGCCCGCGCACGACACGCGGGGGCCGGTGCCGGAACACTCCGGGCACCGGCCCTCCGTCGTGTGCGGGCGCCCTTCCCCCGGACGGCCGGGGACTGCAAGGCTTGAGCCGGACCGGGGACCTCCCCCGACTCGGTGGGTGACGCGTGTCCGAGGCGGGCCGACGGGGTCGGCCGGTGTACAACGGGGGAGTGACGGCAGTGGCGGCTTCAGCAAAATCAGATAACCCGACTGGTGGCGGGGTGGGGGACGGCCCCGGCGGCGCTCCGGGCGACGGCCTGCTCGACGACACCCTCGGCAAGGCCGACCTGGAGAACTTCCCGGTCGCTCCCGGCTTCCTGCCGGCCGCCTGGCGCGGCGACCTGATGTCCGTCTACGGCTTCGCCCGCCTGGTCGACGACGCCGGCGACGGCGACCTGGCCGACCCGGCCGGCACGGCCCGCCTGCTGGGCGTGGAGAGCGCTCCCGCGGACCCGGGCTTCCGCCCGGCCCTGCTGGACGGCCTGGAGCGCGACCTGGACCGGGTCTTCGAGTCGGCACTGCGCCCGGCGGAGCCCGACGCCCGGCCGCTGCACCCGCTGATGCGCGCCCTCGTCCCGGCCGTGGACCGGCACGGGCTGACCCCCGAGCCGTTCCGCCGTCTGATCGAGGCCAACCGGGTGGACCAGACCGCCACCCGCTACCCGACCTACCGGGACCTGCTCGACTACTGCACGCTCTCCGCCGACCCGGTCGGCCGCCTGGTGCTGGCCATCGCCGGCCGCGCCACCCCCGACCGGATCACCCGGTCGGACCAGATCTGCACGGCGCTCCAGATCGT
The DNA here is from genome assembly GCF_044740765.1 of Kitasatospora sp. NPDC088346. Taxonomy (NCBI): domain Bacteria; kingdom Bacillati; phylum Actinomycetota; class Actinomycetes; order Kitasatosporales; family Streptomycetaceae; genus Kitasatospora; species Kitasatospora sp. NPDC088346. The sequence goes on from NZ_JBIURH010000019.1 coordinate 63,889, forward strand.
CGAACACCTCCAGGACGTGGCCGAGGACCTGGGCCGCGGCCGGATCTACCTCCCGGCCGAGGACATGGCGCGCTTCCGGGTCACCGAGCAGGACCTCGCCGCGCCCACCGCCGGGCCGCGGGTCCGCGAGCTGATCGCCTTCGAGGCCGCCCGGGCGCGGACCCTGCTCGACCACGGCGCGCCGCTGGTGGGTACGGTTCGAGGAAGGCTCCGACTGCTGTTGGCGGGATTCACCGCCGGCGGGTACGCGGCCCTGTCGGCCATCGAGGCCGCCGGGTACGACGTCCTGGCCCAGCAGGCCAAGCCCGACAAGCGCCGCCTCGCAGTGAAGGCGGCGGCACTCTTCGCGAAGGGAAGGTGAGTGCCCGAGTGGGGGCATCACCACTGGCCTCGGCGCCGGTCATGGCCGCCTACCGGTACTGCGAGGCGGTCACCGCCCTGCAGGCCCGAAACTTCAGCTACGGCATCCGGCTGCTGCCCGAGTCCAAGCGGCTCGCCATGTCGGCGCTGTACGCGCTGGCCCGGCGGGTCGACGACATCGGGGACGGCGAGCTGCCGCCCGAGCGCAAGACCGAACTGCTCGGACAGACCAGGGACCTGCTGGACCAGGTCAGGGCGGGCGCGGTCTCCGAGGAGGACACCGACCCGATCAAGGTCGCGCTGGCCGACGCGGCCCGTCGCTTCCCGATCCCGCTCGGCGGCTTCGACGAACTGATCGACGGCGTCGAGATGGACCTCAAGGGCGTCGAGTACCAGACCTTCGACGACCTCAGGACGTACTGCCGCTGCGTGGCCGGCTCGATCGGACGGCTCTCGCTCGGCGTCTACGGCTGCGAGGACCCTGAGCTCGGCGAGCGCTACGCCGACACCCTGGGACTGGCCCTGCAGCTCACCAACATCCTGCGCGACCTGCGCGAGGACGCCCTCAACGGCCGCACCTACCTGCCCGCCGAGGACCTGGACCGGTTCGGCTGCGGGCAGGGCTTCGCCCTGCCCGAGCTGCCGGCCTCCGCCGACTTCACCGGGTTGGTCGCCTTCGAGGCCGAGCGCGCCCAGCGGGCCTTCGAGGAGGGCCTGCGACTGCTGCCGATGCTCGACCGCCGCAGCCGTGCCTGCACCGCCGCGATGGCCGGGATCTACCACCGGCTGCTGGGCCGGATCGCCGCCGAGCCGGAGTCGGTGCTGCGCGGCCGGGTCTCGCTGCCCGGCTGGCAGAAGGCATACGTGGCACTGTCCGGGCTCGCCGGAGGGCGTTCTTGATTCTCTCGCCAGTTATGTCACGCTGTGTCAGCGCCGATGCACACACGGCAGGGAGAGCGTTGTCCAGCGCCGGGCGACGGAAGGACCACCACAACCACCACCACGACCACGGGGGGAGACGCTGATGTCGGCACGGGTTCCGGCTGCGCAGCCGTCCGCCGTGGTGGTCGGCGGCGGCCTGGCGGGCATCACCGCCGCGCTGCGGCTGGCCGAGGCCGGCCGGCGGGTCACCCTGCTGGAGTCCCGGCCCCGGCTCGGCGGACTCGCCTTCTCGTTCCGCCGCGGTGAGCTCACCGTCGACAACGGGCAGCACGTCTTCCTGCGTTGCTGCACCGCCTACCGGGGCCTGATCGACCGGCTGGGTGCGGGCCGTCTGGTGGATCTCCAGCCCCGGCTGGACGTCCCGGTGCTCGGGGTCGGCGCCGACGGCACGCGGACCCTCGGCCGGCTCAGGCGGGCCGCCCTGCCCGTCCCGCTGCACCTGGCCGGCAGCCTCGCCGGCTACCCGCACCTCGGGCCGGCGGACCGCCTGCGGGTGGTCCGCGCCGCGCTCGCCCTCAAGGCCCTCGACCTGGCCGACCCGGCCCTGGACCGGATCTCCTTCGGGGACTGGCTGCGCCGGCACGGCCAGACCCCGGCCACCCTGGCCGCGATGTGGGACCTGGTCGGCGTCGCCACCCTGAACGCCACCGCCGACCAGACCTCGCTGGCGCTGGCCGCCATGGTCTTCAAGACCGGCCTGCTGTCCGACCCGGGCGCCTCCGACATCGGCATGGCCAACGTCCCGCTCGGCGCGATCCACCACGACGCGGCCCTCGCCGAGCTGGAGCGCGCCGGCGTACGGGTGCTGCTGCGCACCCGCGCGGCCGAGCTCAAGCCCGCGGACCAGCACGCCGTGCGCCTGGAGGGCGGCGAACTGCTCACCGCCGACACGGTGGTGCTGGCCGGTGCCCAGGACGCCGCGGCGGCCCTGCTGCCGCCCGGTGCGATCGAGGCACAGCACCGGCTCACCGAGCTCGGCACCGCGCCGATCCTCAACGTGCACGTGGTCTACGACCGCCGGCTGCTGCGCCGGCCGTTCTTCGCCGCGCTCGGCTCCCCGGTCCAGTGGGTGTTCGACCGGACGGCCCACTCGGGCCTCGCGGTGCCCGGCGCCCAGTACCTGGCGCTGTCCCAGTCGGCCGTCCAGGACGAGATCGACCTGCCGGTGGCCGAGCTGCGCGAGCGCTACCTGCCCGAGCTGGAGCGGCTGCTGCCGGCCGCGCGGGGAGCCGGGGTGCTGGACTTCTTCGTGACCAGGGAGCGCACCGCGACCTTCGACCCGGCCCCCGGCACCGCGGCCCTGCGGCCCGCCGCGCGGACCAACCTGCCCGGTGTGCTGCTCGCCGGGTCGTGGACGGCCACCGGGTGGCCCGCGACCATGGAGGGCGCCGTCCGCAGCGGTCACGCCGCGGCCGACGCCGCGCTGGCCGGATCCACGCCGTCCGGGACCGGCCGGCTGCCGGTCGACCGCGGCGACGGGCGGTGGCCGCGATGACGGCCCGCCCCACCACCACCGACATCGCACCAGACCGGCCGTCCAGTTCGGCCGGGTTCACGCAGGGAGAGGGAACGCACGTGGAGGCACGCACCGGCTCGATCGGTCAGGCGGCGGGGTCCGCACCGGTCAAGGACGCCCCTTCGGTGGTCGAGCTGCTGGCCCGCGGCCGGAGCCTGTGCACCCCGCCGATGCGCTCCACCGTCGCCCGTTTGGCCGCACCGATGGACACCGTCGCGGCGTACCACTTCGGCTGGATCGACCGGGACGGCCGACCGGCCGCGGGCGACGGCGGCAAGGCCGTGCGCCCCGCGCTGGCCCTGCTCTCGGCCGAGGCGGCCGGCGCACCGGCGGAGTGCGGGGTGCCCGGTGGCGTCTCCGTTGAGTTGGTGCACAACTTTTCGCTGCTCCATGATGATCTGATGGACGGTGACGAGTTCCGGCGGCACCGGGCGACGGCGTGGACGGTCTTCGGCCCGGCCCAGGCGATCCTGGTCGGTGACGCGCTGGCCACGCTGGGCACCGAGGTGCTGCTGGACGCCGCGGTCACCGGGAAGGCCACCGCCGCCGACGCGGCCCGCGCCGTCCGCCTGGTCACCACCGCCACCCGCAAGCTGATCGACGGCCAGGCCCAGGACCTCTCCTTCGAGCACCGCGACGTGGTCACCGTCGAGGAGTGCCTGGAGATGGAGGGCAACAAGACCGGCGCCCTGCTGGCCGCCTCGGCCGCCGTCGGCGCGGTGCTGGCCGGCGCGGACGACCGGGTCTCGGACGCCCTCCAGCGCTACGGCCACCACCTGGGCCTCGCCTTCCAGGCCGTCGACGACCTGCTCGGCATCTGGGGCGCCACCGAGGTCACCGGCAAGCCGCACTGGGGCGACCTGCGCCAGCGCAAGAAGTCGCTGCCGGTGGCCGCCGCGCTGGCCGACGGCGGCGAGGCGTCCCGGCTGCTGGCCGAACAGCTCGCCGACCCGAAGAACCGGGGCGAGGAGAGCGAGCCGGTGCTCGCCGCCCGCGCCGCCCTGATCGAACAGGCCGGTGGCCGCGCCTGGACCCAGGACGAGGCCCGCCGCCAGTACGACACGGCCCTCGCCGCACTGGACGAGGTGCCGATGGCCCAAACGGTGCGCGAGCACTTCGTGGCACTCGCCGAATTCGTGGTGGTACGAGAGAGGTGACGTCAAGGTGACAGCAACCGCGGGCGGCCGGCTCGACCCCGAGTACGATCCCGAGCCGGCCGCGGTGGGCACCCGCCCGCCGGTGCCCGACGGACCGGGCCCGCTCCGGACGCAGGTCCCGACCGGACCAAACGATTCTTCACCGGCCGCGGCCGCTCTGGCCCGGGCCACCGCCCACCTGCTCTCCCTCCAGAACGCCGAGGGCTGGTGGAAGGGCGACCTGGAGACCAACGTCACCATGGATGCCGAGGACCTGTTACTGCGACAGTTCCTGGGCATCCGGACCGATGAGCAGACCGCCGCGGGCGCCGCCTGGATCCGCTCCCAGCAGCGCCCGGACGGCACCTGGGCCACCTTCCACGGCGGCCCGCCCGAGCTGTCCGCCACCGTCGAGGCGTACGTGGCGCTGCGGCTGGCCGGGGACGCCCCCGAGGCGGCCCACATGCGGGCCGCCGCCGAGTTCGTGCGCGCCCGCGGCGGCATCGCCGCCGCCCGGGTCTTCACCCGGATCTGGCTCGCCCTGTTCGGCTGGTGGCCCTGGGAGGAGCTCCCCGAACTGCCGCCCGAGCTGATCTTCCTGCCCAGCTGGGCACCGCTGAACATCTACGACTTCGGCTGCTGGGCCCGGCAGACCATCGTGCCGCTGACGGTGGTCTCCGCCAACCGCCCGGTCCGGCCGGCGCCCTTCGCCCTCACCGAGCTGCACACCGACCCGGCCGACCCGCACCCCACCCGGCCGCTGGCCCCCGCCCACACCTGGGACGGCCTCTTCCAGCGCCTCGACCGGCTGATGCACCTCTACCACCGCCACGCCCTGCGCCCGCTGCGCAGGGTGGCGCTCGCCAGAGCCGGCCGGTGGATCGTCGAGCGGCAGGAGTCCGACGGCTGCTGGGGCGGCATCCAACCGCCCGCCGTCTACTCCCTGATCGCCCTGCACCTGCTCGGCTACCCGCTCGACCACCCGGTGATGAAGGCCGGACTGGCCTCCTTCGACGGCTTCACCGTGCACACCGAGGACGGCCGGCGCTGGATGGAGGCCTGCCAGTCCCCGGTCTGGGACACCTGCCTGGCCGCCATCGCCCTGCGCGACGCCGGGCTGCCGGCCGACCACCCGGCCCTGGTCTCCGCCGCCGACTGGATGCTCGGGGAGGAGATCACCACCAAGGGCGACTGGGCGGTCAAACGCCCCGGACTCGCCCCCGGCGGCTGGGCCTTCGAGTTCCACAACGACACCTACCCCGACATCGACGACACCGCCGAGGTCGTCCTGGCGCTGCGCCGGATCGCCCACCCCGACGGCCAGCGGCTGGCCGGCGCGGTGCGCCGCGGCGTCGACTGGAACCTCGGCATGCAGTCACGGAACGGTGCCTGGGGCGCCTTCGACGTCGACAACACCAGCCGGCTCCCGAACAAGCTGCCGTTCTGCGACTTCGGCGAGGTGATCGACCCGCCCTCCGCCGACGTCACCGCCCACGTGGTCGAGATGCTGGCCGAGGTCGGCCTCGCCCACGACCGGCGCACCCGGCGGGGCGTCGCCTGGCTGCTGGCGAACCAGGAGCCGGACGGCTCCTGGTTCGGCCGCTGGGGCACCAACTACGTCTACGGCACCGGCTCGGTGGTGCCGGCCCTGGTCGCCGCCGGACTCACCCCCGGCCACCCGGCCGTCCGCCGGGCCGTCCGGTGGCTGGTGGACCGGCAGAACCCGGACGGCGGCTGGGGCGAGGACATGCGCTCCTACGAGGACCCGGCCGGCTGGGCCGGGCGCGGCGAGTCCACCGCCTCGCAGACCGCCTGGGCACTGATGGCCCTGCTGGCGGCCGGCGAGGAGGGCCGGGTCGTCGAACGCGGGGTGAGCTGGCTGGTGGACACCCAGCTGCCGGAGGGCACCTGGGACGAGCCGCAGTTCACCGGCACCGGCTTCCCCTGGGACTTCTCCATCAACTACCACCTGTACCGGCTGGTCTTCCCGGTGACCGCGCTCGGCCGGTACGTCAACGGCACCCCCCTGGGCGGAGGCAGACCATGACCGAAGGCCCGCTGCTGGTGCTGTGCGCGCTCAGCCCGGAGCTGTGGGCCCTGCGCGGCGGCGACTGGACGGGCGCCCGGGGCGGGCCGCCGGTCCTCGCCCGGACCGGCATGGGACGCCGCCGGGCCGGCCGCAGCGCCGCCCGGCTGCTGGCCGGCGAGGGCTACGGAGCACTGGTGGTGGCCGGGTTCGGCGCCTCGGTGGCCTCCGGCGTCGAACCCGGCGAGGTGATCGTCGCCGACGCCGTCCGCGACACCGACGGCCGGCGCTTCGAACTGGACTCGGCCCCGGCGCTGGCCGAGGCCCTGCGGGCCCGCGGGCTCACCGCGCACACCGGCCTGCACCACACCGCGGACCGGGTGGTCCGCGGCGCCCGGCGGGCCGAGCTGCGCTCCGAGGGGGCGCTCGCCGTCGACATGGAGGCGGCCGCCGTGCTCGCCGCCCGGGCCGAGCTGCGGCCCGGGCTGCCGGCCGCCGTGCTGCGGATCGTGGTCGACACCCCCGAACGCGAGCTGATCCGCCCCGGCACCCTCCCGGCGGGGCTGCGCGCCTGGCGCGCCCTGCGCGCCGCCGTACCGGCGCTCACCGCTTGGCAGGCGGCCGGCGGGCCGTATCCCGCCCCCACCCCCCTCCCGTCCCACCCACAGCCCTCGACGCTCCCTCAGGAGGCGAGCTAGTCATGGCCATGCCGCTGCGTCAGACCATCCGGGTCGGCACCTACCTCATGCAGCAGAAGATCAAGCGGCGGGACAAGTTCCCGCTGATCGTGGAGCTGGAACCGCTCTACGCCTGCAACCTGGCCTGCGAGGGCTGCGGCAAGATCCAGCACCCGGCCGGGGTGCTCAAGCAGCGGATGCCGGTGGCCCAGGCGGTCGGCGCCGTCCTGGAGTCCGGCGCCCCGATGGTCTCCATCGCCGGCGGCGAGCCGCTGATGCACCCGCAGATCGACGAGATCGTGCGGCAGCTGGTGGCCCGCCGCAAGTACGTCTTCCTGTGCACCAACGCGCTGCTGATGCGCAAGAAGCTGGACCGGTTCACCCCCTCGCCGTACTTCACCTTCACCGTGCACATCGACGGGCTGCGCGAGCGCCACGACGCCTCGGTCGCCAAGGAGGGCACCTTCGACGAGGCGGTGGAGGCGATCAAGGAGGCCAAGCGGCGCGGCTTCCGGGTCACCACCAACTCCACGTTCTTCAACACCGACACCCCGCAGACCGTCATCGAGGTGCTCGACTACCTCAACGACGAGCTGCACGTCGACGAGATGATGATCTCCCCGGCGTACGCCTACGAGAAGGCCCCCGACCAGGAGCACTTCCTCGGCGTCGCGCAGACCAGGGAACTGTTCAAGAAGGCCTTCGCCGGCGGCAACCGGCTGCGCTGGCGGCTCAACCACAGCCCGCTCTTCCTGGACTTCCTGGAGGGCAAGGTCGACTTCGAGTGCACCGCCTGGGGCATCCCGAACTACTCGCTGTTCGGCTGGCAGCGCCCCTGCTACCTGATGGCCGACGGCTACGTACCGACCTACCGGGAGCTGATCGAGGAGACCGACTGGGCCAAGTACGGCCGCGGCAAGGACCCGCGCTGCGAGAACTGCATGGCGCACTGCGGCTACGAGCCGACCGCCGTCCTCGCCACCATGGGCTCGCTCAAGGAGTCCCTGCGCGCCGCCCGCGAGACCCTCACCGCCAACCGGAGCGGCTGACGGCGCCCGTGCCCCGGCCGCCCCGCCCGACGGCGGGCCGGGGCACAACAGGCGGGCGGCCCGCCGCGGCCGCAGGCTGGACACCGACAGTCATCGCTTTGAACGAGTCGCGAGGTGAAGCCATGTCACTTCTGCCCACCATCAAGGGGCCCGCCGACCTCAGACGGCTGCCGGTCGAGGACCTGCCGCTGCTGGCCGACGAGATCAGGGACTTCCTGATCGACGCCGTCACCCGCACCGGCGGCCACCTCGGCCCCAACCTCGGCGTGGTCGAACTGACCATCGCACTGCACCGGGTCTTCGACTCACCGCACGACCGCATCCTGTTCGACACCGGCCACCAGGCCTACGTGCACAAGCTGCTCACCGGCCGCCAGGACTTCAGCCGGCTGCGGGCCAAGGACGGCCTCTCCGGCTACCCCTCCCGAGGCGAGTCCGAGCACGACCTGATCGAGAACTCGCACGCCTCCACCGCGCTCGGCTACGCCGACGGCATCGCCAAGGCCAACCAGCTGCTCGGCCGCGCCGACCGGCGCACCGTCGCGGTCATCGGCGACGGCGCGCTCACCGGCGGCATGGCCTGGGAGGCGCTCAACAACATCGCCGACGCCAAGGACCGCCCGCTGGTCATCGTCGTCAACGACAACGAGCGCTCCTACGCCCGGACGGTCGGCGGCCTGGCCCACCACCTGTCGACGCTGCGCACCACCCAGGGCTACGAGCGGTTCCTGGCCCGCGGCAAGGAGGCCCTCCAGCGCACCCCGCTGGTCGGACAGCCGATCTTCGACGCGCTGCACGGCGCCAAGAAGGGCTTCAAGGACGCCTTCGCCCCGCAGGGGCTGTTCGAGGACCTGGGCCTGAAGTACCTCGGGCCGATCGACGGCCACGACATCGGCGCGGTCGAGCAGGCGCTGCGCCAGGCCCGGCACTTCGGCGGCCCGGTGATCGTGCACTGCCTGACCGTCAAGGGCCGCGGCTACCGCCCGGCCGAGCAGGACGAGGCCGACCGCTTCCACGCCGTCAACCCGATCGACCCGTACACCTGCCTGCCCATCTCGCCGTCCGCCGGGACCTCCTGGACCTCGGTCTTCGGCGGCGAGATGCTCGCGCTCGGCGCCGAGTACCCGGACGTGGTCGCGATCACCGCCGCGATGCTCCAGCCCGTCGGCCTGGCCAAGTTCGCCGCGGCCTACCCGGAGCGGACCTTCGACGTCGGCATCGCCGAGCAGCACGCCGTGGCCAGCGCCGCCGGCCTCGCCACCGGAGGCCTGCACCCGGTGGTCGCGGTGTACGCGACCTTCCTCAACCGGGCCTTCGACCAGGTCCTGATGGACGTCGCCCTGCACCGGCTCGGCGTCACCTTCGTGCTGGACCGCGCGGGCGTCACCGGGAACGACGGCGCCTCGCACAACGGCATGTGGGACATGTCGATCCTGCAGGTCGTCCCCGGCCTGCGGCTGGCCGCCCCGCGCGACGCCGAACAGCTGCGCACCCAGCTGCGCGAGGCGGTGGCCGTCTCGGACGCGCCGACCGTGCTGCGCTTCCCCAAGGGCGACCTCGGGCCGGCGGTGCCCGCCGTCGAGCGGATCGGCGGTGTCGACGTCCTCCAGCGCACCGGCCCCAACCCCGACGTCCTGCTGGTCGCCGTCGGCGCGATGGCGACCGCCTGCCTGGACGCCGGCGCCCTGCTGGCCGCCGAGGGCTTCACCTCCACCGTGGTCGACCCGCGCTGGGTGAAGCCGGTCGACCCGGCGCTGGTCTCGCTGGCCGCCGCCCACCGGCTGGTCGTCACCGTCGAGGACAACGGCCGGGCCGGGGGAGTGGGCGCGGCGATCGCCCAGGCCATGCGCGACGGCGGGGTGGACACCCCGTTGCGCGACCTCGGCATCCCGCAGGAGTTCCTGAACCACGCCGGCCGGGGCGAGATCCTGGAGCAGATCGGGCTCACCGGCACCGGCGTCGCGGCCCAGACCGCCGCCTTCGCCAAGCACCTGCTGCCGATCCGAGGAGCGAACCCGCACCATGCCGGCTGACCGTCCCGCCCGCCCGCTCGACCTGGCCGCCCTGATCGCCGAACGCGGCGCCGAGCGGTACGAGCTGCAGACCGCCCACCTGAACCCGCAGCTGTCCCGGATGCTGCACACGATCGGCTTCGACAAGTACTACGAGCGCGCCGAGGGCCCGTACTTCTACGACGCCGAGGGCAACTCCTACCTCGACATGCTGGCCGGGTTCGGCATCTTCGCCCTCGGCCGGCACCACCCCGTGGTCCGGGACGCCATCCACCAGGTGATCGACCTCGACCTTCCCGACCTCACCCGCTTCGACTGCTCGCCGCTGCCCGGCCTGCTGGCCGAACAGCTGCTCTCGTACGCCCCGGGCCTGGACCGGGTGTTCTTCGGCAACAGCGGCACCGAGGCGGTCGAGACCGCGCTCAAGTTCGCCCGGTACGCCACCGGGAGGCGCCGGGTGCTGTACTGCGACCACGCCTTCCACGGCCTGACGGCCGGGTCACTGTCGGTCAACGGCGAGGCGGGCTTCCGCAAGGGGTTCGAGCCGCTGCTGCCGGACACCGCGATCCCGCTCGGCGACCTCGGCGCGCTGGCCGAGGAGCTGAGGCGCGGCGACGTCGCGGCGCTCATCGTGGAGCCGATCCAGGGCAAGGGCGTGCACGCGGCGCCGCCCGGCTGGCTGCGGTCCGCGCAGACCCTGCTGCACGAGCACAAGGCGCTGCTGATCTGCGACGAGGTGCAGACCGGCATCGGGCGCACCGGCGACTTCTTCGCCTACCAGCACGAGGAGGGCGTGCTGCCGGACCTGGTGTGCGCGGCCAAGGCGCTCTCCGGCGGGTACGTGCCGGTGGGCGCAACCCTGGGCAAGGGCTGGATCTTCGAGAAGGTCTACTCCTCGATGGACCGGGTGCTGGTGCACTCCGCCTCGTTCGGCTCCAACGCGCAGGCGATGGCGGCCGGTCTGGCGACGCTGCAGGTGATGCGGGACGAGAAGGTGGTGGAGAACGCCCGGCAGGTCGGCGACCTGTTCCGGGAGCGGCTGACGGCGCTGGTGGACCGGTACGAGCTGCTGGCCGAGGTGCGCGGCCGCGGGCTGATGATCGGGATCGAGTTCGGCCGGCCGAGGTCGCTCAAGCTGCGGACCGGCTGGACGGCCCTGCAGGCCGCCCGCAAGGGCCTGTTCGCGCAGATGGTGGTGGTCCCGCTGCTGCAGCGGCACCGGATCCTCACCCAGGTCTCCGGGGACCACCTGGAGGTGATCAAGCTCATCCCGCCGCTGACCATCACCGAGCGGGAGGTGGACCGCTTCATGACCGCCTTCACCGAGGTGATGGACGACGCGCACCGCGGCAGCGGGCTGATGTGGGACTTCGGGCGGACCCTGGTCAAGCAGGCCGTCGGCAGCCGGTGACCGGGTGAGCCGGTGGCCGGGGTCAGGGGCGCGGGAGTCCCGCGCCCCTGAGGGCGGGTCGGCGGACGGTCAGCGGGGCGCGTCGCAGAGCGTGGACTGTACGGCGGCCAGGATCTTCTCGGCCTTCTCCGGTCCGAAACCGCCCGGGTGCGCGGGCGAGGTGAAGCGCTGCTCGGCCAGGGAGATCAGCTTCGCCCGGTCCTTGGGGAAGTTGTAGACCGCCTGGCACTGGGCGCGGGCCGCCTCGACGGCCTTGTCGGGCTTGCCCGCCACGATGTCCGGGTCGATCGCGTCCAGGGCCGCGACCAGCTTGGCGGTGGCCGCGGTGTCCGGGGCGGGCGGCAGCCCGGCGTCGGCAGGGGGCGCGGGCTTGGACGCCTCCGGTGCGGGCGGTTGCGAGGCGGGCGCCGAGCCCTGCGGGGCGGGCTCGGAGGGCGCGACGCCGGTGGACGGCGCACCGGAGACAGCCGTGGAGGCGGCGCCGGAGGCGGCGGCGGGGGTGCTGCTCGCGCTGCCGCCGCCGGAGCAGGCGGACAGGGTCAGCGCGGCGATGGCCGTACAGGCCAGCAGGGTGGCTCGAAGACGCATGCCCGTACGGTGTCATGCTCGCGTCCGGTGCGGAAGCCCCCGGAGCGGCGGCACCGGACGTCGCGCCGTGCCGGGTCGCGGCGGGCGGTCACAGCTCGGTGCGGCGCCGCCGGACCACCACCCAGAGGTCGACGGCGGCGAACACGGTCAGCGCACCGCAGACGACGGCGAAGACGGTCAGCACGGCCTGGCTCGGATTGTCGGTCGGGCCCGAGCGGGCCGCCCAGACCGCGAAACCGAGGGTGAGCAGCGCGAACACCGGCGTGAACAGCATCGAGAGCAGGAAACGCAGCTTCAGGTCGGTGCGGGCGGTGGCGGGCTCCGTCCCGCTCCGCCAGGTCCTGGGTGTCTTCGCCGGCCGCATTCCGCTCACCTCCGAGCCCGGTCGCTCCCCCCTCCAGGGTAGGACGCGGGCCGGTCGGCGGGAGGTTCAGTCGCCCCGCCGCCTCCGGGCGATCCGGGCGTCCAGACCGGCGATCAGCGGCTCGGCCGGCGGCAGCGCCAGCAGGACCAGCAGCCCGGCCGCCCAGCCCGCCAGGACGTCGGAGAGCCAGTGGGTGCCCAGATACACGGTGGTCAGCCCGATCGAGACGGCGGTCGCACCGGCCAGCACCGCGCCGATCCGCCGGCCCCGGGTGGCCAGGTAGGCGAGCACGCCCCAGGTGACCACCGCGTTGGCGGTGTGGCCGGAGGGGAAGATGTTGCCGCCCGAGAACAGCTCGGGGGATCCCACGTAGTGCGCGTAGTGCGGCCCGAGCCGACCCGTCACGATCTTGACCGTGCCGACCGTGACGTTGAGCAGCAGCAGCGCGGTGCCCATCACCAGCAGCGGCCGCGCCGTCCCCGTCCGGTAGGAGCGCCAGCCGAGCCAGAGGCAGGCGGCGATGGCGGTCGGCCCGCGCTGTCCGGCCACCACCCAGACGTCCAGGTAGGGCTCCAGCTCGGGCCAGCGCCGGTAGGGCTGGAGCTGCTGGAACGACCAGTCGAGGTCCACCAGGGTGGTGTCGCAGAGGATCCCGACCACCACCAGGAGGTAGCCGAGACCGGTGAGGCCGAAGGCCATGGCGTGCCGTCTGCTGATCGGCGGCCACCCCGCCTCGATGGCGGTTCCGCTTCCGTCCCGGGCGGAGGAGGTATTCGGGGGGTCGGTGGATTCGATTCTGACTGGCACGTGCCGAAGGTTACCCGGAGTCGGCGGACACCTCCGAAAGTTGTCCGAAGTTGGCTGGTCAGGATGGTGGCTGATCGTGCGGCCCGTGCGAAATCCGCTCCGGCCGCACTCCCGTGCGCCGATTCATGAAGGTTTCTCCAATTGAATCCCGAAGAGGTGGTGAAAATGTGGTGGCCATTCCCCTGACCGGAAATGGCCGCCATTGCTCGGATCGAATACCGATCGGACGGTTCGTTGTCCGAGTCGGTGCGGGATCAGGAACAGTGGAACCTGGCCGCACCCCAGTCGCCGTGATCACCCGTGGCGGTACCGACGCTGGTCACCACCAGGTGCACCCGCTGCGCCCCGGTCAGCGGTACGTCCACCGCGAGCGGGGCCGACGCGGAGGTCAGCGTCGGCGAGGTCCACAGGGTCGCGCCGTCGGCCCGGACCGAGAAGGTCACGTCGCCGTACCCGCTGATCTCGTCGTCGATGCCGACCGTCGCCGTGAACGAGGAGCAGTGCCCAGCGGTGAGGATCTCGATGTCGGACGCCGCGTGCGCGCCGATCCCCTTCGGGAAGGTCGTGCCGTCGAGGGTGAGCGTCCGGCCGTCGGCCGCCTGCTGCTCGCCGTTGCTGCGGTCGCGCTCGGCCGGGCCCCAGCCGTTCGCCGAGCTCACCCACGTCAGGTCGCTCGCCCAGCTGTCGACCCGGGGGCCGCCCGGGTCGGGCGGGGTCCCGCCGCCGCTGCCGACCGCGGTGGCGCCGTCCAGCACCAGTTGGAAGGCGGACGAGGTGGACAGTGCCGCCGTCTTGACGTTCACCACGCCGGTGCGGTCCGCCGGGTCGTACCACCAGCCCTCGGAGGCGGCGTCGAACGCGGCCCTGGAGGCGTGCTTCGGCAGTGCCCGCCCGCCCAGCGCGACCTGGGTGGGGGCGGTGGTGCTGTGCACCGTGAAGGCGTACGGCCGCGCGGTCTGCTTCCCGGTGAAGTCGCCGTTGCTGGCGCTCACGTCGATCCGCACCTGGCCGGCGCCGGTGGTGGGGGCCTCCACCGTGGCGGTCTGGGTGGCGAACCTGCCGGTGCGGTGCTGCCGGGTCACGCCGTCGTCCTCGTAGAGGCTGAACGAGCCGTGGCCCTGCGGGTAGACGTCCCAGGCCAGCGGCGATCCGGCGGTGCGGTCCTGGTACGAGCTGACGCCGGGCCACATCGGCACTGTGGCACCGGCCCTGACGAACAGCGGCAGGGTGTCCAGCGGCGCCTGGTAACCGTTCACCGTGGTCGGGCCCTGATAGGTGCGGCCGGTCCAGTAGTCGACCCAGGTGCCCCTGGGCAGGTAGATGCCGTCCCGGACGGAGGTGTCCGAGTAGACCGGCGCGACCAGGAAGTCGGTGCCGCTGAGGAACTCGTACTTCACCGCGTCGGTGGCCGTCACCGGGTCGTCGGGGTACTCCAGCGCCAGCGGGCGGACCGGGCCGACGCCGGTGCGGGTGGCCTCGGCGGCGTAGCTGTACATGTAGGGGAGCAGCGACTCCTTGAGCTTCAGGTACTTGCGGTTGATCGCGGTGTACGGTTCCCCGTACCGGAAGGGCTGCTTGTCGCTGGGGGCCCAGCCGTCCATCGACATGATGGCCGGCAGGAAGGACTTCCACTCCAGGTCGCGGGTGTAGGTCTTGGCGCTGCCGCCGAAGATCCCGTCCACGTCGCCGCTGTTGTAGGCCAGGCCGGACATGGTGGCCCCGGCGTAGGTCGGGATCTGCCAGCGGATGTAGTCCCAGCTGCCCGACTGGTCACCGCTCCACTGCACCCCGCAGCGCTGCGCGCCGGCCCAGCTCTCGGGTGCCCAGGTGAAGCCCCGGGCGTCGCTGTTGGCCTCGATGCCCTGGTAGGCGGCCTTGCAGCCGTCCAGCGCGAACTTGTAGCCCGAGCCGACCCAGGCCACGTCCAGCTTGGCGATCCGCTGACCGGCCCGGACCTGGTCGCCGAGCCGGGTCAGGCCGTTCTCGGTCCACAGGCCCATCTGCATCCTGCGCTGCTGGAGGCCCTGGGCGGTCTGGGCGAGGTTCTCGTAGCCGCAGCCGTACCCGTCGTTGACCAGCATCCAGCCGTTCGGCATGTCGTTCTGCACGTACCCGTCGGCGACCTTGAGGGCGTCCAGGGTGTGCCGCTCGCCGCGGTTGGCGTTGTGCAGGTAGCAGTCCGAGTCGCCCATCTCCAGGCCGTAGATCGGCGGCAGGAAGGGCTTGCCGGTCAGCGCGGTGTACTGGCCGATCACGTCCTTGGCGGTGGGCCCGGCGAAGTAGTACGCGTCGAAGCGCTTCTCCTGCTCGGTGGTGGTGACCGGGTCGTTGAAGGCGTAGCTGCCCGGCGCCCAGGTGTTGCGGAAGACGCCGTAGCCGGATGAGGAGAGGTAGAACGGCACCGAGTTGGGGTGGCCGCCCTCGTTCCAGTTGGTGTCCTGGGAGACCTGGACGGTCCGTCCCCGGTGGGAGAACGAGCCGTTCTGCTCGCCCGCGCCGAAGAACTGCTCGGTGGCGCCCCGGGCGAGGGTCTGGGTGGTGGCCGTGCCGTCCCAGCTCAGCGGCCGGGACTCGGACCACACCAGGCTGCCGTCGGCCCGGCGGAGCTCGAAGCGCAGCGCGGACTTGTAGACCCGCAGGGTCAGCGCCGCGGTCGAGATCTCGTACCGGTCGCCGGCGTCGCGCCAGCTGGTGGCCGGCGGTGCGCCCTGGGGCAGCACGATGTCCGAGCCGGTGGGGTCGGTGAAGGTGCCGTCGGGGGCCAGCTCGATCCGGAACACCTGGTCGGTGGTGAAGCTGACCCGGGCCCGGACGGCGCCGGCCGAGACGGAGTAGACCGCGCCGTTGCCGCTGAACGCGGTGACGGCGCCCGCGCTGGTGGTGGTGGTGGCGACGGCGGTGGGGGCGAGGGCGGCGCTGAGGCTCGCGCCGGTCAGTGTCAGGGCGGCGGCGAGGGCCAGAGCAGCCGGCCATATGAGCGGATGGTGCACACTTCTGCGCATAAGCACCTCTCACAGTGCACGATTGAGCAACTGTGGGCAGGTATAGCGCAGTTCGACGGGTCTGACTACGGGTCCGTCGCGAAAACGACCGTGAAATGTTCATGTAGAAAACGTCGAAGGCCCCGCATCTCTGCGGGGCCTTCGACGCCGGACCGGCGCCGATCAGGGGAGCAGTCGCTCCACGGCGGCGGCGCCGTACTTGGCCAGATCCTGGCGGGCCTTCTCGATCAGCTCGGGGGTGGGCTCGCGGCCCGAGGCGCGCACCAGGTCCTCGGGATCGACGGGGTGCTCGGATCCGGTGTGCAGCAGGTGGTCCGGGGTCGGCATGGAGTCGACGTCACTGGGCTCGGACATAGAGGGCCTCCGGGAGAGGGGGTCGGCCGGCCGTCCGGGCGGGCGGCAGGCCTCCTAACGAGTGTGGACCTGTCCGCCCGTCGCCCGCGCGGTGAGGCCGCCCCGGCGTGTCGCGCCCCGGACCCCGCCGGGCCCGACCGGGACGGGACCTAGTCGAGCGGGCCGCCCGCGACATAGATGACCTGGCCGGACACGAAGCCGGCACCCTCGGCGGCCAGGAACGAGATGGTGTTGGCGATGTCCTCCGGGACGCCGACCCGGCCGACCGGGATCTGGGTGGCCGCGGCCGCCTTGAACGCCTCGAACTCCATGCCGACCCGGGCCGCGGTGGCCGCCGTCATGTCGGTGGCGATGAAGCCGGGTGCGACCGCGTTGGCGGTGATGCCGAACTTGCCGAGCTCGATCGCCAGGGTCTTGGTGAAGCCCTGCAGGCCGGCCTTGGCGGTGGAGTAGTTGGCCTGGCCGCGGTTGCCCTGGGCGGAGGAGGAGGACAGGTTGACGATCCGGCCGAAGCCGGCGTCCACCATGTGCTTCTGCACCGCGCGGGTCATCAGGAAGGCGCCCTTGAGGTGCACGTCCATGACGGTGTCCCAGTCGGTTTCGGACATCTTGAAGAGCAGGTTGTCCCGCAGTACGCCGGCGTTGTTCACCAGCACGACCGGGGCGCCCAGCTCCTCGGCGATCCGGTCGACCGCGGCCTGGACCTGCCCGGCGTCCGAGACGTCCGCGCCGACGGCCAGCGCCCGCCCGCCGGCCGCGGTGATCCGCTCGACGGTCTCCCGGGCCGCGTCCTCGGCCAGGTCGACCACCGCGACCGCGTAGCCGTCGGCCGCCAGGCGCAGGGCGGTGGCGGCACCGATGCCCCGGGCGGCACCGGTCACGATCGCGACCCGGGTGGTGATCTGCTCGGTCATGCTCGTACTCGTCTCTCTCGATGGGGTGACGGGCGAGGCCGGAGCGTTGACGGCGGCCTCCCCGGGAGGCGTCCGGCCCGGGGCCGTCACCGCCCGATGCGGGGCGGGAGCGGGCGGGCGCGGAGCGGGGTGGTGGCGCTGCGTGGTGCGCGGTCACCTTACCGGCGAGTAGGATTCCGGGCCAGAGGGCAGCGCCGCAGGTGACGGAGGGTGAGGGCGGTCCGGATCCGAGCGGGTGAACCACCGTCTGACACGGCCCCGACAGACCGGGGAAATATGCCAACTTCGCCGAACATGCGTCTACTATTGGCCCCTGCCTGCCAGCACAGGCCGACCGTTTGTATAGTGTGCGCCAGCAGCCACCGGCTGCACGGCTGGCGTGCCTTCCATCACAGCGGGATGCTCACTCGCCGTTACTGCCCCGCCCGGGTGTCCCACACACACCGGGCGTGACACCGGGACGGATTTCATGGTGCTGGGGGAGATCCCGACAACCCGAGTGACCGGTCGACTGCAGCAGTCGCCCGGCCACCTCATCCGCGTGGCCCAGCAGGTACACACCCGCTTGTGGTCCGAATTCGTCGGTACCGAGCTGACGGCTCCGCAGTTCGCCGTTCTGCTGGTGCTGGCCCTTGAACCGGGCGCCGACCAGCGCACGGTCGGCGAGCGGGCCTCGCTCGACAAGGCCACGATGGCCGAGATGGTCGCCCGCCTGGTGCGGCGCGGCCTGGTGCTCCGCCGCCGCGATCCGGCCGACGGCCGTCGCAAGCTGCTGGCACTCTCGCAGAACGGCGCCCAGGCGGTGCGCGAGGCCACCGGCGGCGTGGTCCGAGTGCAGCGCACGCTGTTCGAGCCCCTCAACCCCGACGAGCAGGTCGAGATCGTCCGGGTGATGTCGAAGATAGCCCGGCTGGAGCCTGCCGCCGTCGCGGTCATGACCGACGCCCGGCCGATGCTGGACGCCCAGCGGGCGATCGGCTACCTCATCCGGGTGGCGCAGCAGGTGCACACCAAGCTCTGGTCCGAGAAGGTCGGCTCCGAACTGACGGCCCCGCAGTACGCGGTGCTCGACGCGCTGGAGACCGAGCCGGGCGCGGACCAGCGCACCGTCGGCGAGCTCGCCTCGCTCGACAAGGCGACGATGGCGGAGATGGTCAGCCGGCTGGTCCGCCGCGGTCTGGTCCTGCGTCGCCGGGACCCCTCCGACGGGCGGCGCAACCTGCTGTCGCTCTCGCCGGACGGCCAGGACCTCCTGCACCGCTCGGCGGCGGGCGTGCGCGAGGTCCAGCAGCTCCTGCTCTCCCCGCTCGACGCGGACGAGCACGAGCCGGCGATGGCCCTGCTCGCCAAGGCGGCACGGCTGTAGCGCAGGATCCGACCGCGAATCGGGCGTAACGATTCGCCAGGGCACTTGAAGGGCCGTCACCCCCTCGGGAGTGGCGGCCCTTCAAGCATGTGCACCGACCGGGACGGTCAGTTCCAGTCGAAGCCCTGCGGGTCCGGACCGATCCGGACGCCGGTCTCCACCGCCGCGATCGCGGCCATGTCCTCGGCGTCCAGCTCGAAGCCGGCCACGTCGAGGTTCTCCCGGATCCGGGACGGCGTGACGGACTTCGGGATCGCGATGACACCGCTCTGCAGGTGCCAGCGCAGGACCACCTGGGCGACCGTGCGGCCGTGCTTCTCGGCGGTCTTCACCAGCGCCGGCTCGGCGAGCAGATCGCCGCCCTGGCCCAGCGGGCTCCACGCCTCGGTGGCGATGCCGTGCCGGGACTGGAACTCGCGCAGCTCGCGCTGCGGGAAGTACGGGTGCAGCTCGACCTGGTTGAGCACCGGCACCACGGAGCTCTCCTTGAGCAGGGTCTCCAGCTGGGGGATGCCGAAGTTCGAGACGCCGACCGACTTGACCCGGCCGTCCGCCAGCAGCTCCGTGACGCCCTCCCACACGTTGAGGAAGGTGCCGTGCATCGGGCGCGGCCAGTGGATCAGGTACAGGTCGACGTAGTCGAGGCCGAGCTTGCCCAGCGAGTCGTCGAAGGCCCGGCGGACGGCGTCCCGGCCCTGGGCGCCCGACCAGTCCTTGGTGCCCGAGTTCCACAGCTTGGTGGTGACGTACAGCTCCTCGCGCGGGACGCCCGCCTCCGCCACGGCCTGACCGGTGCCGGTCTCGTTCTCGTAGATCGCGGCCGTGTCGATCGAGCGGTAACCGGCCTCGATGGCGGTCCGCACGGCGGGCGCGGCCTCCGCGTCCGGGACCTGCCAGACACCGAAGCCGAGCTGCGGGATCTCCGCGCCGTTGTTCAGGGTGACGCTGGGGATGGTGCTCACGAGAAGGGGTGCCCCTCTGATCGTCCGATGATGTCCGACCATGCCCAACCGCCGGCGACCTGGAATCATTCCCCCGCCGGCGGGGATCCGGCGGAATCGGTGACCCCCGCCCGGCCGCCGCCGCGGCCGGAAAACCTGTTGCGCAGATCACACCGGGCCGGGCAGGCTCGATGCCCATGACGTCGTGACGAGACCGTCCCCCCACTCCTGCTCCGCCCCGGCCGCCCACGCCCCCGCCGGGGCGCATCGCCGCGCCCGAGCACCGGTCGCGCGCCCCGGCAGCCGCCGCAGAGACCCTGTCAGCACAGCGCAAACGGAGCGTCATGCCGCTCGCACCCTTGCCCCTGTCCGACCCCGGGAACCCGGACCTCTCCTCCCCGATCGCCTTCCTGCGCTGGCTGCGCCGCTGCCAGCGCCGCGGCCAGCTGCTCGCCACCTGCTGGGGCGTGCTGGAGCTGGGCTGTATGGCGGCCCTGCCCACCGCCCTCGGCCTCGGCATCCAGGCCGTCGTCGAGCACGACGCCGGCGGGCTCTGGCGGGCCGGCGCGCTGGCCCTCGCCCTGTCCGTCGTCCAGACCGCCGGCTTCGTCCTGCTGCACCGCCAGGCGGTGTGGAACTGGATCACCGCCGCCTCCCAGCTCCGTCAGCTGGTCGCCCGCCAGGCCTCCCACCTGGGCGCCGGGCTGTCCCGCTCGATCGCCACCGGCGAGATCGTGGCCGTGAGCAGCGGCGACGTCGAGAAGATCGGCTGGTACGTGGAGCTGATCGCCCGGGTGCGGGCCGCCGTGCTGGTCTGGCTCGGTGTCAGCGTGGCCGTCCTGGTGCAGCAGCCGCTGCTCGGGATGGCCGTCCTGCTCGGTGTACCGGTGCTGGCGGTGGCCGTGTGGCCGCTGCTCGGGCCGTTCGAACGCCGCTACGACGAGCAGCGGGCGCTCGGGGGGAAGGCGACCGAGCTGGCCGCCGACACCGTCGCCGGGCTGCGCGTGCTGCGCGGCATCGGCGGCGAGGAGCTGTTCCTGCAGCGCTACCGCGCCGCCTCCCAGCGGGTCCGCGGCGCGGCCGTGCGGGCCAGCCGGATCTGGGCCCTGATGCAGGCGCAGCAGGTCCTGCTGCCGGGCCTGTTCGTGGTCGGTGTGACCTGGTACGGCGCCCGGCTGGCGGTCTCCGGGCGGATCGAGGTGGGCCAGCTGGTCGCCGTCTACGGCGCCACCGCCTTCCTGGCGGCCCCGCTGCGGATCCTCGGCGAGGCCGCGCACGCGTACAGCGTCGCCCGGGTCTCGGCCGCCCGGGCCACCCGGGTGCTGGCGCTGGACCGCGGCGCCGACGCGGTGGATCCCGCCGCCGTGCTGGACCGCCCGGAGCGCGCCGATCTGCACGACCCGGTGACCGGGCTGACCGCACGGGCCGGCCGGCTGACGGCGGTGGTCTGCGGCGACCCGGACCTGGCCGGCGCCCTCGCCGCCCGCCTCGGCGGCCATCTGCCGCCGGCCGAGGGGGAGCGGCCCGAGCCGGGCGTCCGCCTCGGCGGCACGGAGCTGGACACCGTACCGCTCGCCGCGGCCCGGGCCGCCGTGCTGGTGCACGACAAGGAGCCGGTGCTGCTCTCCGGCACCCTGGCCGACCTGCTGGACGTGCCCCGCTCCGGCCGGGTGACGGTGGCCGAGGCGCTGGCCGCGGCGCAGGCCGGGGACGTGCTGGACGCCCTGGTCGACGGCTCGCCCGAGTGCGCGGGGGACGCCATGCGGGCCGTGATCACCGAACGCGGCCGCTCGCTCTCCGGTGGCCAGCGCCAGCGGCTGGCGCTGGCCCGCGCACTGGTCGCGGACCCGCCGGTGCTGGTGCTCGACGAGCCGACCAGCGCCGTGGACGCGCACACCGAGTCCCGGATCGCGGCCGGGCTGGGCGAGGTGCGGGCCGGTCGCACCACCGTCGTCCTCGCGACCAGCCCGCTGCTGCTGGACCGGGCCGACACCGTGGTGCTGGTCCGCGACGGCCGGGTGGCCGCCACCGGCCGCCACCGCGACCTGCTGGCCGCCGACCGGCACTACCGCGCGGTGGTCACCCGTGAGGACGACACCCCCGACGGCGCCGTCCGCGCGGACGGCACCCGCGAGGACGGCGACCCCGCGGTCCGCGACGAACCCGTGAAGGAGCCGGCATGAAGCCCCCCGTCGTCCAGGAGAGCGGGCCGGCCACCGTGCTGCCGGTCGGCTCGCCGTCCGCCGTCCGCTCGTACGTGCGACTGCTGGCCCGGCGCCACCGCCGGGGGTTCACCGGCGTGGTGGGGCTGCACACCGTCGCCACGGTGGCGGGGCTGGTCGGCCCGTGGGTGCTGGGCTCGCTGGTGGAGTCGCTGAGCGCCGGGACCGCCGGGGGCCGGGTGGTCTCCGCCGTCGGCTGGTACCTGGCGGCGCTGGTGGTGCAGGCCGTCTTCACCGGTCTGTCCCGGCTGCGCGGCGGGGTGCTGGGCGAGGAGGTGCTGGCCGACCTGCGGGAGGACTTCCTGGTCCGCTCGGTCGCCCTGCCGCCGGGCGTCCTGGAGCGGGCCGGTACCGGGGACCTGGTCTCCCGGGGCACCACCGACATCGACCGGCTGGCCAAGTCGGTCCGCGAGGCGGTGCCCGAACTGGCCGTCGCGGTGGTCTCGTTGGTGCTGGTGGCGGGGGCCCTGGTGCTCACCTCCCCGCTGCTGGCGGTCAGCGCGCTGCTCGGCCTGCCACTGCTGCTGGCCTCCTCCCGCTGGTACTTCCGGCGGGCCCCGCAGTCGTACCGGGCGGAGTCGGCGGGCTACGCGGCGGTCAACACAGTGCTGGCCGAGACGGTGGACGCGGGCCGGACGGTGGAGGCGATGCGGCTCGGCCGGGAGCGCGTCGAGCTGACCGACCGCAAGATCGCCGAGTGGCTGGACTGGGAGCGGTACACGCTCTGGCTGCGGGTCAGCTGGTTCCCCGCCATCGAGGCGACCTACGCCCTGGCGATCCTCGGCACCCTGCTGCTCGGCGGGGTGTACACGCTGAACGGCTGGATCGGCGTCGGCCAGCTGACGGCGGGGGTGCTGTACGCCCAGGCGCTGACCCACCCGGTGGACATGATCCTGCGCTGGTACGACGAGCTGCAGATCGGCCAGGCCTCGCTGGCCCGGCTGGTGGGCGTCCGCGAGGTGCCGGACCCGGAGACCGACGAGTCGGTGCACCCGGACGGCGCGCGGGTGACGGCCGACCAGGTCCGGTTCGGCTACCGCGAGGGTGCGGACGTGCTGCACGGCATCAGCCTGGACGTGGCGCCCGGCAGCCGGGTCGCGCTGGTCGGCCCGTCCGGGGCCGGCAAGTCCACCCTGGGCCGACTGCTCGCGGGGATCTACGCACCCGGCCGCGGCACGGTGACGATGGGCGGCGCGCAGCTGTCCCGGATGCCGGCCGAACGGGTGCGCACCCAGGTGGCGCTGGTCAACCAGGAGCACCACGTCTTCGTCGGCACCCTGCGGGACAACCTCCGGCTGGCCCGGCCGGCCGCCGCCGACACCGAGCTGCGGGCGGCGCTCGCGGCGGTGGACGCCACCGAGTGGGCGGACGCGCTGCCGTCCGGCCTGGACACCGAGGTCGGCTCGGGCGGCACCGCGCTGACCCCGGCCCAGGCGCAGCAACTGGCGCTGGCCCGGCTCGTCCTGGCGGACCCGCACACCCTGGTGCTGGACGAGGCCACCTCGCTGCTCGACCCGCGGGCCGCCCGGCACCTGGAGCGCTCGCTGGCGCGGGTCCTGGACGGCCGTACGGTGGTCGCGATCGCGCACCGGCTGCACACCGCGCACGACGCGGACGTGATCGCGGTGGTCGAGCAGGGCCGGATCAGCGAGTACGGCAGCCACCGCGAGCTGGTGGCGGCCGACGGACCGTACGCGGCGCTCTGGCGCTCCTGGCGGGACGAGCGCTGACGGGCGCTGACGGGCGGGACGAGCGCTGACGGGTGGGACGAGCGCTGACGGGTGGGACGCCCGCCGTCCGCTCGTCCGGCGTCCGCTCGTCCGATCGGCGGCCGGTCCGGCCGCCACGGCCGGCCGGTCGCCCGAACGGGTGCACCGCGTTGCGCCGCCCGGGCCAACCCCGGGCGGCGCGGCCGTTCGCGGGCCCGGTGCGGCGCAGACTGCCGGGGTGACCAAGATTTCCGACGGCTCCTCGGGGGCCAAGAAGCGCGGCGAGATCGCGGGTGTGCCGACCAGGGTGATCGCCATCGTCGTGATCGTGGCGCTGGCGGTCTGGTTCCTGTTCGCCAACCTGGAACGGGTGAAGATCCAGCTCTGGGTGTTCACCGTGACGGCGCCGCTGTGGATCGCGCTGCTGGCGACGCTGCTCGCGGGCGCGGCGCTCGGCTGGCTCGCCAAGGGGCGTCAGAGCAGGTGACCCCCGCCGCCTTCACCCCGCTGATCAGCCTGAGCGGGGTGAACAAGCACTTCGGCGACCTGCACGTCCTGCGGGACATCGAGCTCACCGTCGGCCGCGGCGAGGTGGTGGTGGTGATCGGGCCGTCCGGGTCCGGCAAGTCCACCCTGTGCCGGGCGATCAACCGGCTGGAGCCGGTCGAGAGCGGCACCATCGTCATCGACGGGCAGCCGCTGCCGGCCGAGGGCCGCGGGCTGGCGAAGCTCCGGGCCGAGGTCGGGATGGTGTTCCAGAGCTTCAACCTGTTCGCCCACCGGACCGTGCTGCAGAACGTGGCGCTCGCGCCGGTGAAGGTCCGGGGGCGGCCCCGGGACGAGGCGGAGCGCCGGGCCCGGGCGCTGCTGGAGCGGGTCGGCCTGGCCGACCAGGCCGACAAGTACCCGGCCCAGCTCTCCGGCGGCCAGCAGCAGCGGGTGGCGATCGCCCGGGCGCTGGCGATGGACCCCAAGGCGCTGCTCTTCGACGAGCCGACCTCGGCCCTCGATCCCGAGATGATCAACGAGGTGCTGGACGTGATGCGCGGCCTCGCCCGGGAAGGGATGACCATGGTGGTGGTCACCCACGAGATGGGCTTCGCCCGCTCCGCCGCCAACCGCGTGGTGTTCATGGCCGACGGCCGGATCGTCGAGGACCGCGCCCCCGAGGACTTCTTCGCCCGGCCGGAGAGCGAGCGGGCCCGGGACTTCCTCTCCAAGATTCTCAAGCACTGAGGCGGCGCCGTGCGACGACCCACCGCGGCCGCCCTGCTGCCGGCCCTGGCCCTGCTCCTGGCCCCGCTCCTGGCCCTCACCGGCTGCGGGAAGTCCGGCACCCCGCCGGTCAAGGGCCCGCAGCCGGGCGCCCTGCCCGCGTACCGGGTGCGCAGCGGCGAGCCCGTCACCGGCTCCGCCACGCTGGACGCCGCCCGGGCCCGGGGCCACCTGGTGGTCGGGGTCAAGGAGGACCAGCCGTACCTGGGGCAGAAGGACCCGGCGAGCGGCGAGTACTCCGGCTTCGACATCGAGATCGCCAGGATGGTCGCCGCCGACCTGGGCTTCCCCCCGGACCGGATCGAGTTCCGGACCATCGCCTCGGCCAACCGCGAGACCGCGCTGCAGAACGGCCAGGTCGACTACTACGTCGGCACCTACACCATCAACGACAACCGCAAGAAGCTGGTCGGCTTCGCCGGCCCGTACTTCGTCGCCGGGCAGGCGCTGCTGGTGCGCAGGAACGACCGGGAGATCAACGGCCCGCAGGACCTGGACGGCCGCAAGGTCTGCTCCGCGGCCGGCTCCACGCCGTACCAGCGGATCCAGAAGGACTACCCGAAGGCCAGGCTGATCGGCTACGACACCTACTCGGCCTGCGTCGACAACCTGATCAGCGGTCAGGTCGACGCCGTCACCACCGACAACGCCATCCTCCAGGGCTACGCCGCCAAGGCCCCGGACGAGCTGCGGATCGCGGGGCAGCCGTTCTCCACCGAGCCCTACGGCGTCGGCACCCCGAAGAACGACAGCGCGCTGCGGCTGGCCGTCGACGACGCGCTCGCCCGGCACGAGGAGAACGGCGACTGGCGCGCCGCGTACGACGCCACGCTGGGCCTGTCCGGGGTGCCCGCGCCCGAACCGCCGCCGATCGACCGGTACTGACCGGGCCGGCACCGACCGGCCTCCGTCCGGCCCGGTACCGGCCGCGCCCCGCAGCTGTGGGACCCAGAGAGGACCGCCCGGCATGAAAGTCCTGACCGACAACTTCTCCACCTACTGGCACGGCTTCCTGGGCACGCTCTGGCTGACCCTGATCAGCGCCGTGCTCGCGCTCGCGCTGGGCGTGCTGATCGCGGGCTTCCGGGTCTCACCGGTGCGCCCGCTGCGGATCTTCGGCACCGGCTGGGTGACGGTGCTCCGCAACACCCCGCTGACGCTGCTGTTCTTCGTGGTGGTGCTGGGCCTGCCGCGGTTCGACATCACCCTGCCGTTCTTCACCTTCGCGGTGCTGGCGCTCGGCTGCTACACCTCGGCCTTCGTCTGTGAGGCGCTGCGCTCGGGCATCAACACCGTGCCGGCCGGGCAGGGGGAGGCGGCCCGCAGCCTGGGGATGACCTTCGGCCAGACGCTCGGGGCCGTGGTGCTGCCGCAGGCGTACCGCTCGGTGGTGGCGCCGCTGGGCAGCGTGATGATCGCGCTGGCGAAGAACACGGCCATCGCCGGATCGTTCAGCGTCACCGAACTCCTCGGCGTCTACCGGCCGTTGAACGAACTCGGGTACGGCATCGTGTGGACCTTCGTCTGGATCGCGGCCGGCTACCTGGTCATCACCCTGGCGATCAGCCTGCTGTTCGACCGGCTGGAGCGGCGCGCGGCGGTGTCCCGGTGAGCGAGTCCTCGGCGCTGTACGACGTGCCCGGCCCCCGGGCGCTCGCCCGGCACCGGCTGTACGGGCTGATCGCGCTGGTGCTGATCGCGGCGCTGGTCGGCTGGGTGGTGTACATGCTGTTCCACACCCACCAGTTCACCGCCGAGAAGTGGCGCCCCTTCCAGTACCGGGGCATCCAGGAGCTGCTGCTGCGCGGTCTCGGCAACACCCTGAAGGCCTTCGCCCTGACGGTGGTGCTGGCGCTGCCGTTCGGCGCGCTGTTCGCCGCTGGGCGGCTCTCGGACCACCGGGCGGTGCGCCTGGTGTGCACGGCGGTGGTGGAGTTCTTCCGGGCCATGCCACTGCTGGTGATGATCTTCTTCATCTTCGTCGCCCTGAAGGTGCAGCCGCTCTGGGCCCTGGTCGCCGGGCTGACCCTCTACAACGGCTCGGTGCTGGCCGAGGTCTTCCGGGCCGGGGTGCTCGCGGTGCCCGCGGGCCAGCGGGAGGCGGCCTTCGCGCTCGGCATGCGCAAGACCCAGGTGATGGCGTACGTGCTGGTGCCGCAGGCCAACCGGGCGATGCTGCCCAGCATCATCAGCCAGCTGGTGGTCGCGCTCAAGGACACCTCGCTGGGCTTCCTGATCACGTACGAGGAGTTCCTGCACGCGGGCAAGCTGATCGCCACCAACCTCGACTACGGGCTGCCCTTCATCCCGGTGGTCCTGGTGATCACGCCGATCTACATCGGCCTGTGCCTGCTGCTCTCCTGGCTGGCCCGGCTGGTGGAGCGGCACGGCCGGCGCAGCCCCCGGGTGCGCGGTGGCGCGCCGATGGCGAAGGCCGGCGTGGTGATGGGGTTGCCCCCGACCGGGGAGTGACGGGAGATGTCAAAGTGACGCCAGGGGATTTGGCTCCCGACCCCAAAATCCGCTTATGATTCCCAGGTGTTCGACTCACGGCACATCAAGACCTTCGACCAGGTGGTCACCAGCGGCTCCTACTCGGCGGCCGCCCGGGTGCTCGGCTACACCCAGCCGGCCGTCACCCAGCAGATGAAGGCGCTGGAGCGCACCGCCGGCGTCCCGCTGTTCACCAGATCCGGCCGCGGGCTGCGCCTCACCGAAGCCGGCGAGGCGCTCGCCCGGCACGCCCGGACCATCCTGACCAGCCTCGACGCCGCCCACCAGCAGCTCGGCGCGCTCGCCCGGCTGCGCGCCGGACGGGTACGGGTCTGCGGCTTCCCCAGCGCCAACGCCACCCTGATCCCCGAGGCGATGGCCAGCCTGCTCGCCGACCACCCCGGCGTCCGGGTCGAGCTGACCGAGGCGGAACCCCCCGAGTCCGTCCAGCGGCTGCTGCGCGGCGAGTGCGACGTGGCCCTCGCTTTCAGCTACCAGGACACCACCGCGCCGGTCGCCGACGAGCTGGTCGAGATCCCTCTGCTGGAGGACCGGCTCACCGTGCTGCTCCCGGTCGGCCACCCGCTGGCCCGCCGGCACGCCGTCCGCCTCGCCGACCTGACCGAGGAGCGCTGGATCGCCGGCTGTCCCCGCTGCCGGGCCAATCTGCTGCAGGTCTGCGCCGACGAGGGATACGCTCCCGACGTGGTGTTCACCACCGACGACAACCTGGCCGTACAGAGCCTGGTCGCCGCCGGGGTCGGGATCGCCCTGATGCCCTCGCTGGTGCTGGCCTTCATGTGCCACCAGAAGGTCACCGGACGGCTGGTGGAGCCGCACCAGTTCCGCCGGGTCTCCGCGTACGTGCTGCGCGAGCACCTGCGGGTGCCGGCCACCGCCGTGGTGGTCGAGGAACTCCGCCGGGCCGCCTCGGCCCGGGCCGGCTGCTGAGGTCCGCAGCAACCCATAAGCGTTGATGGTGAATCCGCCAAGAAACCCTCCTTGGACGTGATGGGACGGTCCGCCCGACCCTGCAGGCATGACAACCACCGCACCGAGAGCAGCCACCGCCGCCTGCACCCGGCGCCTGCGCGACCTGGTCGAGGAGATCCGGGAGACCGTCGAGCGCGGCCTGCCGCCCGAGCTGACGGCCTACCTGGTCGGTGAACGGCTCGCCCCGCACCTCGGAGCCGACGACCTGCTCACCGCCGAGCAGTGCGAGGGCGACCCCGACCACTACCGCCAGCACCTGCTGCACGCCGAGTCCGACGGCAGCTTCTCGCTGGTCGCCCTGGTCTGGCTGCCCGGCCAGCGGACCTCCATCCACGACCACCTCTCCTGGTGCACCACCGGCGTCCACCTCGGCGAGGAGGGCGAACGCCGCTACCGGTTGATCTCCGACGGGAACACCGCGCGCCTGGTCGCCACCGAGGACGTGGTCAACCGGCAGGGCACGGTGTGCGGCTTCGCGCCCCCCGGCGACATCCACCGGGTCCGCAACAGCGGCACCGGCACCGCGATCTCGCTGCACGTCTACGGCGCAGACCTGGCCCGCCTCGGCAGCAGCATCCGCCGGGTCTACCGCCTCCCAGCCGACGAGCGGTGACGGCGCCGTGGCCCTGACCCTCCGGGCCGTCGCCCGCCCGGCCCTGCCGCCGGCCTTCCGCCGCAACGGACCGGGCCTGGCCCTGGCCGTCCTCGGCGTGGCCGTCGCCTGGACGGTGCACGCCGCGGTTCCCGCCGTCCCCCGGCTCACCGCCGCCGTCGCCCTCGGCATCGCCGCCGCCCACCTGCCCCGGCTGCGCGACCTGGTGCGCGGCGCCGCCCGGCCCGGCCTCTCGCTCGCCGGGCGCCGGCTGATGCGGGTCGGCATCGTGCTGCTCGGCTGCAAGCTCAGCCTGCACGACGTCCTCGGGCTCGGCTGGGCCACCGTCGCGATGGTGCTCGCGGTCGTCGGCGCCACCTTCGCCGGCACCCTGTGGCTCGGCCGCCGGCTCGGCCTGCCGGGCGACCAGCCACTGCTGGTCGCCGCCGGCTACGCGATCTGCGGGGCCTCCGCGATCGGCGCGGTCAGCGAGGCCGCCGGCAGCGACGAGGAGGACGCCGCCACCTCGGTCGCCCTGGTCACCCTCTGCGGCACCCTCGCCATCGCCGTGCTGCCGCTGCTGCACCAGCCGCTCGGCCTGGACGCCACCGGCTTCGGCCGCTGGGTCGGCGCCGGCGTGCACGACGTCGGCCAGGTGGTCGCCACCGCGCAGACCGGTGGTCCGGTCGCGCTGCGCGAGGCCGTGCTGGTCAAGCTGATGCGGGTGGTCCTGCTGGCGCCGCTGGTGGCGGGCGTCGGGATCGCCCTGCGCAACCGGCGGCGGACCGTCCGGACCCTGAAGCGGCCACCGGTCGTGCCGCTGTTCGTGGCCGGCTTCCTGGCGGTGGTGGTGGCGCGCAGCGTCCTCACCGTGCCCGACGGCCTACTGGAGGGAGCCCAGCAGGCGCAGGAACTCCTGCTCGCGGCAGCCCTGTTCGGCCTCGGCAGCGCGGTCAACCTGCCCGCCCTGGCCCGGACCGGCGGCCGGGTCGCCGCCCTCGGGCTGGCCGCCTGGGTGGTGGTCGCCGGCGTCTCGTACGCGGGCGTGCTGCTCACCACCTGACCGGGTGGTAGTGCGCGAAAATCGCTGAACGGGCCCGGGGTGGCGGGCTAGAGTCGGGCCGACCACGATCCGGCCGGCGGTGGCCCGCCGGTCCCGCACCCGCACTCGTTCCCGCACCCGCACTCGTTCCCGCACCCGCACTCGGTCCCGCACCCCCACCCGTCCCGAGGACGCCCGATGCCCGTACTGCCCTCCCGGTCCGGACCGGCCGCGCCCGTCACGCTCGACCGGCGGGACGGACCGTACGGGGAGGTGGTGCTGCGTCGGCGCGGCGCGCACTTCGAGATCATCGCCAACGGCTGCTTCCTGATGGACACCGCCGACGGCCGCTCCGAACGGCTGCTCGTCCAGGCGGCGCTGGACCGGCTGACCGCGGCCCGGCCGTCCGTGCTGATCGGCGGTCTCGGGGTGGGCTTCTCCCTGGCGCACGCCGCGGCCGACCCGCGCTGGGCGCGGATCGCCGTCGTCGAGCGCGAGCAGGCGGTGATCGACTGGCACCGGCGGGGGCCGCTGGCCGCGTTCTCGGCCGGCGCGCTGGACGACCCGCGGGTCGTCGTCGAGCACACCGACCTGCTCGCCTACCTGGCCGGGCCCGGGGAGCCGTACGACGCGCTCTGCCTGGACGTCGACAACGGGCCGGACTGGACGGTGACCGAGGCCAACGCCGGTCTGTACGGTCCGGCCGGGCTGGCCGCCGCGCACCGGCGGCTGGCGCCGGGCGGGGTGCTCGCGGTGTGGAGCGCCCAGCCGTCCGAGCCGTTCGAACGGGCGCTGGGCGCGGCCGGGTTCGTGGAGGTCGGGACGCTGGAGGTGGACGTGGTGCGCGGCGTGCCGGACGTCGTCCATCTGGCACGCCGCGCGTGAGGGGCGCCGGCCGCTCTACTTGAGGCCGTTGCTGACGGCCGTCATCAGCTCGCCGTTGGTGGTGTCACCGTCGAACGACCAGACCATGGCGCCGGCCAGCCCCTGGGACTTGATCCAGGCGGTCTTGCGGGCGATCTCGGTCGGGTCGTCGTAGGTGTACAGGACGCTGCCGTTGTAGATGTACGCGAAACCGGCGACCGCGTCCCGGTAGACGGAGTAACCGCCGCTCGTGGCCATCTCCTTGAGCTTGTGGTAGTCCTCGTAGCCGGGCTCGTAGGTGCCGGGGCCCGGGCCGGTGCCGGTCTGGAACAGGCCGTTGGTGGTGCCGCGCGGCACACCCGTCCAGCCGCGGCCGTAGAACGGGATGCCCAGGGTGAGCTTGCTCTTCGGCGCCCCGCCGCTGACGTACGCGTTGATGGCGATCTCGGAGCTGAACCGCTGGTTCGCCGGGCTCGGGTCGCCGGCCGGCAGCCGCAGGGCCGACTGCTGGTTGGTGACGTTCTCCCAGCCGCCGTGGTAGTCGTAGCCCTGGACGGTGGCGAAGTCGAAGGCGCCGAACAGGCCGGGGACGTCGATGCCGGCCGAGATCTTCAGCGGGTCGGCCGGGAGGAACGCGCTGAGCGTGTAGTGCTTGCCGGTGGTGGCGCCGAGCGCGTCCAGCTGGCGGCGGAACTCCTGGGCCAGCAGCGTGTAGTTGGCCTTGTCGGCGGGCTTGAAGATGTTGCCCAGGTGGCCGTCGGAGTTGGGCCACTCCCAGTCCAGGTCGATGCCGTCGAAGATGCCGGCCGCCGAGCCCGCGCCGCCGCGGCCGTCGATCACCGGCAGGTTGCCCTTGATGTACATGTCGATGCAGGAACCGACCAGCGCCTTGCGGGAGGCGTCGGTGGCGGCGGCGTCCGAGAACCACTTGCTGTAGGACCAACCGCCCAGCGAGATCTGCATCCTGAGGTTGGGGTACTTGGCCTTGAGCTGCTTGAGCTGGTTGAAGTTGCCCGCCAGCTTCTGGTCCCAGGTGTCGGTGGTGCCGGCCACCGAGGTGCCGGCGTCCCAGCCGCGGCCGAAGTCGGCCCAGGCGTCGCCCGCGCCGTCGCCCGCGTTCGGGTCGGAGTCGTTGCCGGCGGCCTTGTTGGTGATGAAGCACTGCTTGGTGGTCGGGTGGATGTTGGCGAAGGCGTAGTTGAGCGTGGTCAGCTTCGCCGCGGTGCCCGAGGTGTCCAGTTGCTTCACGCTGTAGCCGCGGGCGTAGACGCTCCACTGGGTGAAGTAGCCGATCTTCAGCCCGCCGCCCGGGTTGCCGGTGTCGGGCAGGGTCCTGGCGGTGGCCGCCGCGGAGGCGGGGGAGACGTTTCCGGCCGCGTCCCTGGCCTTGACGGTGAAGGTGTACGAGGTGTCCGGCGCGAGGCCGTCCACCGAGGCGGAGGTGCCGGTCACCGTTTTGGCGAGGCCCGCGCCGTTGTACACGTCGTAGGCGCTGACGCCGACGTTGTCGGTGGCGGCGGCCCAGCTCACCGCGATCGAGTGGGAGCCGGTCGCGGTGGCGGTCGGAGCGCCGGGAGCGGTCGGCGGCTGGGTGTCCGCCGGGGGAGTGGGCACCGTCACGGTGACCGGGCCCGCGGCTCCGGAGCGGTTGCCGGCCGCGTCGAAGGCGACCACGGTGAACGCGTGGGTGCCGACCGACAGCCCCGCCAGGGTGGCCGAGGTGCCGGTGACGGTGGCGGCCCTGGTGCCTCCGTCGAGGACGTCGTACCCGCTCACCCCGACGTTGTCGGTGCTGGCCGACCAGCCGAGCGCCGCGCCGTCGGTGCCGCTCAGCGTGCCCCGCAGGTTGCCGGGCACGCTCGGGGCGGTGGTGTCGGAGGGGGCGCCGGCGCAGGGCTGCCCGTTGAGCCGGCAGTTCAGCAGCGGCTGGTAGGCACCCGAATAGGCGATGTTGAAGCCGAAGTTGTACGAGGCGCCCGGTGCGATCACCGGCTGCCAGCCGGGATTCTTCACTGTCACGTGGGAGCCGGCGGCGGTGTAGCCCGCGTTCCAGAGCGAGGCGACGCTGTTGTTCGCCGGCAGGTCGAACTCCAGCGTCCAGCCGTTGATGGCCGTGCCGGTGCTGTTGTTGATGGTGTAGCTGCCGCCGTACCCGCTGCCCCAGTCCTGGTCCTTGGCGAAGGTGGCGGTGGCGGAGGCGGCATGGGCGCTGGTGGCGGGAAGGGCGACCGCGATCAGCGGGGCGATCAGGCTTCCCGCGGCGAGCAGGGGTAGCCGGAACCGACGTCTGCGCATGGAAGGGCTCCTGTCCGGGAGCGCGCCGGGGCCGTGGCCGACCGGGCGGGCTCCCCTACCTGTGGGGGGAGGTGCCAGGTGCATGGATGACGCGCGCTCGGGCAGGTGGGGACAGCCCGGAGCCCGGGCCCCGGGCCGTCGGGTTGCCGCAGGGGTCCTGTGTCATAGGAGGGTAGGGAGCCACGGCCCGGCTGGCAATAGGTCTGGACCAAAGTGGCGGACCGGCCCCCGGCCCCCCGGGGTTCGGGTGCGGTAACGCCGAACGGCGGTCCGGCAGTTGACACTGCCGGACCGCCGTCGGGACCGTCGATCAGCCGAACGGGCTGTACGCCGGCGGCTCGGGAGCCGGGGGCTCCGGCGCCGCGGCGGGCGCCGAGGGGGCCTGCGGGGCGAAGGGGTTGAAGTCCGGCGGCGGGACCCGGACCGGGGTGCCCTTGCCGGCCGTGGGCGGCTCGGCGGGAGCGGCCGGCGCGGCCGGGGGTGCCGGCGGGGCGAAGGGGTTGAAGTCCGGCGGCGGGACCCGGACCGGAGTGCCCTTGCCGGGGCCCGGCGGAGCCGCCGCGGGAGCCGGGGCCGGGGCGGCGGGAGCGGCCGCAGGGGCCGGAGCCGAACCCGTGGTCACCGTGCCGAACGGGTCGACCGGCGCGCTGGGCAGCACCGTGCCGAACGGGTCGGCCGCGGCGGGGGCGGCGGCCGGTGCCGGTGCGGCCGCGGGTGCCGGCGCCGATGGGGCCTGCGGGGCGAAGGGGTTGAAGTCCGGCGGCGGGACCCGGACCGGGGTGCCCTTGCCGGCGGCGGGCGGCTCGGCGGGAGCGGCCGGGGCGGCGGGAGCGGCAGGCGCGGCCGCGGGGGCCGGCGGGGCGAACGGGTTGAAGTCCGCGGGCGGGACCAGCACCGGCGTACCGGTGGGCTGCTCGGCGGCCGGCGCCGGGACGGCCGGGACCGGTGCGGCCGGCGGGGCCACCGGCGGAGCGGGCGGGGCCACCGGCGGGGCCGGGGGAGCGGCCGGCGCCGGGGGAGCGGCCGGGGGAGCAGCCGCCACGGGCTGCTGGACGGTGACCGCCGCCGGAGCCTGCGGCAGCGGGCTGGTGTCGAGGATGCCGTCCCAGGCCAGCTGGATGCTCTCCAGGACCCGGGCGAACGCGCCCGCGTACAGCTCCCAGTCCTCGGTCTGGGCGGTGCTCAACTGGACGGCCAGCACGGACCGGCCGTCCGGCAGCGGGACGAACGCCTCGACGGCGGCGGCGGCCAGCCATCGGGCCTGGCCGCCGTCCGTGAGCGGGCCGGGCACCGCGGACGACCGCGGCTCCACCAGCAGGACCGCGGGGCCGGCCGGCAGCAGGACCCGCCAGACCTCGGCCGCGGGCCGCTGGTCGGCCAGCGAGTTGGCCAGGTCGCCGACGCTCTGGGCGTGCGGGGCGACCGAGACGACCAGCGAGGCGTGCGAGCGGCGCCCGGCGACGGCGACGGCCGACAGGCCGGCGAAGACGACACCGGCGGCGGCGGCCTCCTCGGCCAGCGCGGCCGACACGACGGCGAACTCCTTGCGGGCCTGCGGGGCGCCGGCGAACAGCTCCTCGGCGACCTCGGTCAGGTGGGCGGCCAGCGCCGCCCGGTCACCGCGGACGGCCACCGGGTGGAACGCGGAGGGCACCAACAGGCGCGCCTCCACGCCGGACCCGGTGGACAGCTCGTCGGGGGTGCGGATCTGACGGTCCGCCGCCAGCCCGGCGAGGGCCGGGGTGAAGGCCGGCCGCAGCTTCTCGTCCGCGCTCTCCAGCGCGACCGGAAGGTGGTACTCGCGGGCCGAGGGCGCCGCCGACCCGCGCACCGCACCGCCGCCGTGCCGGGCGAGCAGCTCGGCGGCCGCGCCCTCGGCGGGCTGCGGGCGACGGGTGTGCGCGGCCTCGACCACGGTGCCCAGGCCGTGGACGCCGGTCACGCCGGGGCCGTTGGGGCCGATCCGGACGCCGAACAACGCCCCGGCGGACGGATGGGCGGCGCCGCCGAAGGCGGCCAGCGCGGCTGCCGGGTAGTGCGTCGCACGCTCGCCCAGCAGCGCTTCGGCCAGTGCGTCCAGCGTGGCCGCGATCCGCTCTGCGGCTGTGAAGCCGTCCTGCGTCATGGCGCCGAGCCCCCCTCGCTCTCGGTGTGGAATTACGTCCACTTTCTATCAGAAACCGCTGACGCAACGGCATCCGGCATGGAACCTCACCAAGCGGGCGGGGCAGCTCCGGATGCCCCCGCTCAGCCGGCCGGCGGGGTCGCCAGCCGGCCCAGGTCAGCGGCCAGGCCGGGGACGGCCAGCAGCCCGGCCAGCTCGCGCACCAGCCGCCCGGTCGGGCCGTCGGGGCGCTCGGCGGCGAAGAAGCCCGCCAGCTCGGCGGCGAGCGCCGGC
Organism: Kitasatospora sp. NPDC088346; assembly: GCF_044740765.1. Classification (NCBI taxonomy): domain Bacteria; kingdom Bacillati; phylum Actinomycetota; class Actinomycetes; order Kitasatosporales; family Streptomycetaceae; genus Kitasatospora; species Kitasatospora sp. NPDC088346. The sequence continues at coordinate 99,237 of NZ_JBIURH010000019.1, forward strand.
TCGCGGGCCGCCGTGACGGCCAGCGCCGCGACGAACTCCTGCACCAGCTGGAGCTGGAGCTCCTCCAGCGGGACGCTCCGCTCGGAGAGCCAGTCCAGCGAGGTGATCTCGGCGTTGGCGATCCAGGCCCGGACGGTCCGGCGCAGGCCGGGGCTGGGATCCCGGACCGCCAGGTGCGCCAGGATCTGCTCCAGGGCCGCCCGCCGGACCTCGTCGATCACCGCGGTGGTGCCCGGGCTGGCCGCGACCGAGCCGCCGCGCAGCAGCGCCTCGAAGCCGGGGCCGTGCCCGTCGACGAAGTCCAGGTAGCGGCCCATGACCCGCAGCAGCCGCTCCGACATCGGGCCCTCGGCGGCCTCCTCGAAGCGGCCGGCCAGCTCCCGTCCGGCCCGCCGCAGCGACTCCTCGTACAGCGCCTGCTTGCCGGGGAAGTAGTGGTAGACCAGCGGGCGCGAGGCACCGGCGGCGGCCGCGATGTCGTCGATCGAGACGTCCTCGGGCGGGTGCTTGCTGAACAGGTCCAGTGCGACCGCGATCAGCTGTTCCCGGCGCTCGTCCACGCTCAGCCTGCGGCGCGGCGCGCGCTCGTCCTCCGACCTGGTCGCCGCCGACGGCGTACGGGAAGCCATGCCGTCACCCTATCGGCCCGGGTGCGGGGGTCGGGGCCGGCTGCGGCCTCCCGGCGGCGGGGGCCGGCGGCCGGGAGGCCGGGCCGTCCTTGGAGGAGATGACGAAATTCTGACGGCCGCCCCGGATCCCTGGCCCCGGCGGCGCTGACCTGGTCGAATCGACGGTGTGAGTGAGAGTTCCGGAACACCGGTGGGGCGACGGGTCGTCCTCGGCATGCTGGGCCTGGGCGTGGCCGGGGTGGCGGCCGGACCGTTCCTGCAGCGTGCCGTCGAAGGGGTCACCAGCAAGGACCCGACCGGCCTGAGCGGGCTGCTGCCCGGCGGAGGGGGCTTCCGGTACTACTCCGTGGTGGCCTCGGTGCCGGTCCGGACGGCGCAGGACTACACGCTGACCGTCGACGGCCTGGTGGACCGGCCCGCCACCTACCGGCTGGCCGACCTGGAGGCGATGGAGCAGCACCGGATCGTCCACGACGTCCAGTGCGTCACCGGCTGGCGGGTGCCGGGCACGCCGTTCGAGGGGGTCCGGCTGTCGGCGCTGCTGGACGCGGCCGGGGTGCGCGGCGGCGCGGGCGCGGTCCGGTTCAGCTGCTTCGACGGCAGCTACACCGAGAGCCTCACCCTGGAGCAGGCCCGCCGCGACGACGTCCTGGTCGCGCTGCGGATGCAGGACCAGCCGGTCAGCCACGCGCACGGCGGCCCGGTGCGGCTGTACGTCGCGCCGATGTACTTCTACAAGTCGGCCAAGTGGCTGTCCGGGATCACCCTGACGCCCTCCGTGGAGCCGGGGTACTGGGAGCGCTACGGCTACGACGTCGACGCCTGGGTCGGCCGGTCGAACGGACGCGACGATGCGCCCACCGGCTGAGCCCGCGGCCCCGGGCCGGATCCCCCGCTTCAGTGCGGCCGAGCGCTGGGTGCACCGGGTGACGGCCGCGCTGACGGCGGTCTGCCTGGTGACCGCCGCCTTCTTGTACTACCCGCCGCTGAGCGAGCTGGTCGGGCGCCGCCGGCTGGTCGTGGTGGTGCACGAGTGGTGCGGCCTGCTGCTGCCGGTGCCGCTGCTGCTCGGCCTGTTCTCCCGGGCCCTGCGGGCCGACCTGACCAGGCTGAACCGTTTCACCGGGCTGGACCGGGAGTGGCTGCGGGCGGTGCGCCGCCGCTCCTTCCACCGCCCGGCCGGGAAGTTCAACGCCGGCCAGAAGCTGTACGCGGCCTGGACGGCGGGCGCGGTGCTGGTGATGCTCGGCACCGGTCTGCTGATGTGGTTCACCCACCTCGCGCCACTGGTCTGGCGGACCGGCGCCACCTTCGTCCACGACTGGCTGGCCGTGGCGGTCGCCGTCGCCGTGGCCGGGCACGTCTGGATGGCGGTCCGTGACCCGGAGGCCCGCCGGGGGATGCGCACCGGCAGCGTCGACCCGCTGTGGGCCGTCCGGGAGCACCCGGACTGGGAGTACCCCGAGGGCGGGCCCGCGGACGGGGAACCGCCCGGTCAGGCGGGGGCCGAGCGCCACCGGAGGTAGCGCCGCCAGGCCTCGCGCCCGTCGACCACGAACTCCTCCCGCGCCATCCGGTCGGTCAGCTCCGCCTCGGTCAGCCAGCCGTGCCAGGCGACCTCCTCGACCTGCGGGGCGACCGGCCCGTCCCACTCGGCCCGGTACACGTCGCACCACCAGGACAGCCGGTCGCCGTCCTCGAACAGGAACTTGAACAGCGGCTCCGGCCGGATCCCGGTCACCCCGAGCTCCTCCTCGGCCTCCCGGACGGCCGCCACCGGATAGCTCTCCCCGCTGCCGACCACGCCCCCGACGAAGCAGTCGTACGCCCCGGGCGCGAAGAGCTTGGTGTCGGTGCGCCGGTGGGTGAAGATCCGGCCTCGCGCGTCGCGGACCAGGATGAACACGCAGCGATGGGTCAGCCCCCGGCGGTAGACCTCACCGCGCGGCGCGGTGCCGATCACCCGGTCCTGCTCGTCGACCACGTCCAGCAGCTCGTCGGCGGGGTTCGTCATGGGGCCACGGTACCGACTCGGCGTCAGGTGGATCATCCGACTATGGTCGAACAGGGGGCGGCGGCGAGAACGAGGGCGGCGAGCGGTGAGCACGGTGGAGATCTGGGGCGAGACGGCCGACGGTTTCGAACCCGTCCGGGAGGCCTTCGCCCGCAACTTCCGGGACCACGGCGAGCTGGGCGCGGCCTTCGCGCTGTACGCGGACGGCCGCAAGGTGGTCGACCTGTGGGGCGGCGACGCCCGGCCCGAGGTCGGCGCCCGCCCGGCGCCCGCCGTGCCCTGGACGGCCGACACCGCGCAGGTGCTGCGCTCGGTGACCAAGGGGCTGACGGCCGCCGCGGCGATGCTGCTGGTCCAGCGCGGCCTGCTCGACCTGGACGCGCCGGCCGCCTCGTACTGGCCCGAGTTCAAGGCGGCCGGCAAGGACCGGATCCCGGTCCGCTGGCTGCTGTCGCACCAGGCCGGGCTGCCCGTGCTGGACACCCCGCTGCGGGTCGAGGACCTGATCGCCTGGGAGCCCGCGGTGGCGGCCGTCGCCGCCCAGGCACCGGCCTGGGCGCCCGGCACCGCGCACGGCTACCACCCGTACACCTTCGGTTGGCTGGTCGGCGAGCTGGTCCGGCGGGCGGACGGGCGCAGCGTCGGCCACTACTTCGCGGAGGAGATCGCCCGCCCGTTCGGCCTGGACCTGTGGATCGGGCTGCCCGCCGGGGCGGCGCCCCGGGTGGGGCGGCTGGTCGACCTGCCCGCGCCCGAGCAGGCCCGGGTCGGGCCGAACGGCCTGCGGGTGCGGCCCAAGCAGACCGTCCGGGACGCCTACCGCGACCCGACCTCGCTGACCGCGCGGGCCTTCGCCGCCGTCCGGCCGTCCGTGGACCTCAACGACCCGGCGGTGCAGGCAGCCGAGGTGCCCGGGGCGGGCGGCATCGGGACGGCCCGCTCGCTGGCCCGGTTCTACGCCGCGCTGATCGGCGCCGCGGACCGGCACGGCGGGCGGCCCGGGGAGCGGCTGCCCGCGCTGTTCACCCCGCAGGTGCTGGCCGAGGCGGCGGGCCCGGCGGTGGACGGGCCGGACCGGGTGCTGATCATCAACACCGCGTTCGGGCAGGGCTTCTTCCGGCACGGCGGGACGTCGCCGATGTCCTCGCCGGCCGCCTTCGGGCACCCGGGCCGGGGCGGCTCGCTCGGCTTCGCCGACCCCGAGCTCGGCATCGGTTTCGGCTACGTCACCAACGGCATGCAGCCCGGGGTGACCGGGGACATCCGGTCCCGGACGCTGATCGCCGCGGTCCGCTCCTGCCTGACCGGCTGACGGCCGGTTGACGGCCGGGTGGCGACGGGTCAGCCGACGGGGTGGCTGGTCGGTCAGCCGGTCGGGCCGAGCCCGCGTGCGTGCAGCCAGCGCAGCTGACGGCGGGCCTGGGAGGCCATCCCGCCCGCGTGGTCGGCGAACCGCCAGGTCTCGATCTCGCGCTCGCCGCCGTAGCGGTGGTACGTGGCGAACACCGTGGACGGCGGGCAGACCGGGTCCATCAGCCCGACGCTGAACAGCGCCGGTGCGGTGGCCCGGGAGGCGAGGTTGGCCCCGTCGAAGTACGCCAGGGTGCGGAAGGTCCGGTCGACCTGCTCGCGACTGTGTCGGCGCAGGTAGTCGGCGATCTCCGGGTACGGGCCGAGCGCGGTGATCTCCACCGCCCGGCGGAAGTGCTGCAGGAACGGCACGTTGGCCATCGCGCCGGCGACCAGGTCGCCCGCCAGCGCGGCGGCGGCGATCGCGAGGCCGCCGCCCTGGCTGTCCCCGGCGACCACCACCCGCCCGGCGTCCACCGCGTCCAGGCCGCGGACGAAGTCCACGGCCCGGACGGCGTCGCTGTACAGCCGGCGGTAGTAGTAGTGCTCGGGCGCGTCGATGCCCCGGGTCATGAACCCGCCGTACCACTGCGGGGCGTCGCCCTCGTGCCGGTCCGGGGTGTCGTGGCCCTGGCCGCGGGTGTCCATCACGAAGTAGGCGTAGCCGGCCGTGGGGTAGAGCAGCCGCTCCAGCGGCAGGCCCCGGCCCTGGCTGTAGCCGAGGAACTCGACCACGGCCGGCAGCGGCCCCGCGGCGCCGCGCGGCAGCAGCAGCCAGCCCGCCACCGGCTCGCCGCGCCAGCCGGGGAAGCGGACGTCGAACACCTCCACCCCGGTCAGCAGCGAGTCCTCCACCCGGCTGACCCGGGCCCCGCCGTCGTGGGCACGGGCCTCGGCGAGCGTGCCGGCCCAGAAGGCGTCCAGGTCGGCGGGCTCGGTGACGGCCGGCCGGTACTCCAGCAGGTCCTCGTACGGCAGGTCGGTGAGCGGCACGGGGTCTCCTCCGATTCGATCATGCGTCCCGAGGGGAACCGCCGGGCCCGGGCGATGGTTCCGGGTGGCGCCGTGGGCTCAGGCCTGACCGGTCTCGAAGCGGCTGACCTTCCCGCCGTCGACGGTGAAGCGCCAGGCGGTGCGCATCTCGCCCCAGGCGTCGTTGCGGAAGTTCGCCACCAGCGCCAGCCCGCCGTCCTTCTCGGTCTGGACGTCCATGTGGCCCCGGGAGGAGAACACCTCCCGGTCGATCCAGTCGGCGAGGTCACGGTCCGAGCCGTCGTCCGACATGGTGGCGGCCGGGGTGAGGGCGGCGATGAAGGCGTCCCGGTCGCCCGCGTTGATCGCGGCGACCAGGCTGCGGACGGCGGGCTGGGACAGCTTGTCGACGGGGATGGTCATGGGTCTGCGGCTCCTGTTCCGCGGCGCACTCGGCCGCTGCTCTCCAGAGATCACGGCCGGGCCGCGGCCGCGCGCCGCCTGGGCCGTTCGCGGTCGCCCGGCCTGCTCCGGCCCCGGCGGGTCGCCCGGGTCGACCGGGCGGGCCGTGTGCTTGGATCCGCTGAGGGGGATCAGCCCGAGGAAGGGAGGACCGGATGGGGCCGGCCGAACTGCTCGTCCTGACGTTCCCGCAGGCGACCATCACGGCCGAGACCGCCGCGGCGCTCGCGGCCCTGCGCATCGCCGGGGACATCAGGGTGATCGACTCGCTGGTCGTCACCCGGCACGCCGACGGTGCCGCCAGCTACGGCGAGCTCGCCGACTTCGAACACCTGCGGGCGGTGGCCGCGAACGCCGGCGGCGAGCTGCCGCTGATCGGCCCGGAGGACGCCCAGCAGGCCGCCGAACTGCTGGAGCCGGGCTCGGTCGCCCTGCTGGTGCTGATCGAGCACGTCTGGGCGCACGCCGCCGCCGAGGCGCTGCGCGCGGTGGGCGGGCGGATCGCCTCGGGCGTGCGCATCCCGCCGGAGACCATCGAGGAGGCCGTCCGGGCCGCGGCGGCGCGGGTCGCGGCGCAGAGGTGAACAACGGGCGCGGTCCGGCCCCGCGGAGACCGGGGGCGGGCCGCCCACCCCGGAGGAGGACGGCGCCGCGCGGGCGCGCCTCCTCGCGGGGCGAGCCGCCCGCCCCCGGCCGGGTCACCGCCCGAGGGCCCGTGCCTCCTCGTCCGTCAGCAGCCGCGAGCGGACCAGGAAGCGCCGCCCGGTCGGCGCCTCCAGGGAGAAACCGCTGCCGCGGCCGGGCACCACGTCGATGGTCAGGTGGGTGTGCGACCAGTACGCGTACTGGTCACGGGCCATCCAGACCTCGACCGGGGCGAGGCCGTCCACCGCGAGCGCGCCGACCAGGTGGTCGGCGGCGGAGGTGAGGAACTCGCCGGCCGGGTAGCACATCGGGGCCGATCCGTCGCAGCAGCCGCCCGACTGGTGGAACATCAACGGGCCGTGCTCGGCGGCGAGTTCACGCAGCAGGTCGGCCGCGGCCGCGGTCACGGCCACCTGGGAGCGGTCGGCGGCCGGCATCCTAGAAGAAGCCCATCGCCTGCGGCGAGTAGCTGACCAGCAGGTTCTTGGTCTGCTGGTAGTGCTCCAGCAGCATCTTGTGGGTCTCCCGTCCGATGCCCGAGTTCTTGTAGCCGCCGAACGCCGCATGGGCCGGGTACAGGTGGTAGCTGTTGGTCCACACCCGGCCGGCCTGGATCGCGCGCCCGGCCCGGTAGGCGGTGGAGCCGTCCCGCGACCACACGCCCGCGCCGAGTCCGTACAGGGTGTCGTTGGCCGTCTCGATGCCGTCCTCGAAGCCGTCGAAGCGGGCCACCGCGACCACCGGGCCGAAGATCTCCTCCTGGAAGATCCGCATCCGGTTGTGGCCCTCGAAGACCGTCGGGGCCACGTAGTAGCCGCCGGCCAACTCCCCCGGGAGCTCGACCCGTTCGCCGCCGATCAGGACCTTGGCGCCCTCCGCCTGGCCGATCTCGATGTAGGAGAGGATCTTCTCCAGCTGGTCGTTGCTCGCCTGCGCACCGACCATCGTGTCGGTGTCCAGCGGGTTGCCCTGCCGCATCGCCCGGACCCGCTCCAGACCGTCGCCGAGGAAGCCGTCGTAGATGGACGACTCGATCAGCGCCCGGCTCGGACAGGTGCACACCTCGCCCTGGTTCAGGGCGAACATCGCGAAGCCCTCCAGAGCCTTGTCGTAGAAGGCGTCCCGCTGCGCCGCGACGTCGGCGAAGAACAGGTTGGGGCTCTTGCCGCCGAGCTCCAGCGAGACCGGGATCAGGTTGGCGCTGGCGTACTGCATGATCAGCCGGCCGGTGGTGGTCTCGCCGGTGAAGGCGATCTTGCGGATCCGGGGGCTGGAGGCGAGCGGCTTGCCGGCCTCCACCCCGAAGCCGTTGACCACGTTGACCACGCCCGGCGGCAGCAGGTCGGCGGTCAGCTCCATCAGCAGCATGATCGAGGCGGGGGTCTGCTCGGCGGGCTTGAGGACCACCGTGTTGCCGGCCGCGAGGGCCGGGGCGAGCTTCCAGACGGCCATCAGGATCGGGAAGTTCCAGGGGATGATCTGGCCGACCACGCCCAGCGGCTCGTGGAAGTGGTAGGCGACGGTGTCCTCGTCGAGCTGGGACAGCGAGCCCTCCTGGGCGCGCAGCGCGCCCGCGAAGTAGCGTAGGTGGTCCACGGCCAGCGGCAGGTCCGCCGCCAGCGTCTCGCGGACCGGCTTGCCGTTGTCCCAGCTCTCGGCGACGGCCAGGGCCTCCAGGTTCTCCTCCATCCGGTCGGCGAGCCGGAGCAGGACCGCGGCGCGCTCGGCCGGGGAGGTGCGGCCCCAGCCGGGGGCGGCCGCGTGGGCGGCGTCCAGGGCGGCCTCGACGTCCTCGGCGGTGCCGCGGGCCACCTCGCAGAAGACCTGCCCGGTCACCGGGGTGGGGTTCTCGAAGTACTGGCCGCGGGCCGGGGCCCGCCACTCGCCGTCGATCCAGTGTTCGTACCGGCCGCGGAACTCGACCACGGCGCCGGGCTGTCCGGGGGGCTGGTAGACCGTCATGGCGTTCTCCTCGCAACGGCAGGCGCCGCCGCCCCGGGCGGACCCGGGGTCGGCGGCGCGCCGGGCCGCGCGTGCCGGCCCGGGCGGTGGGTGCTGGGAAGGTGAGCCGGAGGGGCCTGGCCCCTCCGGTCCGCACCCTAACCGCCCGGCGCACGGCGTCGCTACGGTGCGTGCGGGACCGGTTACGAGACCCGGTAGCGCCCGGTGTGTCCCTCCCAGCGCAGGTAGCCGGCCAGCCAGGCCGCCAGCCCGTCGGCGTACCGCTGGGCGGCCCCGCGCTGCTCGTGGTCGAGCTCCAACTGGTGGTAGGCGGTCGGAAGTTGCTGGCGGAGCTCGGCGAACCGGTCGACCATCAGCTGGGCCTCCCCGAGGACCACGGCGCAGGCCTCCTCGGCGGAGCAGCTGCGCTCCTGCTGGACGATCAGCACCAGGTTGTAGACGTCCCCGCGGGGCGCCTCCAGCGGGTAGGAGCGGACGTCGTTGCTGAACGAGGGTATGTCGGCGGCCAGTTGGCGGAGCTGGCGGAGGACCGGGTGGTGGAACACGGTCGGCGGGATCTCGAACCGGCCGAGCCGCTCGATCATGTCGAACAGGGTCTCCATCGCGGCCGTCCCCCGACGGAGGACCATGTAGCCCTCGCGGTCAGGGAGTTCGGCGAACGTGCGACCGGCCGACTCGGCCGGGTGGCTGGCGAAGTACCACTCCCAGTTGTAGGAGGCACGGGCCAGCCAGCGGGCAGGCATCGCCTGCCGGCTGCGTCTCCAGATGTCGGCGAACGCCAGCTCGGCGGGGGATCCGGCGGCGGGCTGGGCGCCGTGCAGGACGGAGGTGAGCCGGTCGCAGATCCTCGCCACCTCGGAGGGGTGCTGGCCGAGTTCGGTGTCGAACTGGTCGTCGAAGAGGAAGTAGAAACCGAGCAGGTCGGCGGCCAGGCCGAGTTCCTCGGCCCCGCATTCGGGGTAGCAGATCGAGGCGAGCTCGGCCACGTCCCAGTGCTCGTAGGTCAGCTCACCGGTGCAGGCCGCGAGCCGGCTGTGGCGCTCCAGCCAGAGCCGGTGGTGGGCTGCCGCCCTGGCCTGGTGGGGGCTCCGCCTGTGGGGGAAGGGAAGCTCTAGTGAGGTGCAGTCGGACATCGTTCTCCCGGCGCTGCTGAAGGTCTGTGCTGACGGGCTGCGCGGCCTCGGGGGGCCCGCAAACGCTGAGATCATCTCCGGCGGTGCGGGCCGAAGATTATCTGATCACATCATCAGATGTCAGAGGTACCAGGGCATTTGCCCCTGACACCCGGTCTCAACCCTGTCCGTGGCCTCCGGCCTGCGCGAACGCCGCCCATAGGGGCGCGCGCAGCGCTAATGTCGAAACGGAACCACGGATCGGTGAGGCGGAGGGCGCAACGGTGGCCGGAGATCAGCACGCGCAGGGGGACCAGGACCACGGCCCCGGGGCCGAGGAAGCACTCCACGAGCGCGAGTCCGAGCTCCAGACCGCCGAGCAGGCGGTCGCCCGGCTCTGCCGGGCCTTCGCCAACGGCGGCACCGAGATCGGCGAACTGCTGCTGTACTCCGGCCCGGCCGGCATGGGCAAGACCTCGGTGCTGCACCAGGTCCGCCGACTGGCCAAGCTCCAGCCCGGCTGCACCGTCCTGTTCGCCCGCGGCGGCGAGCGCCAGCGCAACGAACCCTTCCGGGTGCTGCGCCAGTTGCTGCTGCCGGTGCTCGGCGGGCTCACCGAGGCCGAGAGCCGTGAGGTGTTCGGCAACTGGTACGGCATCGTCGGCCCCGCGATCGGCCTCTTCCCGCCCTCCGGTGAGCTGGAGCCGCTCGACCCGCAGGGCGTCCGGGACGGCCTGGACTTCGTCCTCACCCAGCTCGCCCCGCGCCGGGCACCGCTGGTCATGGTCATCGACGACCTGCACTGGGCCGACCTGGAGTCGCTCACCTGGCTCGCCTCCTTCGCCGTCCGCTCCCGGGAGCTTCCCGTCCTGCTGGTCCTCGGCTACCGCGAGGAGTTCGAGGAAGAGGCCCGCGGCCTGGTCCAGCAGATCGAGGGCATCGCCGCCCGTCGACACGAGCTCAACCCGCTCAACCCCGCCTCGGTCACGCACCTGGTGCGTGCCATGTTCGGCGACGACGCCGACGACGCCTTCTCCCGCCAGGTCTGGGCGATCACCGCGGGCACCCCGTACGACATCCACATCCTGCTCCGCGAGGTCCGTGACCAGGGGCTCGACCCGATCGAGGAGAACGCCCCGCGGCTGCGCGACCTGGCCGCCGCGGCCCGCGGGCAGACCCTCCAGTACTGGCTGGAGAAACTCGGCCCGAACACCCTGCGGTTCGCCTGGGCCGCCGCCCTGCTCGGCACCGACATCAAGCAGCAACTGGCCGCCACCATCTCCGCCCAGGGACCGGACCAGGCCGACGAGTCGCTGCGCCGGCTGCGCAAGCACCGGGTGCTCACCAGCAGCCCCAACGGACGGCTGGAGTTCGTCCACCCGCTGATCGGCACGGCCATCTACCTGACCATGCCGCCGGGCACCAAGACCGCCATGCACGGCATCGCCGCGGCCGCCATCGAGAACTCCGGCGGCACCCTGCTCGCCGCCTCCCGGCACCTGCTGGAGACCATCCCCGAGGGCGACTACGCGATCGTCCGAAAGCTGCGCAAGGCCGCCGCCGAACACCTCGCCATCGGCGCCCCCGAAGCCGCCCAGCGCTGCCTGGAACGGGCCCTCGGCGAGCCGCCGGACGAGGCCGACCGGGCCGAGGTCATCTACGAGCTCGGCTGCTCCGCGCTGCTCACCGACCCGGCCTCCACCGTCAACCAACTGGAACTCGCCCTGGAGGTGGAGGACGGCCTGAGCCCCGAGCTGCGCGTCGACGCCACCTTCCGGCTCTCCGAGGTGCTGGCGCACTCCGGCGAACTGGTCCGCGCCGCCCAGGTCTGCCACGACGAGGCCCTGCGCACCCCGCCCGGGCCCGGCCGGCTCCGGCTCCAGGCCGCCCACTTCATGTGGGCCGCGTTCCAGCGCGACGAGGAGGACGGTCCGGACCGCTCCCACCGGCTCGAGGAGCTCTCGCTGACCCTCGGCGAGCGCGACACCGCCGCCGAGCGGGCCGTCCTCGCCATGCGGGCCTGGGACCTCACGCTGCGCGGCAAGCCCGCAGCGGAGGCCGTCGCCCTCGCCGACGAGGCCCTCGACAACGGCCGCCTGCCGGCCGAACTCGGCTGGACCAACACCACCTGGGGCTTCGAACTCCCCGCCCTGGTCGGCCTCACCCTGACCTACACCGACGAGCTCGCCCGCGCCGAGAAGCTCTTCTCCGACGCCGTCCTGGAGTTCGAGATCGCCGGGTGGAGCGGCGCACACCGCGGCTTCGCCTACTTCCTGATGGGCCTGGTCAGGTTCCGCCGCGGCTTCCTGCCGGAGGCGGAGGACTTCCTGCGCCGCGGCCTGAAGATCTCCGAGCGGATCGCCCCCGGCCTGCCGCTGCAGTGGGACATCGTCGGCGTCCTCGCCGACACCCTGCTCGCCCGCGGCCGCACCGCCGAGGCCTGGGAGCTCGCCCAGCGCTACGACTTCCGGCCGCCGTACCACCCCACCGCCATGGTGCTGCCCGACGCGCCCACCCTGTACGGCAAGCTGCTGCTCGCCCGCGGCGACCTGGCGGGCGCCGTCGAGGCGTTCACCGAGGTCGGCGCCAAGCTGGACGAGCGCGGCTGGCACAACACGGTCTGGGCGCCGTGGGCCGGCCACCTCGCCGTGGCGCTCGCGCCGACCGACCCCGACACGGCCCGCAAGCACGCCGAGACCGCGGTCGACCGGGCCCGGAACTTCGGCTCCGCCTCGGCGATCGGCAGCGCCCTGCGGCTCAACGCGATGATCACCGAGGGTCGGCGCTCGGTCGAACTGCTGGAGGAGGCCGTCGCGCAGCTCGGCCAGTCCCCGGCCGGATACGAGCACGCGCACGCCCTGGTCGACCTCGGTGCGGCCCTGCGCCGGGTCGGCCGGCTGACCGCCGCCGGCGAGTACCTCTACCAGGGCATGGAGCTCGCCCAGCACTGCGGCGCGGACGGACTGGTCGCCAAGGCCCGCACCGAGCTCGCCGTCTCCGGCCTGCGGCCCAACCGGCTGCGCACCCTCAGCAAGGACGCGCTCAGCCAGCCCGAGTGGGACGTCGCCCAGCTCGCCGTCCAGGGCGTGCCGCCGCAGCGCATCGCCGAGCAGCTGAACATCCAACTCAGCCTGGTGCACCGCCGCCTGGCCGCCGTCCACCGCAAGGCCGGGGCCGGGCCCGACGGTCTGGCCGCCGCCCTCGGCCTGCCCGACCGGGAGCCCGACGAGGACGACTGAGCCCGTGACCGGGGCGGTCCCGCCATGACCGCCCCGGGGCGAGTGGTTCTCCTCGCGCGCTGATCCGACGGGAATTGTCGGAAAAGCCCTAGGCTGCGGGCAGGAACAAGGCGTGGTCGCCGCGGCCGCCCGGCCCCGGTGACCGGTGAGGAGCAGGCCATGTCGGCGCAGGCCACCGAGGTACGACGCGAGCCCTTCGAACCCAGCGGGGCCGGGGCGGCCATCGAACGCTGGACCCTGAGCTGTGGCCCGGTGCGGGCCAGCGTGCTCAACCTCGGTGCCACCCTGCACACCCTCAGCGCCCCCGACCGCTCCGGCACGCCCGCCCAACTCCTGCTCAGCACCGACGAGTTGGACGCCCTCCTCGGCCCGGCGCGGCACTTCGGCGCCACCGTCGGCCGGTACGCCAACCGGATCGCCGGCAGCCGGGTCACCCTCGACGGCGTCGACCACCCGCTGCTGCCGACCGGGGGTGGCGTCACCCTGCACGGCGGCCCGGACGGCTTCGCCAACCGGATGTGGGAGGCCGAGCGGATCCCCGACGGCGTGCGGCTGCACCTGCACAGCCCCGGCGGTGACCAGGGCTTCCCGGGCAGCCTGGACGTCACCGTCTCCTACACCCTCACCGCCGACGGCCTGACCATCGCGTACCACGCGGTCACCACCCGCCCCACCGTGGTCAACCTGACCAACCACGCCTATTTCAACCTGGCCGGCGAGGGCAGCGGCGACGTCCTCGGCCACCTGCTGACCCTGGACGCCGACCACTACACCCCGGTCGACGACCGGCAGATCCCGTTCGGCCCGTACGAGCCGGTGGCCGGCACCCCGTTCGACTTCACCACCGCACGCCCGGTCGGCAAGGGGATCGACGACGACCACCCGCAGCTGCGCGGCCCGCGCGGCTACGACCACAACTGGGTGCTGCGGGACCGTCCCGCCGACGGCACCCCGGTCCGCGCCGCCCTGCTGGAGGACCCCGGCAGCGGCCGGACGCTGGAGGTGCTCACCACCGAGCCCGGCATCCAGGTCTACACCGCCAACCACTTCGACGGCACGGTCAGCGGCGCCGCCGGTGTCCCGTACCACCGCTACGCGGGCATCGCCCTGGAGACCCAGCACCACCCGGACTCCCCGCACCAGGCCTCGTACCCGTCCACCGTCCTGCGCCCCGGCGAGGAGTTCCGCTCCACCACCGTGCTGCGTCCGGGCACCGCCTGAGCCGCCGGGCCGGACCGGGGCGGCGCCGTATATTGGCCGGGTGGAGAGTTCCGACCCCGGTGTGCACAGAGCGCTCGCGGCCCCCGCGCGGCGGGTGCTGCTGGCGGCGCTGACCGAGGCGGCCGAGCCGCTGGACAGCCGGAGCCTCACCGCGTTGACGGGCCAGCACGTCACCACCGTGCGCCACCACCTGACCGCCCTGGTGGAGGCCGGACTGGTCCGGGTGCACCGGGACGAGAGCGCGGCCGGCCGGGGCAGGCCCCGGCTGCTGTACACCGCGGTGCCGGCCCGGGAGCAGTTGGCCGCCTACCAGGAGCTGGTCGAGGTGCTCGCCCTGGGCTACGGCACCGACCCCGGGGCCAGGTCCGAGCGGGCCGAGCGGGCGGGCCGGGCCTGGGGTGCGGCGGCCCGGCCGCAGGACGAGGTGCCCCTGGTGGCCCGGGTGATGGCGGAGGCGGAGCGCTGGGGCTTCCAGCCGGAGCTGCGGGCCGGCGGCACCGAGGTGGCGCTGCACGGCTGCCCGTTCCTGCGCAACGCCGAGCGTCACCCGGAGGTGGTCTGCGGCGTCCACCAGGGGCTGCTGGACGCGCTGGCGGAGCGGGCCGGGGTGCCCGGCGCGCTCCGCCTGCACCCGTTCGCCGGGCCGCGGGTCTGCACGGTCTCGCTGGTCATGCCCCAGGACTGAGCTCCGCTCAGACCGAGGCCAGCCACAGGTCGGGCCCGAACACCTCGTAGCGGATCGAGGCGGCCGGCACGCCGCGCCGCAGCAGCTCGGTGCGGGCGGAGCGCATGAACGGCAGCGGCCCGCAGAGGTACGCGGTGAGGCCCGCCGGCAGCTCGACCAGGGTGAGGTCGGCCAGGCCGGTCCGGGCGCCGGCGGTCCCGGCCGGCTGCTCGTACCAGCGGTGCAGCTCGCCCTCGGGGAGGGCGCCGACCAGCTCCGCGAGCTGGTCGGCGTGGGCGTGGTCGGCGGGGGAGCGGTCGGCGTGCACGGCGACCACCCGGCGGGTGGAGCCGGTCCGGGCGAGGTGGTCGAGCATGCCGGTGATCGGCGTGCAGCCGATGCCCGCGGAGGCGAGCAGCAGCGGGCCCTCGCCCTCCTCCAGGGTGAGGTCGCCGAACGGGCGGGAGACGGTGAGGCGGTCGCCGGCTGCCAGGTGCTCGTGCAGGTGGCGGGAGACCTCGCCGTCCGGGACGCCCGCCCCGCGCACCCGCTTGACGGTGATCCGCCACTGCTCCGGGTCGGCGGCGGACAGGCTGTACTGGCGTATCTGCCGGGCGCCGTCCGGGAGGTGGACGGCCACGCTGACGTACTGGCCGGGGCGGAAGGCGGGTGCGGCCGAGCCGTCGGCGGGGCGGAGCGTGAAGGAGACCGCGTCGCGGGACTCCTCGCGGCGGGACAGCACGGCCATCTCCTGCCAGACCTGTCCCTCCTCGACGCCGGCCTCGCGGTAGAGGCGGGCCTCCAGGGCGATCAGCTCGCCGGCCATCAGCCAGTAGACCTCGTCCCAGGCGGCGGCGACCTCGGGCGTCACGGCCTCGCCGAGCACCTCGACGATCGCGGCGAACAGGTAGGTGTGGACGATCCCGTACTGCTCGCGGGTGATGCCGAGCGAGGCGTGCTTGTGGGCGATCCGGGCCAGCAGCGGGCCGGCGGCGCCCTCCTGCGGCTGCTGGACCAGCAGCGTGGCGTACCCGGCGATCGCGCCGGCCAGGGCCTGCTGCTGGGCGCCGCCGGCCTGGTTGCCGCGGTTGAACAGGTCGCGCTCCAGCGCGGGGTGGTCGGCGAACATCCGGGCGTAGAAGAGCTTGGTGATCTCTCCGATCGCGGCTCCGACGGCGGGGAGCGTGGCGCGGACGGTCGCGGTCGACTCGGGGGAGAGCACGGGTCCTCCAGGGCATGGCGGGGCGGGGCGGTCCTGCGGCGGTTGCCGCTCTCTCAATATAGAGGACCTTTATCCTTTTAAATCGGCGAGGGGTCGCCCGTGCAGGGCCTTGCCGCAAGGACGTGCAAGGCCCGCAAGGCCCGTGGGGTGGTCGGGGCACGTCGAGGGCTGGCCGAAAGGGGCGAAAGTGGCCTGAAGGTGGCTACCTTGCGGCAACGCGGAGGACACGCGGCTGTAACGATCCCCAGATCTTGCAGAAACTTGCTGCAAGGGGTTTCCGACGCGATTGCATCGCTGTTACGTTCCTGCCCAAGCCCGACGGCCGCAACGGCGCAGTCGGCTGGGACAGCCATTATGCGCGGTCCTCCTCCCTCTCGGGCACCCCCACCTCTTAGGAGTTCTCATGCGGCGTGGCATCGCGGCCTCCGCTCTCGTTGCGGCCCTTGCGGTAACGCTTGCAGCCTGTGGCAGCAGCGGCACCAGTGCGGACGGCAAGTCCTCCGGACCGGTCACCATCACCTACTGGGACACCTCCAACGCCACCAACGAGGCTCCGAACTACCAGGAGCTGGTCAAGAAGTTCGAGGCGGCCAACCCGAACATCAAGGTCAACTTCGAGAACGTCCCGTTCGACCAGGCCCAGAACAAGCTCCAGACCGCAATGGGCGCCAAGGGCGCACCGGACGCCTTCCGCGCCGAGGTCGGCTGGACCCCCGCGTTCGCCAAGGCCGGCTTCCTGGAGCCGCTGGACGGCACCCCCGCGCTGGCCGACGCCGCCGCCTTCCAGCCCAGCCTGATCCAGCAGGCCAAGTTCTCCGGCAAGACCTACGGCGCCCCGCTGGTCACCGACACCCTCGGCCTGCTCTACAACAAGGCGCTGTTCGAGAAGGCCGGCATCACCAAGGCCCCCGCCACCTGGGACGAGCTGAAGGCCGACGCCGCGCTGCTCAAGGACAAGGCCGGCGTCGACGGCTTCTTCATGCGGGCCGGCGACGGCTACTACGCCATGCCGTTCCTGTTCGGCGAGGGCACCGACATGGTGGACGCCAAGAGCAAGAAGATCACCGTCAACTCGCCCGAGGCCGTCAAGGCGATCGAGACGTACAAGTCGCTGTTCACCGCGCCCGGCACCGTCAAGGCGGACGTCACCACCGACTCGTACGCCCACATGATGGACGCCTTCAACAGCGGCAAGGTCGCGATGGTCATCCAGGGTCCCTGGGAGATCACCAACGTCTACAAGGGCTCCGCCTTCGCCGACAAGGCCAACCTCGGCGTCGCCCCGGTCCCGGCCGGCTCCACCGGCAAGGCCGGCGCCCCCACCGGCGGCCACAACGTCTCGGTCTACGCCGGCTCCGACGCCGCGCACAAGGCCGCGGCCGAGAAGCTCGCGGGCTTCCTGACCTCCGCCGAGAGCCAGACCTTCCTCGCGCTGAAGAACTCCACCCTGCCGACCCGCGCCGACGCGTACACCGCCGAGGTCAAGGCCAACGCGGGCATCGCCGGGTTCCAGGCGATCCTCAGCTCCGCCCAGCCGCGCCCCGAGCTGCCCGAGTACAGCTCGCTGTTCGGCCCGGTCGGCACCAACCTCGGCAAGATCGTCCAGGGCCAGTCGGACACCAAGGCCGGCCTGGACGCCACCGTCGTCGACTACGCGAAGCTCCTGCCGGACTTCACCAAGTAGTCCCCCCGGCCGCCCGGCCTGCGACACCGCAGACCGGGCGGCCTCCCGCACGAACAGCAGCAGTCGCCGCAGCGAGGCGGCGGACCTCCCGAAAAGGTGTCAACAATGGCAGTCGCCGTGCAGGGCGCTACCGGCCAGGCCAGCCGAGAGCGCGAGCCGCGCCCCGGTATCGTGCAGCGCCTCAGGATCTCGTACAGCAAGTACTGGTACGCGTACGCGATGATCGCGCCGGTCGTGATCGTGCTCGGCGTCCTGGTGGGCTACCCGCTGGTGCAGGGCCTCTACTACACGCTGACCGACGCCAACAGCCTGAACGTGGGCCGCCAGATCGGCGTCAACCACATCCCGGACAGCTTCACCTTCGTCGGCCTCGACAACTACGCCGACGTGCTGTGGGGCCCGGGGTCCTACGATCGGTTCTGGTCGCACTTCGTGTGGACCGTCGCCTGGACGGCCATCTGCGTCTGCCTGCACTACTCGATCGGTCTCGGCCTCGCCCTGCTGCTCAACCAGAAGCTGCGCGGCCGCGGCCTCTACCGGATGCTGCTCATCCTGCCCTGGGCCGTCCCGACCTTCGTCACCGTCTTCTCCTGGCGCCTGATGCTCGCCGACGGCGGTGCCATCAACGGCATCCTCGGCACCCTCGGCCTGCCGGAGCCCGCCTGGCTCTCCGAGCCGCTGGCCCAGAAGGCCGCCGCGATCATCGTCAACACCTGGGTCGGCGTGCCGTTCATGATGATCTCGCTGCTCGGCGGACTGCAGTCGATCCCCGGCGAGCTCTACGAGGCCGCCGAGATGGACGGCGCCTCCGCCTGGCAGCAGTTCCGGTACGTGACCCTGCCGGGCCTGCGCAACGTCAGCAGCACCGTCGTCCTGCTCGGCGTGATCTGGACCTTCAACCAGTTCGCGGTCATCTTCCTGCTGTTCGGCGCCGGCGCCCCGGACGCCCAGATCCTGGTCACCTGGGCCTACCGCCTGGGCTTCGGCCAGATGCCGCGCGACTACGCGCAGTCCGCCACCTACGGCGTCCTGCTGCTGTCCATCCTGATCGTCTTCACCAGCTTCTACCGCCGCTGGCTGGCCCGCACCGAGCAGGCGAACGGATGACGACCGCTACCGCACCGCAGGCCGGCGACCACCACGAGGCAGGTACCCCGATGACCGTCACCACCGAACGCCCCACCGCCGCGGCCCCCGCCGCCCGCCCGGTCCGGGTCCGCCCGCGCGGCGAGCGCGGCCCGCTGGGCACCGCGCTGCTGCACGCCGGACTCGTCCTGGCCAGCCTGATCGCGCTCTTCCCGGTGGTCTACATCGCGTTCGTCTCGCTCGGTCCCGGCGAGATGGACTACCTGCACCCCGGCGACATCTTCGGCCGGGCCAGTCTGGCGAACTACTCCAAGGTGCTCGGCGACACCGACTTCTTCAGCTGGTTCGGCAACTCGGTCGTCGTGGCCGGCGGCACCACCGTGGTCGGCGTCCTGGTCGCGGCGAGCACCGGCTACGCGGTCTCCCGGATGCGCTTCCCGGGCCACCGCCAGCTGATGTGGACCCTGCTGCTGACCCAGATGTTCCCGATCGCGGTGCTGATCGTCCCGATGTACACGATCCTGTCCAGCCTCCAGCTGCTGGACAGCTACCTCGGTCTGATCCTGGTCTACTCGGGCACCACCGTGCCGTACTGCGCCTGGCTGCTGAAGGGGTACTTCGACACCATCCCGGTGGAGGTCGACGAGGCGGGCCGGGTCGACGGGCTCTCGCCGTTCGGCACCTTCTGGCGGCTGATCATGCCGCTGGCCCGCCCGGGGCTCGCGGTCGCGGCCTTCTACTCCTTCCTCACCGCCTGGGCCGAGGTCGCCTTCGCCTCGACGTTCCTGCTCAGCTCCGGCAAGTACACCCTCGCCGTCGGTCTGCAGACCTTCGTCAGCGAGCACGACCACCAGTGGAACCTGATGGCCGCCGCCGCCGTGCTGATCGCCCTGCCCGCGGCCCTGGTCTTCTACCTCGTCCAGCGCCACCTGGTCACCGGCCTCACCGCCGGTGCCGCCAAGTCCTGACCACCGTCGGGCACGCGCACCACCCCACGCCTGCTGCCGCGCACCGGCCGCCCGCACGGACGGCCGGGACGCTACCTACGTCCTGTGAGGGATGACAGTCCATGACCCAGAACCTGGCCGACACCTCCCGGCCCGCCGCCGCTCCGATCGCTGCGAACGCCGGTGCCTCCAGAGGCTGGTGGCGGGACGCGGTCATCTACCAGGTGTACCCGCGCAGCTTCGCGGACGGCAACGGCGACGGCATGGGAGACCTGCCGGGCATCCGCAGCCGCCTGCCCTACCTGCGGGACCTCGGCGTGGACGCCGTCTGGCTGTCCCCGTTCTACGCCTCGCCGCAGGCCGACGCCGGCTACGACGTCGCCGACTACCGTGCGGTGGACCCGATGTTCGGCACCCTGCTGGACGCCGACGGCCTGATCCGCGACGCCCACCTGCTGGGCCTGCGGATCATCGTCGACCTGGTCCCCAACCACTCCTCCGACCAGCACGAGTGGTTCCAGCGCGCGCTGCGCGAGGGCCCCTCCTCCCCGCTGCGCGAGCGCTACCACTTCCGCCCGGGCAAGGGCGCCGAGGGCGAACTGCCGCCCAACGACTGGGAGTCGATCTTCGGCGGCCCGGCCTGGACCCGCACCGTCGACCCGGACGGCACCCCCGGCGACTGGTACCTGCACCTCTTCGCGCCCGAGCAGCCCGACTTCAACTGGGACAGCCCGGCGGTCGCCGACGAGTTCCGCTCGATCCTGCGGTTCTGGCTGGACATGGGCGTGGACGGCTTCCGGATCGACGTCGCGCACGGCATGGTCAAGGCCCCCGGCCTGCCCGACCTCGGCTCGCACGACCAGCTCAAGCTGCTCGGCAACGACGTGATGCCGTTCTTCGACCAGGACGGAGTCCACGAGATCTACCGCAGCTGGCGCAAGATCCTCGACGAGTACCCCGGCCAGCGGATCGGCGTCGCCGAGGCGTGGACCCCGACCGTCCAGCGCACCGCCAACTACGTCCGCCCGGACGAGCTGCACCAGGCGTTCAACTTCCAGTACCTGGGCACCCACTGGGACGCCGCCGCGCTGCGCGAGGTGGTCGACGTCTCGCTGGACGCGATGCGCCCGGTCGACGCCCCCGCCACCTGGGTGCTCTCCAACCACGATGTCACCCGGCACGCCACCCGCTTCGCCAACCCGCCCGGCGGCACCCAGATCCGCACCGCCGGCGACCGCGCGCTCGGCCTGCGCCGCGCCCGCGCCGCCACCCTGCTGATGCTCGCGCTGCCCGGGTCGGCCTACGTCTACCAGGGCGAGGAGCTCGGTCTGCCGGACGTCACCGACCTGCCCGACGAGGTCCGCCAGGACCCGTCCTTCTTCCGGCAGGCCGGCCAGGACGGCTTCCGCGACGGCTGCCGCGTCCCGATCCCGTGGTCCGGCACCGAGGCGCCGTACGGCTTCGGCCCGACCCCCGGCGGCCCGAGCTGGCTGCCGCAGCCGGCCTCCTGGGCCGAGCTGAGCGTCGAGGTCCAGACCGGCGACCCGACCTCCACCCTGGAGCTGTACCGCTCAGCGCTGGCCGTCCGCCGGGAGCACCCCGCGCTCGGCGCCGGCACCGAGGTCAGCTGGCTGGAGGCCCCCGAGGGCGTGCTGGCCTTCCGCCGGGACAGCGCCGAGGGCTCCTTCGTCTGCACCGTCAACACCACCGCCGAGCCGGTCCGGATGCCCGCCCCCGGCCGGCTGCTGCTCGCCTCCGCGGAGGTGGAGGTGGTGGACGGCGAGGGCGTCCTTCCGACGGACTGTGCCATTTGGTGGGCGGTCTGACGTGGTTGCAATAGGCTCTGGGATCGTGACTACGGCGCGACTCTCAGACATTGCGGCACAGGCGGGGGTCAGCGAGGCGACCGTCAGCCGGGTGCTCAACGGCAAGGCGGGCGTCTCGGCGACCACCCGGCAGACGGTGCTGGCCGCACTCGACGTCCTCGGCTACGAACGGCCGACCCGTCTGCGCCAGCGCAGCGCCGGTCTGATCGGACTGATCACCCCGGAGCTCAGCAACCCGATCTTCCCCGCGCTCGCCCAGGTGATCGAGCAGGTCCTCAGCCGGCACGGCTTCACGCCGGTGCTCTGCACCCAGACGCCGGGCGGCGCCACCGAGGACGAACTGGTCGACATGCTGGTCGAGCGGGGGGTCGCGGGCATCGTCTTCGTCTCCGGCCTGCACGCCGACACCGCCGCCGACCACGACCGGTACGCCCGGCTGACCGGCCGCCAGGTCCCGTACGTCCTGATCAACGGTTACAGCGAGAAGATCGACGCGCCGTTCATCTCGCCGGACGACCGCACCGCGATGTGGATGGCCGTCCAGCACCTCGTCGAGCTCGGGCACGAGCGGATCGGGATGGCGATCGGCCCACGCCGCTACGTCCCGGTGCTGCGCAAGATCGAGGGCTTCACCGCGGCCGTCCAGGAGCTGCTGGGACGCACCGCCGAGCAGGCGCAGGAGCTGATCCAGCACACCCTGTTCAGCGTGGAGGGCGGTGACGCGGCAGCGGGCGCCCTGCTGGACAAGGGCTGCACCGCGATCGTCTGCGGCAGCGACATGATGGCCCTGGGGGCGATCCGGGCGGTGCGCCGGCGCGGCCTGTCGGTGCCGCACGACGTCTCGGTGGTCGGCTTCGACGACTCGCCGCTGATCGCCTTCACCGAGCCGCCGCTGACCACCATCCGCCAGCCGGTCGAGGCGATGGCCACCGCCGCGGTCGACGCCCTGCTGGAGGAGGTCGGCGGGAACCTGGGCCAGCGCACCGAGTACATGTTCCAACCCGAGCTGGTCATGCGCGGCTCCACCGGAGCGGTGTCCAACGGCCGGTAGGCCCGGCCGGGGCCCGTGGTGCCCGAGCGTGCGAACAGCCCCGGAGAGACCCTCTCCGGGGCTGTTGCGCACGTTCTCGTGGGCGGAGGGAGCTCAGCCCTCCTCGACGACCGGCCGTGGCTGGTTCAGTCGCTGCCCGTCGGCCGCGTCGCCGGTCCGCGCCTCGGTGCGCCGGGTGCGGTCGAGGTAGTCCCGAACGACCAACTCGACCGCGTCCTGCGGATTCCTGGTGCCGGACTGCAGCATCACCTCGATGGCCAGATCGGCGTCGAGGGTGATGGTGACCTTCGCCATGGCGTGCTCTCCCGGATCGGTGGGCTCGCCGCAGCATAGGCCCCGTCCCCCGGGTCGGGCCAGGCCCGCCGGGGGACGGGGCCGCGGATCAGGTGTCAGATCCGGCCGGCGAAGTCCGGGGCCCAGTCGGCGATGGTCTCGGTGCGCACGCCGGCGCTCGGGTTGGCGGCCTCGACGTAGGTGCCGTTGCCGACGTACAGCGCGACGTGGTAGACGCCCGAGTTGCTGCCGTTGTTGGACCAGAACAGCAGGTCGCCCGGCTGGAGGCTGTCCAGCGAGACGCGGGTGGCGGTGTCCGCCTGGTCCGCGGCGACGCGGGGCAGCGAGACGCCGGCCTGACGGTAGGCGGCCTGGGTGAGGCCGGAGCAGTCCCAGCCGCCGTCGCTGCTGCCGCCGTAGACGTAGGCCTGGCCGACCTTGGAGAGCGCGAAGTTGATCGCCGCGGCCTTGGAGCCGGTCGCCTGGGTGGCGGCGGCGGGCTTGGCGGCGGTGCTCGCGGCCGGGGCGGCCTTGGCGGCCGGGGCGGCCGGGGCGGCCGGCTGCTCGGCGGCGGCCGGGGCGGCGGCTCGGGTGCCGTCACCGAGGTCGAGGTGCTGACCCGGGTAGATGACGTGCGGACCGGCCGTCAGGGTGGCCTTGTTCAGCTCGTAGAGCTTCTCCCAGCCGCCCTGGACGTGGTTCTTCTCGGCGATGTGGGACAGCCAGTCGCCGGCCACCACGGTGTAGTCGTGGCTGCCGTGCTCCCGGGAGCCGTCCCACTTCTTGCCGGACCACTGGTGGGTGCTCCCGGCGGGCGCGGTGGTCGCGGCCTTCGGCGCGGCGGCCTCGGGGGCGGCGGGCTGGGCGGCCTTGGGGGCGGCGGCCGGCTTCGGGGCGGCCTGGGTGGTGGTGGCCGCGGCGCCGGTGTTGATCTGCGGGGCCTCGCCGCCCTTGGTCAGACCGGCCTGGACGGAGCAGACCGGCCACGCGCCGGGGCCCTGGGAGGCCAGCACCTTCTCGGCGACGGCGATCTGCTGGTCCTTGGTCGCCTGGTTGGCCTGCGGGGCGTACGCGGTGCCACCGAAGGCGGCCCAGGTGCTGGAGGTGAACTGGAGGCCGCCGTAGAAGCCGTTGCCGGTGTTGATGCTCCAGTTGCCGGAGGACTCGCACTGGGCGACCTTGTCCCAGGTGGCGACCGAGGCGGCGGAGGCGGACCCGGCGGTCAGGCACGGGATGGTGAGGCCGATGCCGACGACACCGGTGGTGGCGATGATGCGGCGGGCGCGCTTGGAGGCGCTGATGGGCAGCATGAAGATGCGTTCCTCTCCCACGCCTGCGAGGTGAGCTGTCGGATTCGGGCTGGAGTTGCCCGGCCGTGCTGAGCACGGCTTCACCCCAAGCCCCGGACCGGTACCGACGTACCGTTCCCGGGCGACCTACCTGGTTCCCCCGCTCCTGCCCGCGGTGCTTCTGTGCAGTGCCAGCGCACCCGGCGGCAGGACTCGGCGTCCCGGGTGGCTGGGTCCGTGCGACCACGAACGTGGGAGGACATTAGGCAGACGTAAGTTGAAACCGCAAATGTGTGTGACCGCCATCACACTGTTCGCATCGCCTTTTCATGATCGATAAACCTCGATCGGACCGTTCATTATCGCTCGCTTTCGCGCAAAAGCCTTTAGCGGATGGGGACTTGCCTATGCTTCAGTCGGCAGAGTCGTTATCGAGGCCTGGGTGAGGCTGAGCGATCATGGAGTTCGAGCACAGACCGCCGGAGCCCGTGAACGGCGCCGACGACGCGAAGCCCCGGCCGGCCCGGCCCAGGTCACATCGGTCCGAACCGGACCATAAGGGGCGTATCGCCCGGCGCAGGCTGCTGATCTGGGGGGCCGTCGGAATCGTCGCGGCCGTCACCGGCGAGGAGCTGGTCCGTCAGACGCCGGTCGGCTTCCGCCGCCCGCGCCCGGGCCGGACGGAGGCCGGAGCGACCCCGAGCCCCCACCAGCACAGCGCCACGCCCACCTCCGGCGCCACGTCCGGTGCCACCTCCGCGCCGCCCGCCCCGCCGCCGCCGGTGACCGATGGCGGCCGCCGCTGGTCCGACCCGGCCGGCTGGGGCGGCGCCGTCCCCGGTCCGAAGTCCGCGGTGCGGATCACCGACCAGGTGCTGCTCGACGCGGACGCGACGGTGGGCTCCCTGCTGATCGAGCCGACCGGCTCGCTGGTCTTCGCCAAGGACACCGACCTCACGCTCGGCTCGGCCGGCAACATCGAGGTCCGCGGCAGCCTGGTGCTCGCCCCCTCCGACACCGCCGTGCACACGGTGCGTTTCCCCGCCGTGGACGAGCGCCGGTTCAAGGGCGGCGGCATGACCGTCGTCGACTCCGACACCGGCCTGTGGGTCACCGGCGCCGGCTACCTGCGCCTGGACGGCGCCGCCCGGACGGCCTGGGTGCGGGCCGCCGGAGCGCTCAGAGCGGGCGACACCAGCATCACCCTCGCCGCCGCCCCGACCGGCTGGAAGGCCGGCGACGAACTGGCCGTCACCCCGACCGGCGCCCCCGACGGCGAGGACTTCACCAACCAGTACGACCTGCGCACGGTCCGTCAGGTCAACGGCAGCACGGTCGTCCTTGACGGCCCGTTGAAGTACGCCCACCCCCGGGTCGCGGTCGGCGGCGGCGTCACCGTCGGCGCCGAGGTGCTCAACCTGACCCGCAACGTCCGGGTCGAGGGCACCGAGCAGGGCCGGGCCCACATCCACCTCACCGGCTCCCGCCGCGCCGACGTCCGGCACGCTGCGCTGCGCTGGCTGGGCCCGCGGGCCGAGGGCAAGGAGAAGTGGAACGGAAAGGCCGTCACCGAGCCGGTGCTGGGCCGGTACGGGCTGCACTTCCACATGCTCGCCGACGCCAGCCGGGGCACCGTGGTGGAGGGGGTCGTCGTCCGGGACGCCGGCAACCACGCCTTCGTCCCGCACATGAGCCACGGCGTCACCTTCCGCAGCTGCATCAGCCACAACACCTGGGAGGACGCCTACTGGTGGGACGGGCCGCAGGACACCCGGACCCCGCAGGGGCCGTCCGACGACATCGGCTACGAGTCCTGCGTCGCCTCCCGGACGGTCTTCGAACCCAACCCTCGCGGCTACCGGCTGACCGGCTTCAGCCTCGGCGCGGGCACCGGCAGCCGGGCCACCGACTGCGTGGCCGTCGGCGTGCAGGGGGCCACCGGCGCCTCGGGGTACGAGTGGCCGGAGACCAGCGAGGGGGTGTGGACCTTCGAACGGTGCCTGGCCCACAACAACCTGGAGAACGGCATCTTCGTCTGGCTCAACGCCCAGCACCACCACACCGTCACCCAGTTCGTGGCCTACCACAACGGCGGCTGGGGCATCGAGCACGGCGCCTACCTGAACGACTTCGACTACACCGCGAGCGTCCTGTACGGCAACGCGGCCGGCGGGGTCGCCGTGCACGCGCTCGGCCGCGACAAGGGAACCGTCTTCGACGGCCTGCTGATCGACGCCGCCGGGCAGTCCGACTACGCCGTCTCCACCGCCAAGCACCAGCTGGCCGGGCAGCCGGTGACGGTCAGCCGCTGCCGGCTGACCGGCTACCGGAAGGCCGGCGTGGCCTTCCGGGCCACCACGGACGGCGAGCCGGACGACATCCAGGTGCTGGACTGCTCCTTCAGCGGCAACGAGGTCTGGCTCGACCCGGAGGCCCCGGCCCCCAAGCGGATCGTGCTGCGCAAGGCGGGGGAGAGCCAGGCCGTCGAGGTGGGCAAGCCCGGGGGCGGCAAGGCCGCGCCCGCGGAGTGGAACGCCTCGGTGGCCCCGGCCAGCGTGCCGGACGGCCCGCGCCAGCCGGTCACCCCGGCGCTGCGGTTGAGCGACACGGCGGCGAAGACCTCACGCCTCCCGACCTGACCGGAGGGCTCACCCGACGAGCCCCGGGCCCGCCCGGGCGGCCCGCGCGGGAGGCCGGAGCCACGCACACGCAGGAAGAGCCGGCCCCGGCCCCCCCGACGACGGGGGGCCGGGGCCGGCTCTTCGGGTCTGCGGGCCCGGGCGGGTCAGCCGGCCGGCTTGTCCTCGACCGGCTCCTCGACGGGGGCCGGCGCGGGCGGCAGCTCCGCCATGTAGATGCCGGCGATCAGCTGACCGACGGTCGGGTACGCACCCAGCGGCGCGGCGCTCGGGCAGCCGGTCTCCTCGGCGGCCGTGGCCAGCAGCTCCGGGTCGGCCTCGGGGCCGATCACCAGCGGCGCGAGGGCGGGACGCTGCGAACCGGTGGCCCGCAGGTGCTCGACGGCCGCGACCACCGAACCCGGGACGTCCAGCGCGGCGGCCACCACGGGCACGGCCAGCCGTGCGGCCAGCAGCACACCGGTGATCCCGGCGGCCGTGGCGGCCTCCTCGCCGCCGACGACGGTCAGCACGATGCCGTCCGCGGCGGTGGTGATCGCGAACAGCCGGGCGCGGTCGGCACGGGCCAGACCGGCCTCGGAGAGGCGCACGTGCACCGCCTCGGCCAGCAGCGGGTGCGGGCCGAGCGCGTCGGTGACGGGGGAGCCGGCGGCGGCGGCGACCTCGGCCAGCTCGCCCAGCCGGCCGTGCGGGCCGGTCAGCAGCGGGACGACGACCGGCGCCGGGTACCCGGCGTTGGTGGCCTCGGCCAGCAGGGCGGCGACCGTGACGGCCTCCGGGGCGCTCTCGCCGACCGCCAGGTAGGCGGCTGCGGCCTCGATGCCGGGCTGCTCGCTGCGCACGATCGACAACAGCTCGTCCACCACGGGACGGGACTCCGGACCGGCGTCGGCGGGCACCGCGAGCACCAGGGCCGGCGAACCGACCGGGACCTCGGGGCGCTCAGGACGGCGGTGGCGCCCCCGCGCACGGGAGCCTGGCGTACGGACGGGCAGTGGCGCGCCCGGGATCGCTGCGGTGCTCATGGCGGAGATCGTAGGACATTCGCCCGACCTGGCTGCAGTCGGATCCCAGGACTGGGTGAAAGCTCCCAGGTCAAAAGGGATGTTCTCGGTCAAATCATCAGCCTTCCCGTGCCGGGCTCGTGACGCTCCGACGGATTCACCGTGACGCGGCTCACAGCGGTCCGAGGTGACTGCCCGTGAGGGAGCCGACCCGCCTCGAAGATCGACGCGCCGCTTTTCGCGGTGTACGGACGGTCATCGGGACTCTGTGTTTCGTTCCACTATGCCCTTGAATGTGCGGTCCACTGATGCGGTGTGAGGGATTCACGACTTCGGTAATGGCGTGCATCGGCACGGGCGCCATCCCGTGCTGATGCACGTGCAGCCGGGCTATCATCACGTCAGGTGAGGAGATCGCCGGTCAATCGGGGAGATTTCAATGCGTGAGGCTTTCAACGGCATGGCTGCTGCGGACCTCGTCGGGGTGGTCTGGCAGAAGAGTCGGCACAGTAACTCCCAGGGGAACTGTGTGGAGTTCGCGGCGCTGCCCGGCGGAGACGTCGCGATGCGGAACTCGCGCTTTCCGGACGGGCCGGCCCTGGTCTACACCCGGGCCGAAATCGCGGCGCTGTTGCTCGGCGTCAAGGACGGCGAGTTCGACCACCTCGCCGCGGGGGCGAACTGAGAACCCGGAGCGACCGGGCGCGGAACGCGAGGAGCAGGGGCGGGCTGGGCCGTCGTGGGCGGGGCGCCACGGCGGCCTCGGTGTTTCTCCGGCGGCCGTGCGGAGTGCCGCACGGGATGCCGAGCCGGACGCCGTACGGGATGCCGCACGGAGGTTCGAACGGGGGGTCGCGCGGGTTGACCGGCCCTTGACCGCGACCTGGTGCGGCCTTTCGCCGCGCCGCGCCGTTTCTTCCACCGGGAGGACCCGACGGCGGCGGTCCGGCCGGACGTCCCGGACGGACCGGCGGTCCGGGACGGGTGGGAGCGGGTCAGGCGGAGCGGCGGTGCCGCCCGGCGGCGGCGCTCCCGGACGTCGCCTCGTAGGACGCGGCCTCGAACGGCGCCCGCTCGAACGGTGCGGCTTCGAACAGGGCCCAGACGACCTTGCCCGCGCCGGCCAGCGGATGCCAGCCCCACGAGCGGCTGAACGAGTCCACCAGGTGCAGCCCGCGGCCGGACTCCGCGACGAAGTCCGCCTCCCGGGCCACCGGCCCGGTGCTGCTCGGGTCGCTCACCGCACAGACCACCTGCGGAGCACGGTGCACCAGGCTTATTCGGATCGGCAGTGCGGCGTCCGCGGCCTGCCGGGGCCCGGGCTGCATCGGCAGCCGTGCCGGCTCGGCCGCGCCCAGGGCGTGCCGGAGCGCGTTGGTCACCAGCTCGGAGGCGACCAGCGAGACGTCGTCGAAGAGCTCACCGAGGCCCCACCCCTGCAGCGTCGATCTCGCGAACTCGCGCGCGGTTCTCACGGCTTCGAAGCGAGGAGCGAGGGTACAGCTGACCACGTGGGGGTCGGTCGCCAAGGCCGTTCCGGTGCCCATGAAGAGCTCCTCCCATAAGGGGGCCGACACGGCTGGACCCGCCGGGGTCATGCCGGTCACCTCCGACTCGCTCGGCCGCGCGGCCGCTGCGCCCGACGACCACTCGCGTGCACGCGAATCCGGCTGCGCGAACAGCGCTGCCGGGTACGGCGTGCGGTTCGCGCATGTGGTCGAGGCGGAGCCCGCGGGATTGCCAGGGGTGTGCAGGTGCACGTGCACCATGGTCCTCTGCGCTCACTGCAGATGCAAGAGTCGATTCACGTGCAGTCGGGGTATTGGCATATGCAAGCGCCGGATGCACGTGCAAGATGGTGGATGTGATGCAGAACTGGTAGATCGTTGCATCAGTACAGGCACCGAGAGCGCTCAACTGATGGCAGACTGTGCGCTGTTTGCCCGAGGTGGAGGTTTCGACCGCATGACCACAGTTCAGCCCGGTGGTGGCTCGATGGTGCGCCGAATCCTCCTCGGCTCCCAACTACGCCGCCTGCGTGAAGGGCGCGCGATCACCCGCGAGGACGCCGGCTACGCCATCCGCGCCTCCGAGTCCAAGATCAGCCGGATGGAGCTCGGCCGGGTCAGCTTCAAGGAGCGCGACGTCGCCGACCTGCTCAGCCTCTACGGCGTGCACGACGGCGCCGAGCGCGAGGCGCTGCTCGGCCTGGTCCGCGAGGCCAACAAGTCCGGTTGGTGGCACAGCTTCACCGACGTGCTGCCCAACTGGTTCCAGACCTACATCGGTCTGGAGGAGGCGGCCGCCCTGATCCGCACCTACGAGGTGCAGTTCATCCCCGGCCTGCTCCAGTGCGAGGAGTACGCCCGCGCGATCTTCGGTCAGAGCCGCCCGGCGCTGGGCGAGGAGGAGATCGAGCGCCGGGTCAGCCTGCGGATGCGCCGTCAGAGCCTGCTGATGGAGTCCCCGGGCCCCAAGCTGTGGGCGGTCATCGACGAGGCGGCGCTGCGCCGTCCGGTCGGCGGGCCCAAGGTGATGCGCGCCCAGGTGCAGCACCTGATCGACATGTCCGAGCACGCCAACGTGGTGGTGCAGGTGATGCCGTTCCGGTTCGGCGCGCACGCCGGCGAGAGCGGCGCGTTCTCGATCCTGCGCTTCCCCGAGCAGGACCTCGCGGACGTCGTGTACCTGGAACAGCTCACCAGCGCGCTCTACCTCGACAAGCGGGACGACGTCGACGCCTACATCCAGGTCATGGAACGGCTCTGCGTGGACAGCCTGACTCCGGGCCAGACCGTCGACCTGCTCGCCACCATCCTCAAGGACCGCTGAGCCCCGGCCCGCGCGGCCGTCGAGGCCCCGGGTCCCCGGGTCCCCGGGTCCCCGGCGACGTCCGGCTCCGGTCCGGTCAGCCCCGCACCGACGGCTGGGGCCTGGCCGGCGCCTCCGGCTGCGGCGGCACGCCCAGCTCCCAGACCAGGCCGTACCGGGCGAACAGGTCGGCCCGGATCGGTGCCAGCGGCGCCGACGCCCCCGGCAGCAGCACCCCGATGCAGGCGCCCATCAGCGCGCTGCGCAGCACCGCGTGCTCGGCCACCGGGTCGGCCGCTCCCCAGTCGCTCAGCAACGCGCGCAGGATCGCGCCGAGTTGCTGCTGCTCCGGGTCCTGGACGAAGGTGCCGGCGTCCGGCTCCAGGATCAGCGCCAGATGGGAGCGCATCACCAGCGGGTGGTCGATCGCCACCTGCACCACCGCGTCGATCGCCCGGGCCAGCCGGGCGTCGGGGCTGGCCCCCGGGGGCAGTGCGGCCAGTGCGGCGGCCAGCTCCAGGTGCATCAGCCGGTGGGTGGCGGCCTGCATCAGCAGCCGTTTGCCCTCGAAGTAGTAGGACACCAGGCCGCGGGCCAGCCCGGCCCGTTCCGCTATGTCGCCCAGGGTGGTGCGGGCGTAACCCCGCTGGTCGACCAGCTCCACCGTGGCCCGGAGGATGCGACGGCGGGATCGGCGGCGCATCTCCTCATTGACCGATTCCCCGCGAGGTGCCATCGTGTCTGCTCCGTACGTTCATTGGCTCCCGGCCAATATACTGGCCGGGTCGCCCGCCACCGGTGGGATCCGGGTACTTCCGGACATCGTCCCCGTGGCGGTACGCCGAAGTGCCGGCTCCACCAACACGGGGGTTTGGTGGAGCCGGCACCTCGGTCAGGCACTGTCAGGTCCGCTCGGCGGCCGGTCGGATCCGCTCAGCGCTCGGACATCACCTGTGCTTCGGTGACCGCTTCCCGACCGGTCCTGTCCCGTCCCGCTCCGTCCCGGGCGCCGTCGAGCGGCCCGTAGCGGTAGTCGGGCACCGGGGCCGGGGGCTTGGGCCGTCGCTCCAGCGCCGCGCCGAGCAGGGCGACCAGCAGGCCGAGTGCCGCGATCCCGGTGACCAGCAACAACGCCGGCCGGTACCCGTCCAGTTGGGCCTGCGGGCTCTCGCCACCGCCGCTGCCCGCGGTGATCACGGCGGTGGTGACGGCGAGCACGATCGCACTGCCGACCTGGAAGGCGGTGTTCACCAGACCGGAGGCCAGGCCCTGCTCCTCGTCCGCGACCCCGCTGGTGGCGTTGATGTTGACGGACGGGAAGGCGAGCGCGAAGCCGATGCCCAGCAGCACCATGCTCGGCAGCACCAGGGTGAGGAAGCCGCTGTGCTCGCCCAGCTGCAGGAAGTACGCGTAGCCGGCGGTCAGGGCCAGGACGCCGATCGGCAGCAGCCGTCCGGTGCCGAACCGGTCGATGATCGCACCCATCCTGGTCGCCGACAGCGCCACCAGCGCGCCGGCCGGCAGCAGGCCGAAGGCCATCTCCAGCGCGGACCAGCCGAGCAGCCGCTGGAGGTAGAGCGTGGTGATGAACTGGAAGCCCGCGTACGAGCCGAAGATGGTGAAGGCGGTCAGGTTGGCCCGGGCCACCCCGCCGTTGCGGAAGATGCCGAGCCGGACCAGCGGGTGCGCGGTGCGGGACTCGATCAGCAGGAACGCGGCGGCGAGGACGGCCACCACGGCCAGTGAACCGAGGGTCCGCAGCGAGGCCCAGCCCGCGCTCTGCGCCTCGGTCAGGGTGAAGACCAGCAGCAGCAGGGCGCCGGTGCCGGTGACCGCGCCGGCCACGTCGTACCCGGCCCTGCCGCGCTCGGGCGCCGCCTGGCGGGGGAGCAGCCGGACCGCGAAGGCCAGGGCCAGCAGGGCGACCGGGACGGGCATCAGGAACGTCCAGCGCCAGCCGGCGGAGGTGAGCAGGCCGCTGAGCACGAGGCCGAGCGAGAAGCCGCTGGCGCCGCAGGTGGTGTAGATGCTGAGGGCGCGGTTGCGGGCCGGGCCCTCGGCGAAGGTGGTGGTGATGATGGACAGGCCGGCCGGCGCGGTGAACGCGGCGCTGACACCCTTGAGGAAGCGGGCCGCGATCAGCAGCCCGCCGTCGTCCACCAGGCCGCCGAGCAGGGAGGCGCCGGCGAACACGGCGAGGGCGACCAGGAAGACCCGTCGGCGTCCGAGCAGGTCCGCCGCGCGGCCGCCGAGCAGCAGCAGGCCGCCGTAGCCGAGCACGTAGCCGCTGACCACCCACTGCAGGGTGGAGGTGGACAGGTGCAGGTCCGCGCCGATGGAGGGCAGGGCGACGCCGACCATGGAGACGTCGAGGGCGTCGAGGAACATCGCGGCGCACAGGACGACCAGGGTGCCCCACAGGCGCGGGCTCCAAGCGGTGTCCGACTGGCCGCCGGCGGGGGCGGGATGGGCTGAGGTCATGGGCAGGAGACTACATGCATGTGCATTGACTGCAAATGCATTTAATGTGAGTGCAATAAGTTCTTCTGCATCTGCTAGTGTGGCGCCGTGACTGAACTCGACACCGCCCCCGACACGGCCCTGGTCGCCGAGTGGCGCGCACTGCTGGCGCGCCACGCGACCGCCTCCTGTGCGCTCGACCGGGAGCTGGGCGAGCGGTACGACCTCGGCATGAGCGAGTTCGAGGTGCTGGAACGCCTCTGGGAGGACGAGCGCCGCACCCGCGAGGCGGCCCTGCGGGTGCAGGACCTCGCCTGCACGGTGCACCTCAGCCAGAGCGCGCTGTCCCGCCTGATCGGCAGGCTGGAGAAGGCCGGGCTGGTCGAACGGGCGATGTGCCAGGTCGACCGCCGGGGCATCTACGTCGTCCTCACCGACGCCGGCCGCGACCGCTACCAGCAGGCCCGCCCGCTGCACCGGGAGATCCTGGCCCGCACCCTGACCGAGCAGGGCGCCGGGCGCTAGGGCCTCTCCCCGCGCGCCCGGCCCCGCGCGCCCGGCCCCGCGCGCCCGGCCCCGCGCGCCCGGCCCCGCGCGCCCGGCCCCGCCCGGACGGCGGGGCCGGTGGCGGACCGTCAGAGTCGGGTGCCGTTGACGACCAGGGCCACGTCGACGTTCCCGGTCGTGGCGTTGGAGTACGGGCAGATCCGGTGGGCGGTCCTGACCAGTTCGATCGCCTGCCCGGTGGTGACCGAGGGCAGGGAGACCCGCAACTCGACGCCGAGCCTGAAGCCCGCGCCGCTCGGCCACAGCGAGACGGACGAGTCGATCTCCGCATCGTCCGCCACCAGTTCCGCGCGGCGGCCGACCAGCTCCAGCGTCGTGCCGAAGCATGCCGCGTACCCGATCGCGAAGAGCTGCTCCGGGTTGACCCCCTCGCCGTCCCCGCCCAGCGCCTCGGGCTGGCGCAGGGTCAGGTCGAGCCGTCCGTCGGACGTGCGGCCGTGGCCGCTCCGCCCCCCGGTGACGTGCGCCTGCGCCGTGTAGAGCGCCTTGTCCATGATGAGCTCCCCTCCGTCTGCCAACTTCTTGATCTGAAACTTGACACTTCAAAAACAGGAAGTCAAGGGTCTAGGATCGAGATCCCGCGACGACCTGGAGGACCGATGACCACGTTCGTACTCGTCCACGGCGCCTGGCACGGCCCGTGGGCCTGGGACCGCGTCGTACCCGCCCTGCACGCCGCCGGGGCCCGCACCCTCGTCCCCGACCTCGGCGCCGCCGGAGAGCGCGGGCCGAACGACCACGGGCTGCACGACCACGCCGACGTGGTCGTCGCCGCCATCGATGCCGTTCCCGAGGAGGACGAACTCGTGCTGGTCGGCCACAGCTACGCGGGCCTGGTCGTCCGAGAGGCCGCGGACGCGCGCCCCGGAGCCGTCGACCACCTCGTCCTCCTCGACGGCTGGGCGGGAGCCGACGGGGCGAGCATGTTCGGCCTGGCGCCCGGAGCCTTCGTCGCGGCGGTCCGCGCCGCGGCCGGGACCTCCGGGGACGGACGGCTGATCCCGGCCCCGCCCCCGGCCGCGTTCGGCATCGTCGACCCCGACGACGCGGCCTGGCTGGAAGCACGCCTGCTCCCGCAGCCGCTGCGCACCTTCGCCGAGCCCACCCGCCTGAGCGGCGCCGTCGACCGGATCCCCGGCACCGCCGTCCACTGCCGGCCGCCGACCTACCCGTTCGAGCGCTTCGGCGCGGCCCTCGGGTACCGGACGCTTCCCCTGGACGGCCCGCACGACGTGATGCTGACCGACCCGGAACGGGTCGCCCGCCTGCTCCTCGACATCGGTTCGTTCAGTAACCGGAAGCGCGAACCCTAGAATGACGAAGTGGACCAGCGAACATACAACCAGTACTGCGCCACCGCGCGGACCCTCGACCTGGTCGGCGAGCGCTGGACGCTGCTGCTGATCCGCGAACTCCTCACCGGCCCCAAGCGGTTCGGCGACCTTCAGGCCAGCCTGCGCGGCCTCGGGACCGGCCTGCTGTCCGCCCGCCTCAAGCACCTCGAACAGGAGGGCCTGGCCCGCAGGGTCACCCTCCCGCCGCCCGCCCGCACCCCCGCCTACGCCCTCACCGAGGCCGGCAGCGAACTCGCCCCCGCCGTCCTGGCCCTCGCCCGGTGGGGCCTGAAATGGGCCATGGGCGAACGACGGACGACCGAAACCTTCCACCCCGGCTGGGCGGTGCTCGGCCTGCGGGCCTGTTTCGACGCCGACGCCGCCGCCGGACTCCGCGCGGTCTACGAGTTCCGCATCGACGCCGAGACCTTCCACACCCGGATCGACGACGGGACGATCGAGGCACTGCACGGCCCGGCCCAGTACCCGGACGCCACGATCACCATGAACGAGGAGACCTTCCTCGGCCTCACCGCGCAGGACCGGACCCTCGCCCAGGCGATCGAGACCGGCGCGGCGTCGGTGTCCGGCGACGCCGAGGCCCTGCGGAGGCTGAAGGCCCTCTTCCGCCTGCCCGCCCCGAGCGCCCGCACGGGTGACCCGAGTCCCTGACGCCGGGTCGCGTCGGCCACGTCCGCGGACCGCCCGCGGCCGTCCACCCGCACCGGGCGGTCCCGCGGGAGCGGGGACGTCCGAAGCCCCGCAGCCGGCTGCGCACCGGTTCGCGCCGCACCTCGAACCGGACGGCGCCGTCGGTGCCGAGCCCCCGGCCGGTGAGGTCGGAGCCCCGCTCGCCGGCCCGCCGTTCACCGTCACGACCGGGCAGGTCGCGGTGACGGTCGCCGGACTCGTTGCGTACTGCACGGGCCTGGAGATCGCACTCGACGTCCGGTTCGACGCCCCCGGAACGCCCCCGGAACGCCGCCGGCGGCCCAGGCGGAACTCGGGAACCTGATGCACGAGGCGCACCACCCCGGCCCCGAGCGCCTGCACGTGGCTCTGCGTCTGCCGGACGGCCGGGTCCTCCACGACAACCGCCCGCACCCGGAGCCGTCCGAGCGACCGGCGGAGACCTCCCCGATCCTGACCCTCCGCGCCGGCTCCCGCGGTGCGCACCGGCGGACGGGCCGCCCGCCGGGGCCCCGGTGGCCGGCCAGGGCAGGGTGCGCTACGCCGAGGCGGCCCAGCGGGGGCCGGTGGCCGGGTCGTTCGCCCAGGTGCACTGCTCGTCCCCGGTGACGGTGATGCCGTAGTCGTACACGCCGGGTGATCCGATCCGCTCCCACCGGGCCCAGGCCGCCTCCAGCTCGGCGGCGAGCCGGCGGGGACCGCCTTCGTCCACCCGGGCGCCGCCGTCGGGGGCGGGCCGGGCGGACAGCGAGGCCCAGGAGGAGCTGCCGTCGGTCAGCCAGGCGCTGGTGCCGTCCGCGTCCACCGCGGTGGTGACCGCGACGTCGGGCAGGGCGACGCGCAGGGCGAAGCCCAGCCGCCACCAGTCGGTGAGCGCCGTGAGGTCCCGGCCCGTCTCGCCGCGGTGGTCCCGCTCGTTGCGGCCGCGGACGGCCGCGAACCCGACCGGCCCCGGTCCGCCGACCGCCGCAGCCGGGCCGGTGGCGCGGGAGGGCATGAACCGCCCCAGGCCCTGCATCCGGCCGGTGGCGCTCCTGGGCGGCGTGCCCGAGCCGGCCCCACGGGGTGACGATCCGTCCGCCCGGGACGGTCTGCTCCACCCACGCCCACGGGATCCGCTCCACCGCGTCCGTCGCGATCATCCGCTCGTACGGCGCCCCGGCGGGCCACCCGGCGTCGCCGTCCCCGCCGACCACCGCGACCTCCGGGCCGGCCGCCCGGATCCGGTCGGCGGCCGCGGTGGCCAGCCGGGGGTCGACCTCCACCGACGTGACCCGGCCCGGTCCAGCGCGGTGGGCGAGAAGTGGGGCGTCCCAGCCCGCGCCGGCGCCGAGTTCCAGCACCCGCTGCCCGGGTTCCAGCAGCAGGGAGTCGGCCATGTCCGCGACCACCGCCTGGCAGGAGAGGCTGGAGGCGGGCAGATCGCCGGTCAGCTGGGTGATCGTCGCCGCGTCCGGATCGCCGTACAGCTGGTCCGCCCAGCCGTTCCGGTCGGTCGCCCGGTCGACCGGCACCCACACCCGGCCGTCCCAGCGCCACAGTCGCTCGGGCGCGAACCGGTGCCGGGGCAGCGCGGCGACCGCCTCCCGGATCCACGGCGACCGCTCCGGCCACGCACCGCGCTCGGCCATCACCCGGTCGAGGCGGGCACGGTGCCGGTCCAGGCCTAGGGCGCCGGTGGTCGGCATCGCCACGACCGCCTACTTCCGGTGCTTTCCGTCGCTCGGCGGCGGCGGAGGCACCTGCCCGTCCGAGTTCCCCGGTGGCGGCGTGCCCTGGCCCGGATCCATCGTGCGCGGGCGCGACCGGGCGGGGGAGGGCGCATCAGAGTGGTTCACCGGCGCACGAGTTGAGGTGGGCGCGACCGGCGGGAGCCGGCGGCGGCGCGACGGTCCTCAGAGCAGCGCCGACAGCCCGGGCCAGGCGGCGAGCAGGACGGCGGCGGCCGGGGCGGCGAGCGCCGCCAGGGTGAGCCGCAGCCGGTGGGCGGGGTGCAGCCGCGGCTCGCCCGCGAGCAGCCGGTCCACCCGGCGCGGGGACTGGGCGAGCTGCTGCGGGGTGCACGAACCGAACACCCCGCGGCCGGAGTTGAGCTCGACCAGGGCGAGAGCCGTGGTCAGCCGGCCGTGCCGGCGGGCCGCCCGGTCGTCGGCGGCCAGCTCGACCAGCTCGCCGACCTGGTCGCGGAAGGCGCTGAAGACCCAGACCCCCGGGAACCCGTCGGCCAGTGCCTGCGCGCACTGGGACAGCCAGTGGTGCCTGGCCCGCACGTGGCCGCGCTCGTGGCTGAGGACGGCCGCCAGCTCCTGACCGCTCAGCTGTTGCAGCGCCCCGGTGGTGACCACCAGCCGGGCGGCCGGGCCGGGCAGGGACCAGGCCTCCGGGCGGACGTCCTCCAGGACCACCAGCCGTTCCCTGACGCGCTCGGCCGCGCCGAGTCCGGCGGGCAGTTCGGGCGCCGAGCGGCTGAGCCGGGAGTGCTGGTGGCCGCGCAGCGTCCGGGCGGACCTGACCTCCCGCGCCAGCGAGACCGCCGTCCACACCCCGCCCGCCGCGAGCAGGGCGGCCCACAGCCGCCCCCAGCCCGCCGAGCCCGCGAGGCCGTACGCCTCCTCGACGCCGTGCGGCGCATTCGCGAAGACCAGGGCGCGCAGTTCCGGCAGGGCGGCCGTGCAGGCCAGCAGCAGGCTGAGCACGCAGCACAGCAGCACTGCGGCCACCAGGCACTGCCAGACGCACAGGGCCAGCACCGGTTCGCGTTCGGGCCAGCGGGCCCGGGCCAGCAGGCGGGGGGCCACGGTGGCGAGCAGCAGTCCGAGCAGCAGCAGGCTGAGCAGGGCCGTCATGGCAGTGGCTCCCCCCGGGGAGAACGGGCGCGCGGCAGTGCGCAGCCCCAACCTATGCGCCGGCCAGGCCTCTTGGTGCTTCTTGCCGGCAGCAGTGACCAAGGCCACGTGCGGGGCCGGCGGACCGGGCATCGGGCCGGGACCGGGCGGGCCGTGGGGGTCACATCGTCAGCAGCATCGCGAACATCCCGATCCCCATGGCGACCCGGCAGGCCGGGCCGAGCCCGCCGGCGACGGCGAGTGCGCGGGCGGGGCCTGCGGGGGTGGGGGCAATGGGGGCGGGGGCAATGGGGGCGGGGGCGGGGGACCGGCCGGGGTGCGGGCCGGCCGGTGCGGGGGAGAGCAGCCGGCTCCCGCTCCACAGCGAGTAGCCGCCGAAGTAGACCAGCAGGAGCCCGGTGACGGCGGGCAGCCCGGGGGCGGCGGCGTGGTGCGGATGGGCCGGCCCGCTCCCCATCGCGAGGGCCATGTAGACCATGGCGAGGGCTCCGACGCCGTGGTGCAGCCGGTGCGCCCGCGGCCCGGCCCCGTGGTCCGTCCGGGGCCCGGCGGGTCCCAGCGCGCCCAGCAGCAGCGCGCCGGCCGGCACGGTGAACAGCCAGCCCCAGAGCGGGCCGGGCAGCAGGGTCATCCCGGCCATGCCGAGGGCCATCAGCGCCTCGGCCGCGTCCGACTCGCGGTCGCGCCGGTGGCCGGCCGCGGGGCCGTCCGGGCGGGTGGCGCGGCCGGGGCCGCAGCCGGGCCGGGGGCCGCGCAGCCGGACCAGGCAGAGCGCCGCGGCGCCCACGGCCAGGGCGGCGACCAGCCAGGTGACCAGGGCCGGACCGTGCATGGACGCCCCCTCGACCGTGTGCAGACGGGTTCAGCGTCCACGGTCCCGGAGGGGCCGCCGCCGCAGGCAGGGCGCGTGAGGGGCGCACTGGGGCTTGCCCCTTGAAACGGCGGTCCGCTGTGCGAGGGTGGCGTGGGGACGTCACGACAGGGGGGATCCGGATGGGAGCAGCGGGTGACGACAGCTGGGTTCTGTGGATCACCATCGCGGTGATGGTGGTCTCGGGTCTGGCACTGGCGCTGAACACCGGCGGGGTGGCCGAGAAGTGCTTCCGGCTCGGCGCGCGCTCCTGGCGTCCGCTCGGGTCCGCGACCCCGGGCACGCTGCGGCGGATCGGCGCCTGGTGGGCCTCGCTCGGCGGGCTGATGGTGCTGGCCGAGGTCGTCCGGGTCGGGGCCGGCGGCTGAGACCCGCGGTGGCACCGACCCGGCCCGCCGGATGACTGCCCGTCGGGCGACTCAGGGGGCGATCGGCAGCTGCCGCTTGTGTTCGGTGAGCCGGTAGCGGCGGACGACGGCCTCGAAGACGGCGGTGTCGACCGGCTCGCCCTCCAGGAAGTCGTCGATGTCGTCGTACGTGACGCCGAGGGCCTCCTCGTCGGGCTTGCCCGGGGCCAGCGTCTCCAGGTCGGCGGTCGGGGTCTTCCAGATCAGCTCGGCCGGCGCGCCCAGGGCCTGCGACACGGCCCGCACCCGCCGCTTGGTGAGCCCGGTGAGCGGGACCACGTCGGCCGCGCCGTCGCCGAACTTGGTGAAGAAGCCGGACACCGCCTCGGCGGCGTGGTCGGTACCCACCACCAGGCCGTCCTGGGCGCCAGCCACCGCGTACTGGGCGACCATGCGCTGCCGGGCCTTGATGTTGCCGTGCACGAAGTCCTGGTGGTGCGGATCACGGAAGACCGTGCCGCCGGCCAGCACCGCGTCCAGGGCGGCGTCGCAGGCGGGCTTCACGTCGACGGTAAGGATCCGGTCCGGCCGGATGAACTCCAGCGCCAGCTGGGCGTCGTGCTCGTCGGCCTGGGTGCCGTACGGCAGCCGCATCGCGTAGAACGTCGCCTCCTGCCCGCCGGCCCGGACCCGCTCGACCGCCAGCTGACACAGCCGGCCCGCGGTCGTGGAGTCGACGCCGCCGCTGATCCCCAGCACCAGCGAGCGCAGCCCGGTGGAGACCAGCCGCTCGGTGAGGAA
The DNA here is from genome assembly GCF_044740765.1 of Kitasatospora sp. NPDC088346. Lineage (NCBI taxonomy): Bacteria > Bacillati > Actinomycetota > Actinomycetes > Kitasatosporales > Streptomycetaceae > Kitasatospora > Kitasatospora sp. NPDC088346. The sequence continues at coordinate 139,255 of NZ_JBIURH010000019.1, forward strand.
GGCCACCCGGCGTTCGATCTCCTGGTCCGCCTCGAAGGACGGGCTCACCTGAAGATCCCGGGCGATCTCCTGCTGCACGGCGGTGGACGCCAGGTCGGTCACGGTTGCTCCTCGGTCGGGCCCGCGGCGCGGGCGGCGGGAGCCGCGGGGCCGGGGCCACCAGCGCGGTGGGGGACGCAAGCACTCTAGAGGAAGGCCGCGGAGCCCGGCGGGCCCGTGGTCCCGTGCTCCCCGGCCGCCGGCACGCGGCCCGCCGCGGGTGGACGGCCACCGGTGGCGGCGCCGGGGGAGGCGGGGGATGGTCGGCGTACGGACCCTGCCCGCGAGGCGCTCCGGGCGGGCGCCGGGACACCGCCCGCCGCGCCCTCGCAGGTGTTCGGGCCGCCGTCCACATCGCGGACAACCCCTCCTGTCTCCAGGAGTACCCCCGACCCCCCCTTGAACAGGAGAACCTTTCGTATCTATGGTGGTCCTGTCGAAATACTCCTGTCGAAGTGAGTCTCCAATGCAGAATCTTTCGCCGAAGCTCGCGGTAGCGGGCGACGCCACCGCCGCCGGCCCGGCCGGCCACGCTGCCTGGCTGCGCCTCAAGGACGCTGTCGAGACCCTTCGACCGATGCAGTCCAAGGACGGTTCGATCGACCTGGGCGCCGTCCAGCGGCACACCGTCGACCCGCTGATCGACACCGTCCGCGCCTCCGTCGCCGAGCTCGCCCCGCTCTTCCCGCACGATGCCGCGTACCTCGCCGCCGTGCAGGCCGACCTGGTCAAGTGGGCCGACACCGGCTACCGCGAGCCCGACTTCCTGGACTCGCTGCTCGCCTTCCAGCCCGCCGACCAGCGCGTCGACGGCCTCGACCACCTCGTGGTCTTCCCGATGTACACCCAGAACGGCAACCCGAACCGCAACCTCGAGGCCGTCCTGCTCAAGGTCGTCTGGCCGGACTGGCTGGCCGAGCTGGAGCGCGAGCGCTTCGACAACCCGATGTTCGTGCCGATCACCTTCACCGACTTCACGGCCGGCTACGACACCAACTCCGCGGTGCTCTTCCCGGAGACCGTCGCCGTGCGCAAGGCCCCCGAGCGCTTCACCTGGGGCGGCATCTTCTGCGACCGCGAGGCCGCCCGCTTCCGCGCCGTCACCACCAGCGCCGTCGACCTGCTCGGCCTGGAGATCCCGGCCGACGCCGCCGGCCTCCTGGAGGACCAGGACCGCGCCCAGCAGACCTTCGTCCTGTGGGACCTCGTGCACGACCGCACCCACAGCCACGGCGACCTGCCGTTCGACCCCTTCATGATCAAGCAGCGCAGCCCGTTCTGGATGTACGGGCTGGAGGAGCTGCGCTGCGACCTGACCGCCTTCAAGGAGGCCGTCAGGCTGCAGGCCGAGGGGTACGCCCAGGGCCGCGACGTCCAGTACGCGATCCTCTTCGACCGCATGTTCCGCTTCCCGGTCAGCGGCGACCGCGTCCGCAACTACGACGGCATGGGCGGCCAGCTGCTCTTCGCGTACCTGCACAAGCACGACGCGCTGCGCTGGCGCGACAACCGCCTCAGCATCGACTGGGACCGCGTCGCCGACGTCACCAACCAGCTCTGCGGCGAGATCGAGACCCTCTACCGCGACGGCATCGACCGGCCCAAGACCGCGCACTGGATCGCCGCCTACCAGCTGGTCTCCAAGTACCTCACCCCGCACCCGGCCTCCACCTGGGCGAAGGGCCCGGAGGCGCTGCCGCTCGACACCGTCGACGGCAAGGCGCTCAACAAGGCCCTGTGCGACGCCGTCCACCCGGACGAGTTCCCGCTGAGCATGTTCTACGAGGCCCTGTCCAAGAAGCTCAGCGGCGTCATCGCCGCGACCACCGGCATCACCGGCGCCGGCCTCGAGGGAGTCGCCGCGTGAGCACCCTCCGACTCGCAGGCAAGGTCGTCGCCGTCGCCGGAGCCAGTGGCCCGGCCGGCCAGGCCACCATGCGCCGTCTCGCCGCCGAGGGCGCGACCGTCATCGGCGCCGACATCGACCAGCGCCGGCTGGACTCCGCGGTGGACGCGGTCCGCACCGCCGTCCCGGGCGCCAAGATCACCGGTCAGATCATCGACCTCCTCGACCCGCAGGAGGTCCACGACTGGGCCGACCACCTGGAGGCCGAGCACGGCCACGTCGACGGCCTCTTCCACCTGGTCGGCGGCTGGCGCGGCAGCAAGTCCTTCTTCGAGAGCCGCATAGACGACTGGGACTTCCTGCACGACACCGTCGTCCGCACCCTCCAGCACACCTCGCTCGCGTTCCAGCCCGCGCTGCTGCGCAGCGAGTCCGGCCGGTTCGCGATGATCGGTGCCGCCGCCGCGCACAAGCCCACCGCCGGCGGCGCCGCGTACGCGGCCGCCAAGGCCGCGACCGAGGCCTGGACGCTCTCCATGGCGCACTCCTTCGTCAAGGAGACCACCGCCGACGACGGCGAGCCCACCGCCGCGGCGGCGATCCTGGTGATCAAGGCCCTGGTCAGCCCGGAGATGCGGGCCGAGAAGCCGGACGCCAAGTTCCCCGGCTTCACGGACACGGCCGACCTGGCCGAGCACCTCGCGGGCCTCTGGGACCGCCCCGCAGCAGAACTGAACGGACAGCACCTGTGGTTGACAGCCCGATGACGATCCACCACACCGACGCCGTCCGGCGGCACGACCCGTCCGTCCGGGGCTTCGCCAGCGACAACTACGCCGGCGTGCACCCCGAGATCCTCGCGGCCTTCGCGGTGGCCAACGGCGGTCACCAGATCGCCTACGGCGAGGACCAGTACACCGACCACCTCCAGCAGGTGTTCCGGAAGCACTTCGGCGAGCGCGCCGAGGCGTACCCGGTCTTCAACGGCACCGGCGCGAACGTCGTCGCGCTCCAGGCCCTGCTGCCGCGCTGGGGCGCGGTCATCTCCGCCGAGAGCGCCCACATCAACGTGGACGAGTGCGGCGCCCCCGAGAAGGTCGCCGGCATCAAGGCGCTGACCGTCCCCACCCCGGACGGCAAGCTCACCCCCGAGCTGATCGACCTCCAGGCCTGGGGCTGGGGCGACGAGCACCGCGCACAGCCGCTCGCCGTCTCGATCGCGCAGTCCACCGAGCTCGGCACGGTCTACACGCCCGACGAGATCAAGGCGATCTGCGACCACGCCCACGAGCGCGGCATGCTGGTCCACCTCGACGGCTCGCGCCTGGCGAACGCCGCCGCGGCCCAGGGCCTGCCGCTGCGCGCGTTCACCACGGACGCCGGGGTCGACGTGCTCTCGTACGGTGGCACCAAGAACGGTCTGCTGTTCGGCGAGGTCGTCGTGGTGCTCAACCCCGACCGCGTCCGGGACCTGAAGTTCCTGCGCAAGATGTCGATGCAGCTCGCGTCGAAGATGCGCTTCGTCTCGGTCCAGTTCGAGGCGCTGCTCGCCGGCGACCTCTGGCTGCGCAACGCGGGCCACGCGAACGCGATGGCCCAGCGGCTGGTGACGGCGGTGCGCGAGATCGAGGGCGTCACCGTGGTGCGGCCCGTGGAGTCCAACGCGGTCTTCGCGATCCTGCCCCGTGAGGTCAGCGAGCGACTGCAGAAGCGTTACCGCTTCTACTTCTGGGACGAGCAGACCGGTGAGGTCCGCTGGATGACCGCCTTCGACACCACCGAGGCCGACATCGACGCCTTCGTGGCGGCGCTGATCGAGGAGCTGGGCCGGGCCTGACCCGCCACCCCAGCCCGGTTTGACGCGGGGCAGCTCGGAGCGTAATGTTCTCCGAGTTGCCCCGCGGCCGTTCGGTCGCACGGTTCGGGCCTTCGAAATCAGAGATGGATTCGAATCCGGGCCGGGAAAACAGCCCGAAAAACTCTGCTAGAGTTCGGGAGCGCCGAAAGGCCGAAGTGAAATCCGATGAATGAAACTCCGGAAAACGGAGCGGAAAACATCTGATAAGCTTGAAACACGAAAGAACGAAGCGCCCGGAGGGCCCGCTGGAAGGCGGTCCGAAGGAAGTGTCCGTTCCTTGAGAACTCAACAGCGTGCCAAAAGTCAACGCCAGATAT